>NZ_JBTYHB010000052.1:0-53741 GCF_054871485.1 Streptomyces sp. UC4497 | reverse complement strand
GGGGTGCCCGGGCGCCCCCCGCGGCCGCCCGTCCCCGGGTTTGGGGGGGGGGGGGGGGTGGGGTTTCTCACCCAAACACACTTGTCTCCCCTTGGGGGTGGGCCCCCCCCCCGGGGGGGGGGGCCACCGGGTGGCCCCGCAGGGACGGCTCCGGCGATGCCTAGCTGCACACGGTGCGCTGCGTACCGAGGCCGGTGATCTCGCTCTCCATCACGTCGCCCGCACGCAGGAACCGCCCGTAGTGGGAGCCGTTGCCCTCCGGTGAGCCGGTGATGAGCATGTCGCCCGGCTGCAGGACCAGGCGGTGGGAGGCGTACGAGATGAGCGAGGCGATGTCGAAGATCATGTCGCCCGTGTTGCCCTTCTGCATGACCTTGCCGTTGAGCTTCAGCGTGATGTCCAGGTCCTGCGGGTCGGGCACGAAGCGCGCGGGCACCACGTACGGCCCCGTGGGGTAGAAGCCGGGCTGGTTCTTGGAGCGCATCCAGTCCGTGCCCATCATGGGGATCTCCGGGCGGGGCACGAGACTGCGCGTCGTCAGGTCATTGCAGATGGTGTAGCCCGCGACGTGGTCGAGCGCCTCGGCGGGGCTCACCTCGCGCGCCTCGCGGCCGATGATCACGCCCAGTTCGAGTTCCCAGTCGTGGTTCTCGCCGAGGGAGGGCAGGACGACATCGTCGTAGGGCCCGTTGATGGCCGAGGGGACGCCGATCCACACGTAGGGATCGCCGTTCGCCCGGCGCTCGTCGACCTCGCGGGCGGCCTGCTCGCGCAGTTCCTCCGCGGTGGCGTCCGCTTTGCCCAGGCGGTGGGCGACGGTGATCTGGATGACGTGCTCGCGGTAGTTGGCGCCGGCGGCGATGATCTGCCCGGGCGGCTGGACCGGTGCCAGCACCCGCAGGTCGCCGACCGGCCGCCCCGAGCCGGCTTCGGGCGCGTCGGCGAGAGACTGAAGCGCTTCGAGCGCCGTCTCCCAGTCGGCGAGCAGGTCCCGGGTGGTGGCGGCTGCGGGCAGCACGGTCCGGGTGTCGTACACCTTTCCGTCCACGACAATTCCGGGGAACGGGCTGTCAGTTGCTTCGGCGAAGGTCCCCAAGGAGAAGGGTGTGATGCTCATCGTGTCCTCGACTTCTTGATGATGGCGGGGGGAGGGTGGGCTGCCGAAGCAGGGGCGGCGGCCCACCCTGGTCTCCTACGTCTGGTGTCATACCGGGGGCGGGGTGAACAGGCCGCGGTCGGGATCGTTGAACATCTCCCGGGACACGAAATCGTTCATCGGGTTCGAGGTACCCCACTGATCCGATGTCTCCGGATCGTCCGTCGAGTACAGGTGCGGATGCCAGGAGTCCTCGTCCAGGGTCTCCAGCTCCGTCGTGTACTCCATCGTGTTCCCGTTCGGGTCATGGAAGTACGTGAACGTGTTGTCCCCCGCCCGGTGCCGGCCCGGGCCCCACACCTTGTACACACCGTCCCGCATCAGCCGGCCGCTGCCCCGCATGTACTCGTCCAGGCCGCGCATCTCGAACGACGCATGATGCAGCGACACATGCGGGCACCGCGCGATCGCCATCGAGTGGTGCTGCGGATTGCACCGCATGAACCACATGATCCCGCCCAGCTTCGGATGCACATTCGTGTCCGTCAGCCGGAAATCCAGGAACTTCTCGTAGAACGCCTGCAGCTTCTCCGGCTCCGGCGAGTTCAGCACCACATGCGACAGCCGCACCGGGATGTCCTCGCGCTCCTCGATCCGCCGGTGCCGTCGCGCCGCCACCTCCGTGGACACCTCGACCGTGCGGCCCTCCACGTCGAAGAACCGGAAACCGTAGCCGCCGCCCGGTGTCTGCAGCACGTCCGGCTCCCCCACCAACCGCACACCCCCGCGGGCCAGCCGCACCGCCAGAGCGTCCACCGTTTCCCGGTCCGCGGCGCCATAGGACACCAGGTCCAGCCGCTTGTCCTGCGCCCGGCGCACCCGGATCACGTACTGCTCCGGCGACCCCTCCGCCGCGAAATACGTGACATCACCGTCCGACCCGGCCTTCACCAACCCCCACTTCTCCTCATAGAAGGCCACCTGCTTCTCATAGTCCTGCACCGCGATATCCACATGCCGCAAATGCGTGATCGGACTGATCGAACTGATCGGACTCTCAGACATGACGAACTCCAGAAGTAGTGGCGGCAAGAGACGAATCCGGGAGCCCGGACCCGAGCGGCAGCAGGCGGAGCAGCTCTGTGAGGCTCCGCGCCGACTGCGCGGTCCCGAGCACGTATCGGTCGGGACGAACCAGAACAGCCGGCGACACCACGCTGTCGAGCAGCGCGCCGACGTGTTCCGGAGAAGTGAGCACGGCGATCTCCGGATCGCCCTCCAGTGCGGTCCGTACGAACCCGGTTAGTTCCGCGAGGAGTTGAGGCGTGGCAGCCAGTAGGAACCGGCGGCCGACGAGATCATCGAGACGGGTGCCGTCCGGCAGCATCGGCTGAATCGACAGGCGGCCGGCCTCGGGGACGGCGGCCCCGGCGTGCAGGCCGGGGCCGAGAGCCGGGTCCGCCGGGAAACCTTTCTCGGGTTCGGCGAGAACGAAAGCATCTCGCTGCGAGGCGACCTCGGGGTCGGTGGTCTGGACGAGATTGGCCATCACCGCCGCCTCGTTGACCCAGTACCAGGCGTGCGGGCGGCGCTCGGACTCATAGGTGTCGAGCAGGGATTCGGGCGCCCTGCCGCTGGCGACCAGCCGGAGCTTCCACACGAGGTTCGACACGTCCCGCATCCCCGCGCACAGGCCCTGGCCGAACAGCGGCGGCGCCTGGTGCGCGGCGTCGCCCGCGAGGAACACGTTGCCCACGCGCCACCTCTCCGCGACCCGGGCGCGGAAGGTGTAGATGGAGCGACGGTCGGGGGTGAAGTTGTCGGGCGTGAGAAGACCCTTGCTCAGCCGGGCGATTCCCGCGGGCGTGATGATTTCGTCCGGGTCGTCTCCCGGCAGCACTTTGAGCTCGATGCGGGCACGGTCGCCGGGGAGCCGGATGAACAGGGCCGGCCGCGTGTGCCGGCCCAGCAGCACCATGTCGCCCTCCATGTCCAGGGCCCCGTGCAGCTGCCCGTCGGCGACGAGCCACGGATCGTCCACGCCGAGGTTCTCGACGGGAATGCCGAGTGAATCCCGGACCGTGGAGTTGGCGCCGTCGCAGGCCACGACCCAGCGCGCCGTGATCGTCTGCCGCGTACCGTCGGCCGTCTCGACGTGGCAGTGGACACCGTCATCGTCCTGGTCGATCTCCAGGAGCGTCGTTCCGAGCCGGAGTTCCACACCGGGCAGCCGTTCGACCTCTGCACGCAGCAGAGCGTCGATCTCCGGCTGGTGGAAGAGGTTTTCACCGTGCCATGCCTGCGGCCCCCACTGCCCGGTCGCGAAGGACAGCAGGGTGTCCCCGGCCTCGTTCTCCATCCGGTAATGCCGCATCGGGCTTGTCAGTTCGGAAACCTGCGCGGCGAGGCCGATCGACTGGAACGAGCGCATCGCCTCGGCGTCGAAGTGCACCGCCCGAGCCTGCCTCCACATCTCGGGCCACATCTCGATACCGACGGCCCGCACGCCGGCATGGCCCAGCTCGGCCAGCATCTTCACCCCTACCGGGCCACCGCCGACGACCAGGACTTCGCAGTCTTGCGACACCACATCTCCCTGTTCTTCTCTGGTACTTGTTGGAAGTACCGCTCTTACTTGTGCACTCCGCCGAGGGGCCCGTCGTCGTACAGATCCCTAAGGCCAGGCGCAGGCCGGGGCAGCAGGCCGAGCCCGTCGCGCATCGCCAAGATCCGCTCAAGTCCCGCACGTGACGGAACCAGTGACTTCGGGCGCGTGCGCAATGCCGCTCGCACCGAGGCAGGCCCGTGACCACCCCGCGCCAACAGCTCCCGTACCTGCTCGTCGGGGGCGTCACAGAGCCACTGCCGCGCCGCTTCCAGTGACGTCAGATACCGCGGGAGCCCGTCGCCGCCCGCCTTCCGTGCTGCCGGTCCCGCGACCACTCCCTGTCCGGGGTAGTCAGGTACCTCCGCCTCCACGGCAGCCAGTGACACGAAGCCCGCCTCGGCCGCCAGCTCATCCAACGGCGGCCCCAGCAAGGTCGCATCGATCGATCCCGTACGCAGTGCTTCCCAGCGCTCACGCACACCGCCTACGGGCAGCAGCGTGCAGTCGGCGGCGGACAGTCCACGCCGGGCGAGCAGATGGCGCAGCACCACCGCGAACCCGTTGTCCACGGCGTCGACACCCAGCACCGCACCGCGCAGCCCCTCCACTCTTTCCACCGACGGCCTGGCGAGCAGTTCCAGCGGTGTCGTCGACTCCACCTGGGCCACGATCCGAAGACCGCCGCCGCCGGCGTTCCAGACCACGAGGTTGTCCATGGCCGTCACACCCACATCCACGTTCCCGCTCAGCAACCGGTCCCGCTGATCCGTCGACGACTCGATGAACACGGTCTCGACATCCACGCCCACGTCGGCGTAGAACCCCAACTCCTCGGCGACGACACAGACCGAAGGCGGCACGAAAACCGCCTGTCGAAAGCACACCGTCATGGGGCGCTCCTTCCCTACAAGAGGTGACGCGACTCTACATTCGAAACGATACGTTTCGCATCCAATGAACCTCATCCCACCCCTGCGAGGGCGGACACTCCGGCCAACCCCCCGGCCCATGAGGCGTTCAACGCGGGCGATTAGGCAGCGTTTCTCCCCCTTCACGCGGCGGGAGAGTGGCCTCCGCCACAGATGGCTGACTCATTGGGGGTGGGTACCGCCTCGACTTCCTGCACCACCACTACACATTCGATACGTCTCGTATCATTTGTGAGGTAACATGGAGGGCCAGTCGCGCGCTGACGCGAGAACTACGGTCGCGTCCGAGGTATTTTTCCCCTGTGGCTGTACGAAGCGAATCGAGTCGCCGAGCAATCCTCGACGCGACCATGGACCTGCTCGTCCGTGATGGCCGACGAGCCATCACGGTGCAGAAGCTGACCATGGAGGCAATCGCCAAGCGGGCCAAGGTCAGCAAGGCGACGATCTACCGGTGGTGGCCCAGCAAGGGCGCCGTCGTCATCGACGCCTTTATGGAGAACCACCTCGCACACACCCGAATCCCCGAAGGGGTGCCCGTCCGCGAGGCACTCCTCGCGCACCTCAAGGCACTGATCTCCCAGTACGCCGGCCCCATGGGCACGCTCGTCGCGCAGATCGTGGCCGAAGGACAGTACGACCCCGAGACGATCGCCGACTTCCGCGGCAGATTCTGGAACGAACGCGCCGCAGCGGTCGAGAAGTTGATGCGGCGCGGCATCGACGAAGGCGTCTTCCGCTCCGACCTCGACCCGAGTGCGGCAGCCCAACTGTTCTATGCGCCGGTCTACTTCCACCTGCTCTTCGGCATCAGCCCGCTCAACGACGCGCTCGCCGAGCAACTCGTCGACCTGGGAATCCGCGGCCTGGCAGCCCACTCGGTCGAGGTCGGGAGCACCTGACCTCTCCGTGCTTCTCCGCGCGCGGTGGTTGAACCGCCCACAGTTCCGGGTGAGGGTGTGGGCTGTGACCGAGGAGCCGAGGAAGGGGTGTCAGCCATGACCGCCACCGCGGCCCCGTTCCGCGCCGATCACGACCGCAGCCTGCTCCGTCCGCCTGCACTCCTCAGGCCCTCCGCGGCAGCGATCAGTAAGCCAGGATTGCGCAGACCCCGACGGTTCACGACGACTCCCTCGACGGCACTCGCCCACCAGGTCGCCAGCGAGGGAGCGTGAGTTCATTTCATCTGCCCTCTGACCTGGCCAGATGAAGGGTGAGGATGGCACGAACGAGGTCGGTGGTCCGATTCGTGCTGCACCGGATCTTGCGGAGGACTGGCCAGCCCTTCAGCGTGGCTACGGCTTGTTCGCCGACGCACCGGATCTTGGCGTGGGTTGTGTTGTGGCGGCGTTGCCACCGCTTGAGCTTCCGGCCGCGGATCGGCACCCGGATATGCCGTCCCGCAGCCTGGCACGCGCGGCCGGCCCAGGTCGTCAGTCCGGTCATGGCCAGGGCGTCGATGATCCCGGTGGTGCGGGCGGCGGTCAGGTCGTGCGTGGCACCGGGCAAGGCGGGCGAGGCCCACAGCAGTTTGCCCGGCGGGTCGGCGATGACCTGCACATTCATCCCGTGCCGCTTGGCCTTGCCGGAGCAGTACGGGCGGCCGGCGGCGATCCGGTCGATCGGCAGGAGGGTGCCGTCGAGGATCAGGAACGCTTTCCGGCGAGCCGCTTCCGATGCCTGCTCCAGCGTCGGGGCGAGGGTGGCCAGGATCTCGATCGCCTCTCGGATGTAGCGGTAGGCCGTGGCGGTGCCGATGCCGAATCCGGCGGCGAGCTGGGCGTAGGTATCGCCCTTTCGCAGGTGCGCCAGGACGAGCAGGGCTCGGCGGCCCGGCGGCAGGCGCCGGCACCGCGTGCCCTGGAGTCGATGGCGAGTGCGCAATCGGCCGGCCAGGAAGCGCAGAGTGGGGGTGGACAGGTCGATGCCGGCGGTAGACAAGCACGCGAAGCCTCTGGTGGATCCGGTTCGCATGGTCGAAAACCCTTCTACCAGGGGCCTCTTCGCGCCTTCAGCCCAACGGGCAAGCTCATCCGGCAAGTTGGAACGGGCTCATTGACCGGGCCAGTACGCGCAACCGCCGCTGCTCCCGCTCAAAGGTGTGACGGGGCTCCTACCGGTGCCCTCGTACCCCCACAGGCGCCAGCCGCGCGTGTCGTCCACGGTGCCGAGTTGCTGGTCGGCGAAGTGCACACCGAAGCCGAAGACGTCGTCCTGAGCCATGAACCGCACGAGTCGGCGACGTGACTGTTCGGCCTGGGCGCGCGGTCGTGATCGAGGACGACCTACCGGTCGGGGGGCCGGACCTGGACGGGGCAGTGTCCGGAAAGCCGCTGCTCACGCGGGGTTTGACGGAGTCGAAGCATTCCCGCCAGACCTCCCTTCGATGCGATCACGGTGGAGGGTCGGCCATGGGGCCCGCATTGCACCGTTCGGGTCGAAGTCGCCGGAAAGAGGCGGCAACACGGTGAGCGGTGCAACCGCCTCCGCGCTCGGCACGGAATGCGTTCGTCCGCGCCATTGCGCTACTCGATGGAGGTCGACCGTGATCCACCGTTCTCAGGTACGCCGCGCCGTTGTCTGCACGCTTGCCGCTGGGGCACTCCTCGCCCCGGTGACAACGGCGGTGGCCGCGCCCCGTGCCGAAACCGAGCCCGCGCCCGTGGCCCGGGTGGACCTTCAGCGCTACCTCGGAAAGTGGCACCAAATCGCGGCTGTTCCGGCCCTCTACGAGGCGCAGTGCGTGAAGAACGCGCACGCCCTGTACAGCCTGAGCGGGACCGGCACGGTGTCCGTGAAGAACTCCTGCACGACCGTCTTCGGTCTCACCAGCAGTGTGAAGGGCGACGCCAAGCCCCTGGACGCCGAGAACGCGCGCCTGAACGTCTCCTTCGCCGGAGTGAACGGGCACTACAAGCACGGCAAAGACGCCAATTACATCGTGGTCGGCCTCGACGACGACTACCGGTGGGCGGTGGTGACCGACTCCCTGCGCCGCAGCGGATTCGTCCTCTCGCGGACACCCGAGCTGGGCGCGGAACAGACCCGAGCGGCGCGAACCGCGTTGCGGCGGGCGGGAGTCGACCCCTGCCGCGTCGCGTACACGCCGCAGGACGGCGGCAACACCACGCGCGCCCCGTTCTGCTGAGACCCCACCGGGCTCGACAGCGGCGCCGGACCGCGGCCGCCCTCATCGCGAGGGCGTCGCCGTCCGGTGCGCCAGTCGGCGCAGCAGCAGGTTGCGTCCCCGCTGCGGCACGGTCCACAGCGGGTGTCCCCGCAACTGCCACTGCCGCAAGAGGGAGTTGGCCGCGAGCATGCCGCTGGTCGCGGCCCGCTCCATCAGCGCCACCGGCAGGCCCGTACGCACCAGGTCGCCGGCGACCATGAGGCGCGGGTGGGGCGTGGTCACCGCGGGACGGTCCTGGTATCCGGACACGGGGAACAGCGGGCAGTCCTCGCGCCACTCGTGTCGGACGTCGACGATGCGGGCCGACCGCGTTTCCGGATACACCTGATGCAACTGCTCGATGAGCCGTTGTTGTTCGCCTGCCCGGTCCGCGTCGTCCGCGACGGCGTAGGCGTGCAGTTCCACCACGGACCCGCCCGTGCGGCGGGACCAGCGGTGGGCCTCCTGCTCCCAGCGGTCCAGGACGCTGACGTTGTCCAATCCGCCGTAGCCGCTGGTGCCGAGGAAACCGGGCCGGTCCTGCGCCACCGGCCGGTCGAGCCAGAGCCGGGAGACGAGGAAGGCGGGGGCGGTCCGCAGCCCGGCGATCCGGTCGCGCCAGGGCGTGTCGCCCAGCCCGGGACTGCGGTCGACCACCTGTCGCAGCCCGCCGGTGTCGAGAGCGAGAACGCAGGCGTCGTAGTGCCGGGCATCGGCTCCGGTGGCGACGGTGAACCCGCCGTCGGCCGACGGCACGATCTGGTCGACCGGCTCCGACAGGCGGATCTCGGCGCCCTGCTTCTCCAGGTAGGCGCTGAGCGGATCCCACAGGGCGACCGGGAAGGGGTCGTCGGGGACGTCGAACAGGAGGCCTTCGGCGGACCCCAGGAAATAGATGTGGAACATCAGCACCATCTCGGCCGCCGAGAGTCCGCGGGGATCCGCGAAGAAGCTGCGCGAGAACACCTCGAACGCCAGATGGTGGGCCGCCTCGGGGAACCCGATCGACTGAAGGAATTCGTGGGCGCTGACGCCGTCCAACCGGTCGTAGATCTCCGGTACCCGCACATCCATCAGCGGCAGCGCGGCCCGCGCGTTCATCGCGGGGAGATCACGGAGGGTGAAGGTCGGGCTGCGCGCGACGAAGCCCAGAGCGCTCCACGGAGGGGTGCGCGGGACGTGGCGGAAGCTGTCGCGCAGGCCGTCGGCGTGCCACAGCGGGTAGTCGGGCAGCGGTGTCAGCCGTTCAAGGCGCGGATCGGTCCTGCGCAGCAGGGAGCACAGGTTGTAGTACTGGCGGAAGAAGGCGTGGAAGCCGCGGCTCATGGTGGCGGACGAGCCGTCGGCGAGGACCGTGTGCCAGCCGGCGAGACGGCCGCCGAGTGCGGCCTCGCGTTCGAACAGCGTGACGCGCACGCCGCGTTCGGCCAGCGCGACGGCCGCCGCCAGGCCGGCGATCCCCCCGCCCACGACGGCCGTCGACGGCGGTGTGCCGGTGGCCCTGGCCGATCCGGGGGCGGCCGGGATGTGCACGGCCCGGCGGTCCAGGCCTCCCGGCGGCGGGGTGTGCCGAGGCTTCATCCGTGTGTCCCTTCCCCCGGCGTTTGGCCGACGACGGTGTGCGTGATGCCGGTCTGCCAGCCCGGTAGCGGCAGCACCCGCACGTGAGTGAACCCCGCCCGGGCCGTCCGGCGGGCGAACTGGTCGGCCGTGTCGAACTCGACGACGCTGCGCCACAAATGCCGGTACAGGGCGCCGTCCCCGAGGGCCGTGGTGACGGGCAACAGGCCCGCGCAGACCGCCGACCACAGGGCACGGTGACGGTGCTTGCCGCTGAGGGTGTACTCGTGCACGGCCAGCCGGCCACCGGGTTTGAGGACGGCCGCCACCGACGACAGGATGCGGTCGGGGTCGGCGGTGTTGCGGAAGAGATAGGCGGCGAACACCGCGTCGAAAGGACCCCCGACCGTGCTGGAGTCCAGTTTCTCGGCAGGCGCGTGGGTGAAGCTGACGGTGGCGGGCCACGACTTGGCCGCCGCCTTCTGAAGCATTCCCGCCGACGCGTCCACAGCGGTGATCTCGGCCTGCGGCAGCACGGACAGCAGCGCCGCCGTCGACGCGCCCGTACCGCAGCCCAGATCGAGGACGCGCAGGCCGCGCCCGTGGCAGTCGAGCCCCAGACGGCGCGCCGAGCGCCGCAGGTGCGCGTGGTAGCCGGGGTTGGCCCGCACCAGGGCGTCGTAGCTGCCGGCGGCGTGGTCGAAAGCCGATGCCAGGTCGGCATCGCGCAGGGTGGGCATGGTTCTCCTCTACGAGGTCTATGAGGCCTACGAGGTCTATGAGGATCGGACGACGGGGGCGGGCCGTCGTGGACGCACCGGGAGTTCCACGGCACTGCGCAGCAGTGGCCCCACCGGGCTGTTCAGGCCGATCGAGAGGTCCTCGGCCAGCGTGGTGGCACCGTCCAGGAAGCGCAGCAGCCGCTGGGTCGGCACCCGGGAGAACAGCCGCATGAAGAAGGCCGCCCCGTCGACATGGCCACGGGCCAGTCCGTTCAGCAGGACCGCGTCCATGAGCATCGACCGCCCCGGGTGGGGAGCGGGTGGCTCGGGATCGCGGCCCGCCAGCAGGGCGTCCGCGATCGCCGATGTCTGGCGTTGGATGGCGGTGAAGGTGTAGCCGGTCGCCGGACGTGTGGCACCGCCGGCCGCGCCGATTCTGAAGATCCCCTCTCCGACGCGGCGGGGGAAGCGGGCGTCCGTCATGGGGATGACCCCCTCTTCACGGGCCTCGACGCGGACGTCGCGCACCTCCAGGACGTCGTGCAGATACGCGGTGAGGGCGCGGTCGTACGCGTCCGCGGGCAGCGCGGCCGGGGAGAACTGCGTGTACTCCACCAGAGCGGTGTGCTCACTCGTCGGGAGGACGTAGGTGAAGGCCAGGCCGCGCGCGGGCTGCGGCGTGCGGAAGTCCATCAGCTCGACGGCCCCCGGGTCGAAGACCGGCCGATCGGTGCGGACGAACCAGCCGCGGAAGTGCTGCAGCAGCGTCGTACGGGCCGGGGGCAGACCGCGCAGCGGCCGCGAGTCGAACACCCAGCGCGCGGCGAGCCGTTCGTGGCCTCCCTCGGCCGTGCGGACCAGCACGCGGGGACCGTCACGGCCCGCCTCGACGCCCTCCACCACACCCTGCGAGCGCACCAGCCCCGGATGTGCGGCCAGACGGCGCTCCACCAGCGCCTCGAAGTCGGGAGAGCGGATCATCTTGTACCGCAACGATCCCGTGTTCCCACCCGCGCGGCGACCGTCGGGGCCGTACACCCGAATCCGGTTCCAGGCGGCGGTCACGGCGTCGTCGTAGCGCCCCGGCCCCTGCTCCCAGAAGCACCACGTACGAGGAGGGGGCCGCAACGGGCCGGCAGGCGCGTCGACGAGCCTGACCGACAGCGTTCCCGACGCCCCCGGCGTGGTGCACAGGCGCTCCGCCAACGACAGTCCGGCAGCCCCGGCGCCGATGATCACCACGTCCGAGCGCACGTTCACCTCCAGCGTCCACACAGTCAGATACGGATCACTCTTCCCGCGCCGCCTCCCGTGCGGATGCGCGGCGCCCCAGATCAGACGGCTGCCCGCCGCCCGCGGCCGTCCACACGCGAGGTTGCGCCATTTGCCGCGGTCAGGCGCATCCGATCGCGCACGCGGCAAGGAATGCCCTGACCAGCATCCCCCCGTCACATGCATCCCTAAGGAGCCGACATGCCCTCCCACGAGGCACCGGCCGCCACCGCTACGGTCGCCCCACCTCACGGAGCGCACCTCGAAGGCGACGTCGCCGCCACGGGCGGCGGCCACCTGCCGCGCTCCATGCGTGTTCGTCGGATCGACGACGACGTACCGCTGACCGTGCAGCGTCGCCTGGCCCCGATCCTCGCGCGGCGCGTCGCGCAGGCCGGCGCCGTCGACGCCACGTTCGGCGCCGATGTGGCCGAGCGCGTCGCCCACTTCACCCTGGGCGGCGGACGGCGCGTACGCCCGCAGTTCCTGTGGTGGGGACTGCGCGCCTGCGGACTGCCGGATGAGCAACAGATCGACGCGGCGCTTCAGCTGAGCGCGGCGCTGGAGCTGATACAGACGTGCGCCCTGATCCATGACGACATCATGGATCAGGCACCCACCCGGCGGAGCCGCCCCGCCGTGCATGTCGACTTCGCGGCCCAGTACGCCGCCTCCGCCCGCGAAGATGCCGCCCGTTTCGGCGAGTCGGCGGCGATCCTCGCCGGGGACCTCGCGCTGGCCTGGGCCGACGACGAAGCCGCCGTCCTGGACATCCCCGGCCACCAGATGCAACGGATTCGCGACACCTGGGCGCAGATGCGCCTGGAGATGGTGGCCGGGCAGTATCTCGACATCCAGGGGGAGCACACCTCCACGAGGTCCCTCAGCCACGCCATTCGCGCCGCGTGCCTGAAAACCGCCCTCTACACCGTGGAGCGCCCGCTGCAACTGGGAGCCATCCTCGGCGACGCCGACGAGAGGACCCTGCGGGCCCTGTGCTCGGCAGGGCGCTGCGCCGGACTGGCCTTCCAGTTGCGCGACGACCTGGACGACGTGTTCACGGGTCCCGGCCCGCGGGGCAAACCCGCTGCGGGCGATCTACGGGCCGGCAAGCCGACCTATCTCGTCGCTCTCGCCCATGCGCGCGCCGAGCGGGACGGTGACCTGGACACCCTGCGGGTCATGGACCGCTGCCTGGGACGGCGCGATCTCGGCGCCGACGACCTCGCCGACATCAGGCAGGTGCTCGATGACACCGGGGCCAGGGGCCTCGTCGAGGACAAGATCCGCCGCCTGGTCGCCCAGAGCAGTCGTCACCTCGCCGCGGCCACGCTCGATCCCGAAGCCCGAGCCCGCCTGCACCTGCTCCTCCAGCAGGTGGCCGGGGGCGAGGTCCCCATGCCCGCCGACACCTCGGCCCGGCCGGGCACCGCACTCCAGGGAGCGGCACAGTGAAGACCGTAGGCGGAAAGACGGACCACGTCGTCGTGGTCGGCGCGGGGCTCTCCGGCCTCGCGGCCACGCTCCATCTGCTGGGCGCGGGACGCCGCGTGACACTCGTCGAACGAGACGATCGGCCCGGCGGACGCGCGGGACGACTCACCCGCGGCGGCTACCGCATCGACACCGGCCCCACCGTGATGACCATGCCCGACCTGGCCGACGAAGCCTTCGCCGCGGTCGGCGAACGACTGAGCGACCGGGTCGACCTCATCCCTCTCCATCCCGCCTACCGGGCCTCGTTCGCCGACGGCAGCAGCCTCGACGTCCACACCGACGCCCAGGCCATGGAACAGGCCGTCGAGGACTTCGCCGGTCCGGGGGCCGCCGCCGGATACGTGGAGCTGCGCCGCTGGCTGGAGCGCCTCTACCGGGCGCAGATGCAGCACTTCATCGACACCAACTTCGACTCACCGCTGCAACTGCTCACCCCCGATCTGGCGCGGCTGGCCGCGCTGGGCGGCTTCGGGCGCATGGACTCCCGGATCGCCCGGTTCATCAAGGACGAGCGGCTGCGCCGCGTCTTCTCCTTCCAGGCCCTGTACGCGGGGGTGCCCCCGGCCCGCGCCCTCGCCGCCTACGCGGTCATCGCCTACATGGACACCGTCGCCGGCGTGTACTTCCCGCGCGGCGGCATGCACGCACTGCCGCAGGCCATGGCGGACGCCGCCCGGGACGCCGGCGCCGAACTCCTCTACGGCCGCACGGTCGAGAGCCTCGAACGCTCGGGAGACCGCGTCACCGCCGTGGTCACCGGCGACGAGCGGATCCCCTGCGACGCCGTCGTCCTCACCCCCGACCTGCCCGTCACCTACCGACTGCTCGGCCGCACACCGCGCCGCCCGGCACCGGTGCGGCACGCTCCCTCCGCCGTGATCCTGCACGCCGGAACCGACCGGACATGGCCCCAACTGGCCCATCACACCATCTCGTTCGGAGCGGCCTGGCACGAGACCTTCGACGAACTCACCCGCGAGGGCCGGCTGATGAGCGACCCCTCCCTGCTCATCACCCGGCCCACCGCCACCGACCCCACCCTGGCACCGCCCGGCCGGCACCTGCACTACATCCTGGCGCCTTGCCCGAACACCGACATCGGCCCCAGCGCAGCCCAGTGGGGCGACCTCGCACCCCGCTACCGCACCGAGCTCCTCACCGAACTGGAACGACGCGGCCTGGACGGCATCGCCGACTCCATCGACGAGCAGTGCCTGGTCACCCCCGCCGACTGGCACGCCCAGGAGCACGCGGCCGGCACCCCGTTCTCCGCCGCGCACACCTTCGCGCAGACCGGCCCGTTCCGCCCGCGCAACCTCGTACGGGGAACCGACAACGCGGTCCTCGCCGGCTGCGGAACGACCCCCGGCGTGGGCGTGCCCACCGTGCTGCTGTCCGGCAAGCTCGCCGCCGCCCGCATCACCGGACCGACCCCGCACGCGGCTCGCCGAGCCCGCGACAGTCTCAAGACCCCGAGAGGAGCGGCCTCGTGACCACCCGCGAACTCGACGCAGCCGGCGTCACCGACCCCGCCCTGCGCCACGCCTACACGCACTGCCGCGAGCTCAACGCCCGCCACGGAAAGACGTACTTCCTGGCGACCCGGCTCCTGCCCGCGCGGCATCGCCCCGCGGTCCACGCGCTGTACGGATTCGCCCGCTGGGCCGACGACATCGTCGACTCCCTCGGCGAGCGGAGCACGAGCGACCAACGGAGCGTGGCACTGGAGGAGTTGGCGGAGAGTCTGCGGCACGGCCTGCGCGCGGGCCACAGCAGCGAACCCGTCGTCCAGGCCCTGGCCGACACCGCACACCGCTACGACATCGACCCCGGCCACTTCCACGACTTCATGACGGCGATGCGCGACGATCTCACCGTCACCGACTACCCGACCTACGCGGACCTCAGGGGCTACATGCACGGTTCGGCGGCCGTGATCGGCCTGCAGATGCTCCCCGTCCTCGGGACCACCGTGCCGCGCGCCGAGGCCGAACCGTACGCGGCGGACCTCGGCGTGGCCTTCCAACTCACCAACTTCCTGCGGGACGTGGGCGAGGACCTCGACCGCGGACGGGTCTACATCCCCGCCGACCTGCTCACCGCGCACGGCGTCGACCGTGGCCGACTCCAGTGGAGCCGCGCCACCGGCCGGTCCGATCACCGTGTCACCGGAGCGCTGCGGGCCTTCGAGGCACTCACCCGCGACGTGTACCGGCAGGCGGTCCCCGGAATCGCCCTCCTGGACCCGGTGTCCAGGCCCTGCATCCGTACCGCCTTCGTCCTCTACTCCGGGATCCTCGACGCCGTCGCGGCGGACGGCTACAACGTCCTGCACCGGCGTGCCGTCGTGCCCCGCCGCCGCCGGGCCGTCGTCGCCCTCGACGGACTGGCGCGCATCGCGCACGCACGGATCCGCCACCGCTCCACACCCCCGGCCTCCACCCCTCGGCACTCCTGCGCGGGGCGGACGCCCGACACCCCGGCCCTGACCCCCTCGGCGCGCGGAGAGGCAGCATGAGCAAGCGACCCGGAGCACCGCGATTCCCGCTGACACTCCGCAGGAACCCCCAGCCGTGGGAGCGTCAGGAACCCACGTGGCGCCAGGCCCGCCCCGCCGTCATCGAGACCGCCTTGAAACGGTCCCAGGCACGTCCGTCGGGCAACTGGTACGTCGTCGGAGCCACCCGCGACGTTCCGGCCGCGGCACCCTTGGGGCGCACCGTGGCGGGCCGCGAACTCGTCATCTGGCGGGACACCGACGGCAACCTCGCCGCCGGCCCCGGCGCCTGCCCCCACCTGGGAGCACCGCTCAAGGACAGCCCGCTGCGCTGCGGAACCATCGTCTGCCACTGGCACGGCCTCGCGCTGGGGCCGCAGGGCGGCCCCGGCTGGCGCACGCTGCCTGTCCACGACGACGGTGTCCTCATGTGGGTCCGCCTCGACGCCGTGGACGGCGAGAAGCCGCTCGACGAACCCGTGATCCCCCCGCGCCCGGACCCGGCACGGTCCCTACAGGCGGTCTACACCGGGTTCGGCCGCTGCGAACCCGAGGACATCGTCGCCAACCGGCTCGACCCCTGGCACGGTGCCTGGTTCCACCCCTACTCATTCGTCGACCTCACGGTCACCGAGAGCCCCGAGGGTGACACCACCGAACCGGACCGGTTCGTCGTCGATGTCTCCTTCAAACTCACGGCCCGGCTCGTCGTCCCCGTCCGCGCCGTCTTCACGGCCCCCGAACCCCGCACCGTCGTCATGCACATCACGGACGGAGAGGGACGCGACTCCGTCGTCGAAACCCACGCCACGCCCCTCACCCCACCCGGACATCCCACGCCCCGCACAGCCGTGGTCGAGGCGGTGCTCGCCACCTCCGAACGCACCGGCTTCACGCTCGCGCGCCACGCGTCCTTCCTGCTGCGCCCGTTGATGCGCACGGCGGCGGGGCGACTCTGGCGCGACGACCTCGCCTACGCGGAACGCCGCTGGTCGCAGCGCACACGGCAGCACCTGCCGTACTGACCCCGCTGGCAGGGCGACGACGCCGTTCCGAGGCCGCCGGCTCAAGCGGTGGAGGCGACGTCACAACACCACCCACGCGAAGATCCGCTGCGTCGGCGAGCAGGCCATGGCCGTCCTGAAGGGCTGGCGCCTCCTGCAAAACTCCGCTGCAGCACAACCCGAATCACCGACATCGCGAAGACCGTCCGCGTCCCTCACCATCCTCAACGTGAGGACGGAAAAGCCTCACGGTCCGCCGGGCGGAATCCGACTCCACCATCGCAACCACGCCCCAAGAAGGACGTCGGGCCCACTTCCCCCATCGTGCATGGCAGGAAGCGGGCCCGAGGCAGCAACGCCAAGGAACTCGGCGTCAGTTCAGCGGCACGTCGAAGTTCTTCGCCGTGATCTTCGTGCCGTCCGAGCCCTTGGCCGCCAGGCGCTTGTAGCGCAGGACGAGCTTGTCGGTCTCCTTGTCCGGGGTGAAGACGACCCAACCCGTGCTGGTCTTACCCGTCTTGGCATCCTCCAGCGGCGTGTAGCCCGCCTTCTTGACCTCGTCGTCCAGGATCGTGGTGCTCGCCTGGTCGATGCCATTGGACATGCCCGTCAGGCGGAAGCTCGTCGAACCGAAGCTGGTGTAGTACTTCGAGCTCGCGGTCACCTTCACATTGACCAGGACCACCTTCTCGCTCTCGAGCGCCGAGAACTTGGCCTTGGCCGCCGCCGACGGCTGGTAGCCGTCGATGTACTTCAGCACCGTGGCCTTGTGCCCCATGACATCGTCCTCGAAGGACTTGTTCACGGTCACCGCCTTCGGGGCCTCGGAATCCGCGGACGCCTCCGCGGACGGAGACGCGGACGCCGGGCCCGCCTGCTCCGTCGCCGACTTCGACGGCGCGGGATCGGGGGCCGTCTGCGTCGGCTTGTCCGAGTCACCTCCGCACCCGGTGAGCAGGGCGCTGCACGCCACGACGGCAGCGACAGCAGGCAGGAACGTACGAACACGCATGAAGGAGAACCCCCGAGAAATGGAACACGCATCTGGGTCCGCGAGCCTTCTCTGCGCGCCCCGACCCGCCATGCCCCCGTTGGTCACGGCGCGGCGACTCTACCCGAAGCCCCCACCAAGCGGAGCCGCGTCACCCAATCTTGATGTGGGCGTCTCCCCCTCCTACGGCGGTACGGTTGCCTGGTTCTCGTCTCAGCGTGCGAGGGTCTGTCTTCCCAGTCCCAAGACACCATTTCAGTTGGCGTGATCTTGCGGCAGTCCGGGATGACGACTGCTGCGCTTGTCGCGCGCATGGCGCCGGAAGTCTTGTGGGAGTTGTTCCAGCGAGTGCCACAGGGCGGAAGCCACCGTCGACGAGGTGACCGCGAGGTCCGATGACGGGGCAGGCCGCGCAGCGCTGGCAGGACCCGGCGCTGCCCGCCTCCGAGCGGGTCGACGCGCAGGGCCCGACGCGCCCTGATTCTCGACTTCGGGCATCTCGTCGGCATCGTCACGCTCGCCGACATCAGCCGGTTCCTGGAATGGCCGACCGCCGCCGCCCGCTCCAGCCGTGAAGCCGTACCGCGCGTATGCGGCGTGCTCTGCGACAGGATGCGTGAACAGACGGATTCGGACAACTGGCTTTTGGCGCGCGGGCATTGATTGGCTACGGCGCGTTCCGGGTATTCCGCTGGCACATCGCCGCCACCCCAGACCCTGCTGGCCACGACAACGGCGCGGGCACCCGCGCGTCATGTGGGCGGCTCCTGCCCACGCCCGGATCGTTGCTTCTCTCTCGTCTCGGACGTTGTGGCACCCCCTCACATACTCGCTGCCGCGCACTCAGGCACCGCGAGGAGGAGTGATGATAGAGGACGTCGCCGCGTTTGGGCTCCGCGTGGGGGGACCGAGCGGGCGGCTGGTGATCGAACTCTGGGGTGAGTTGGACATCTTCGCCGCACAGCAGCTGTCGGCCCGTCTCACGTCCCTGATCGGGGAGGAAACGGGTGACGTGATACTCGACCTGTGCGGTGTGTCCTTCATCGACTGCAGCGGCCTGTCCCTGCTGTGCACCGTGCGCGACCAGGTCCTCCAGCGCCAACGTCGACTGGCTCTGGTGAGCGACGATCCGTTCTTCCTCCGAGTGCTGCGGCTGACCGGGTTGGCCGACACCTTCACCGTCATCGGTTGCCGGGAGGCGTCAACCGATGCGGTTGCGGAGCGGTACGACCGCATCGGCGTACCCGTACGAGTCGCATCCAGACCGAGCGGTACGCCGGCTTCCGACCCGCCCGAATCCGCTAGGGGCGAGGAGCCGTTCGACCTCTCGTGCGGAACCGCCGACCTCTCGTAAGCCGACCGAACCCTCGCCATGACGCCAGATGTCCCCGCCGAGCGACACCTGAACGATCGGGTTGAGGGGCACCGGACCACACCGGGCCCGGCCGACGCCCGGAAGAAGTTCTACGGCTACAAGGGTGCTCTCGACGGCATCACAGGACCGGGGACCAAGGCCGCCTTCTGGCGCAAGGCCTATGCCAACCCGGCGGTCTGACTGGCTGAGCATCGTGAGCGGCCCGCCCCGCCAGGGGCCAGGCCGCTCGCTTTCTGGTAGGCGTTGTGCAGCCCCGCGTCGCGAATCCGCATCGCGCCGGGCCTGGTCGGTGGGGATGCGGGCATGCCGGAGGTGCTTCTATTGGTCAAGGTTGAGCTGAGACTCGTCGTGCGTGATCTGACGTCTGCTGATCTGGCGTCGTGCTCATGGGCAGGGTCCGACCACCATCTCCGAGGCGTCGTACAGCAGTTGAAGCGAGCTCAGGCTGGTGACGTCGATTACTTGGCCGTCTGCACGCCCTCGAACATTCCGATCGCGAAGGGCGGCGTGGACTACCGGGCCGCAGAAGGTGCTGGAACTCTGTGGCAGCTGGCCGTCCATCCCGCACTGCAATCGTGTGGAATCGGAACCGTCCTCATTGAGGCCGCGGAACAACGCATCAAGGACCGCGGCCTGCGGCAGGCGGAGCTGGGCGTGGAAGAGGACAATTCACGCGCTCGCGCCCTGTACGAACGGCTGGGCTACATCGCATACGACAGCCGGCCCGACTCGTGGGACGAGCAAGCCCCCGACGGAACACTGCGTCGATACGAGACCACGTGCACACTGATGCGGAAGCGCTTGTCGTAGGCGGCGCTCTGGTTGGTTGACCTGCGCGCGGGAGCGGGCTCCGCGTGCGGACGTGGCGGGCGAGGAGGGCTCCTTTTCGTGCCGGTGGACAGTTTGCGCACCAATCGCGCACCTTCGGTCAAATAGCTTCATGTGGAACGTAGTTGAACGACGCGACGTACGCTGACGACTCACAGGCAAGCTCAGGGGAAGGGCAGCCAATGGGCGACGAAGCAGAGCCGACGTTCGAGGCACTTCTTGATGCTGCGG
Source organism: Streptomyces sp. UC4497 (assembly GCF_054871485.1). Taxonomy (NCBI): domain Bacteria; kingdom Bacillati; phylum Actinomycetota; class Actinomycetes; order Kitasatosporales; family Streptomycetaceae; genus Streptomyces; species Streptomyces sp. UC4497. The sequence goes on along the minus strand of NZ_JBTYHB010000052.1, from coordinate 33,962 downwards.
TACTCGGGTGGCGATTGGACGAGATACGGGCGGGGCGACTGGAGGCGAACGCCGACGACCGCCTCATCCTCAGAAAACTCGGCGTTTTTGAGCGAATGCGCAGTGAAAGCTGGTGCGCCGACAAGGCGAGGCAAAGGAGTTGGGAGTCCCTTCTGAAGGCATCCGAGCGCCACTCCACCCCTGCTGAGCCCGGAGGCTCTGTGCCGCGTGCAGGTGAGGATGGACAGGTCACTTCATAGCGGCGCTTGCGTGGCGACCCCTGCTGGGGCATGTCCGGCGGATCTTGCCATCCGCGGTCAGCCACCTTGTGAACGTCCCCCAGCTCTGCCCCGCACCTCGGGACGAGGACTAACCGATCATGCCAAGGTGTGGGCATGCATACGCCAACTCGCAGTGCCCCAGGGGTGCTTCAGCCCAGGGACGACCGAATGTGGGCCCTGTCTCGACACATCGCGGTCGTTCTCACACTCGGTGTCGCTCTGTTCCGAGGGGCTAGCTTCGCGCCCGCCGCTGTCACTCAAACATGCAGCAGCCCCATGGGCTCGCGTCGGCCGTCACTCGTCCACCACCTCGTCGAGATGGTCGAGCAGTTCTTCGGTGACCACGTCCTGCTGCGCACCCACAGGGATCCAGTAGTCGCTCATGTCGCCGCTCTCGACGCCCTCTTCGCTGTTGAAGCGCATGCGTGCTCCATCGGGCAGCAAGCCCTGGAGCCATTCGATGAATGCCGCCGCATCGGCGGCGGTGCAGGGCCCGATGTTGAAGCTCTGCGCCGCGTCCATGAACTGCCCCTCGATGGGGGTTTCCCCTACGTGCACGGCGAACACCAGTGAGTGGCCGTCGAACGCGAGCTGGTCGGCCATCTCCTGCGGCGCCGTCAGCGGTGCCGTCACGGCCTGGTCACTCAGCCGTCGCAGTCCGGCTTCGAAGCGCTCCGCATCGAGGCTCCAGGGCTGTCCCTCAGGCGCTGCGACGTAGAACGTCGTGGTGAGCTTTTCCAGCTCGTCCCTGTTCATGTACTTGCTTCCGGTTCTCTAGGGGGTGTGGCGTGCGTAGCCTTCGACATGGTTGGTGGCCATGAGGAAACGCCAGTACGCCAGGGACTCGGCGTCGTTGGTGTTGACCTCGACGAAGCGGACCTTGTTACTGGGAACCGTCATGGCCTTTCCGTACTCGGCCATCTCCTTGAGATCGCCGTTGTACATGTTGGTTTCCCAGATCCGGCCGTTCGACTTGTTCATATTGTTCAGCGTGCGCGGTGAACAGCCTTCCTGCTTGACGTACTTGGCCTCCACCGCGGCGCCGTCCGTGGCACGCAGGCCGTCAGCCATGAGCCGACCGCTTGGCTTGGGCCAGCCAGAGGGCAACGGCAGTCCGCGCTCCGGCGATCCTGCCACGCGCTTTTGGTATTCGTCGGCAGGCCTGTTGCCGGGGTTCTTGTACGGCAGACCGTCGGCCCACATCTTGAATTCGGCCTGCTCCTTGGAGGACAGCGGGGCCTCATAAGGCGGTACAGGTGGTGCGATCGGAGCGAGCGTCACCGGCTGGCTCGACAGGGACGCTAAGGTCACGCCAGGTGCGGAGCCGTTGTAGGAGGCGGGCACCAGCCCAGGGACGAGCACCGGTACGGGGAAGATCGGGGGCAGGCCGGGAAGGCCGGGCCGCCCGTCGGAGTTGGGCAACCGAATCCGTTTGCCGGATCCCTCCAGCGCACCGGGGATGTCACCGAGCGAGCGGATGCGTGTATCGCCGAGCACCTGGTCGAGGGGGCCTTCGCGCGACCAACGGGGAGTGAGATCGAACAGGGCCGAGCGTGCCTCCATGATGTGGTCGGCGTAGGCCGCGCATGCCCTCTTGATCTGGTAGCAGGCGGCGGCGAGGTTCGGGAGCAGCGGTTCCCCCTCGGTGACTTCGCCCGGCATGCCGCGCTTGCCGATGAAGGTATTGCAGTAGTCGTAGAAGGCGTTCATGGCTGTGCCCGTGCAGTCCGACTTCAGCCGTCGGACGCCCGTCTGGGCCGTATCCGCCAGCGACTCGACCAGGCTGCCGGCCTTGTGCCACGTTGCGGCAGTGTCGTAGAGCTTTCCGTAATCGCCGCGCGCCTTCGGGTCGCTGTCCTGGTCGAAGAACGAGTCGACGAAGGAGTCCTTGTGGATGATGCGGGGAAGCTGGCGTGAGCTTCCCGTCGGATCGCATTCGCTCGCCGCATTCCTGAGCTGGGAAATTTCCTGTGCCACGGAATGTTGTTTCAGCATCGCCTCGACAGCAGCATCCTCAGCCGCGAGGTACCCGAATGCCATCTCCATGAGTCCGGCCGCGGTATTGGCGAGTCCGTACGCGGCGAACGCGAGCCGCTCGACGGTCTCTTGTGCCGCCGGCTCATAGACCTTGGCGAAAGCGTGCCCTGCCTCGTCGTCACCAGCCATGTCCGCCGAGTCCGCCAGGTCGTTCACCAAACCGTTGGCGATGGACTGGGCATCGTGCTTCAGCGTGGTAAAGCCTCGGGAGCTCGTTGCCATGTGCGTCGTATTGACGTCAAAGTCTGCCATTGCCCCCCCGGCACAGTCTGGTCTCCCTTGACCACGCAGCCTACGAGATGGCCCTGCGGCTGCCGAGAATGTCGTCCACACAGCTCAGAAGCGTCTCCAACGGTGCGGCAGGATGAGCACTCGTGCTGCCTCGTCTCGCCTGCCTAACCGTCACCAATATGTTCGCCGCACTGCGGTTGCTGCCGATGAGCAACCGCGACAAGGACGCGGAGATCCTCGCCCTGCGGCACCAGCTCGCCGTCCTTCAGCGACAGCTCGGAGCAGACCGGCCCAAGTTCGCTCCGGAAGACCGGGTCCTCATTGCCGCCCTACTGGCGCCCATGCCCCGCGAAGTCCTGTGCCGGCTCCGGATACTGGTCCGACCCGACACCGTGCCGCGCCGGCCTCGCGATCTGATGAAACGGCGCCACGCCCGTACCTGCCGGCCGAAAAGACCGGGCCGACCACGCACCATCCGCTCAATCCGCGCGCTGGTCCTGCGCCTGGCGCAGCAGCGATGACTTTTCGAGTCCCACAGGACACGGTTGAGGTGCCGTCAGCGGGCGAACGCCCCATTCTCAACAGTGCGAGCAAGGATTCCCAGCGTGGCCCGCAGACCAGCCTCCGGGATGACCGGGAAGACGCCCGCCTCGCGGTACTTGTCGTCGATCTGGCTCCAGTCGTAGTAGGAAGTGACGAGCGTGCCCTTCTCGTTGGGTTCGAGGCGATACCCGTAAAGGTGGCGGATGGGCGGCTGGATGGTGCCTGAGATCGTCCATTCCAAGAGCGCGTCGCGTTCGTAGCGAGTGATGATCACCGTCACGTCGTACCGCCCCATGGGAAGGTCCCCGAGAGCCTCCCGGTCCATGTGGACGACGAACTCGTCCCCCACCGCACTTACGGGAGCGCCCGCTGCGGACTGCAGCATGCCTGAGCTGTCAATACCCACGTGGCCCTGCGGGGATCGCAGCACCTCAAAGATCGCCGACGGGGATGCGCCAATCTGCCGGGTGACATCAAATCGCTCTGTCGTCATGCCTCACCCTTACATGCATGACCCCGTCAGCCGCTGGCAGGGGAGGCGGTCGCATGCATCAACGAGTACGGACATGCGACCTGACCAGGGGCGATGAGTTTCCGAACCGCACGAGACACCACGTCGTGGCCTTCCGGTCGTGACACCGAGCCGACACGGTGACCCTGTCCCGCTCGAAGATACGATTCCTGCTCTGGCCTGCAGCTTCTCCACGCGAGGCAACAGCGTCAATGACGCCCGGGATGATCCTTCGACCGCAGCCCCGGCAGGCCCTCCACCGCATCCACCGTCGAATCCACCCGGCGCCAACCACGGCGTTGTGCCGGACGGTGTCCGTCTCCCACGAAGGGGCCCACCGCGACTACCCGTGGGAGGTGAAGTGCACGACCGCCGAGGCGGTGGTGTGGTGCCACCGCCTGCTGTTGCGCAGCATCGCGTGGTCGCCACCGGGCACGAGGGACATGTCCGCCCGCGCGCCTGACGCTCGCGCACGTCGGACGTACTCGGCCGAGGCCTGTGGATCGGTGACACGGTCGTGGTCACCGTGGAGTACGAGGACGTCCTTGTCCCTCAGGTGTGCGACGGGTTCGCCCTCCGGGCACCAGGGGGCCAACGCCACAACGGCCCCGACCTGGGGAGCTCGTGCGGCGCGCAGAGCGGCGCGGCCGCCCATCGAGTGACCCACGAGCACCACTGGCACGTCGCCGACGAGCCGGGTCAGCTCGTCCAGTGCCCGATTCGCATCGTGCAGGGCATCGGCGTCGGATCCATTCCAGCCACGCACCCGGTACCGCACCCGCGCCAAGAGGACGGGGGCGTCCGCGAGGGCCGCCGCGGCCGCGCGCACGAAGGGCCGCATGCGCAGCGCCGCAAGGTGCCAGGACCGCGACGGCGACCGGCCATCGGCACGGCCGCCGTGCAGGAACAGCACCGCGGCCCGCGCCTCGGACGGGGTTCGACACCGCACCAACGCACCGCTAGGACTCGCCACAGTGGCTCGCTGTCCGAAATCAGTCATGCGTCACCCTCCCTACTCCACGGCGTGACCGTGGAATGCTCGCTACTGATCATTCGGCGCCCGCCCTGCAACGGCTTGGTCGAGCGGACCGGTCCAGGGGCGTTTTGTCGGCCCTGCAACACCGTGACCGGTCAGATCAGTCCCGTGACGGTGATGGTGACATGAGCCCGCACTTTCTGGTCAGGGACGGCCATAGCCAGGTGTTCCTCGGTCGTCCGGCGGTGTGCGTGCCGAGAACCCCATCCGCGCAGACCACTCAAGCCGTCATCGCGCCATGGCAGCCCGGCATCTGAACGACCGTGCTGCTTCGATTGACCTATCTGCCCGTGACCAACGCCTTCGCCATGCTGCGGCTGCTCCCGGCGAGCGACCGCGACAAGAAGACCGAGATCCTCGCCCTGCACCACCAACTCGGTTTCCTGCAAAGGCCACTCGACGGCCAACGTCTCCGCCTCCACGCCGCGGACCGCGCATTCCTCGCCGCACTGCTCACTCCGCTCCCCCGCGCGACACTGCGCCGACTCCAGCTGCCGATCAGCCCGGACACCGTCCTGCGCCGGCACCGCGACCTGATCAAGCACCGCCGCGCCCGGTGCAAGTACTGGCCGACGCCCCGGCCGTCCACGCACCCACACCTCGAAACACCGCCCGTACCTCGCCTCGCCGCCGAGAACCCCAGCCTGGGGATACCGCCGCATCCACGGCGAACTCCCCCTCGTCGGCGTCCGGGTCGCACCATCCACCGTCTGGGAGATCCTCAAAACTGAAGGCATCGCCCCAGCCCCACAGCGAACCACCGTCACCTGGGCCAACTTCCTGCGCTCCCAAGCCCACGCCATCCTCGCGATGGACTTCATCGAGACCGTCACCCTCACTGGCCAGCGCCAGTACATCCTCGCCGCCATCCACCACTCAAGCAGAAGGGTCCACGTCCTGGGCCACACCGCCCGCCCCACGCACGCCTGGGTGACCCGGGCCATACGAAACCTGGTCATGGACCGGCATTGCCCCGGCCCCGCGCCGCTCAGGGCCCACGCGGCGACAGTTCCTCCATGCTCGGGCGAAAAGGGTGATCGCCTGCAACTCCCTCAAGTGGACTGCGCCCTGACGTTGAAACGGATCCACATCCTGGTGTCAATCGAGCGTCTCGGCAGAATCCTGCTCGAATACCAACATGCCGCCCGGACTACGCGGATGGAGTTTTCGGCAGGCACCCTGTTCCCGGGCGCCGCTCGGCCCGGCCGCAGCGACGACGCTGCTGCCCTGCGGCTGGACGAACGCTCAAGCGCTTTCGTGTGAGGTGTCTTCGGCGCGTTCGGTGTTCTCGCGCTCGATGCCGAGCCGGCGGATCGCCGCCTCCATGTGGTCGTGCAGGATCTCCTGCGCCGCCGCCGCGTCCCCGCGCTCGATCGCGTCGGCGATCGGAGCGTGCGCGCCGGGCGACATGGCCTCGTCGCGGAGCTCGTCGCCCGCGCTCATGATGGCCACCCGCATCGGCCCCTCGAGCTGCTTCCAGGTGCGCAACAGCATGGAATTGCCCGAGAGTTCGCACAACAGCAGATGGAACCCGAGGTCCGCCTCGACCTTGGCCGCCAGATCGGCGTCGGCCTCGAAGGTGCGCTGGAGCTGGTCGAGTGCCTCCCGCAGGGCCTGAGCCGACCGCTTCCGCTTCGGGGACGCGATCAGCTGCGCCACCGCCAGGCCCTCCAGCGCTTCCCGGACCTGGAACAGCTCGCGTACCTCGGTGGGCGAAAGCTGCGAGACCCGCAGCATGCCCCGCGCGCCGGCGGTGACAAGACCTTCCTGCTGAAGATGACGCAGCGCCTCCCGAACCGTGCCCCGGCTGACCGAGAGCCGGTCCGCGATCTCCACCTCGCCGAGGTGATCACCGGGCCGGTACTGACCGGTCGTGATGGCCGTACGCAACGCCACGAGCGCGCGCTCCCGCAGGGTGGTGGTGCGGGTGAGGCTGGTTAGCGTCTGACCAGGCACGGTCGAACCCTCCTTGGACTGCTCCGGCCGTCATCGTAGCCCGAAGCAAGGTTCCAGTGTTAACAGTCGACAGACTTCACATTGATCCCGCCGCAAGGGTTGACAGTGCCGCAGCCCACATTGAGCATCCTCTCTCGCCTGCTGACTGTTAACAGTCAGCAGTCGGGAGTGCGAGGGAGCCGCCCCACGCCAGATCAAGGAGGATCGCCATGCCCGAATCCATGCCGCGTCCGGGGACCGACCGGGAGGCAGAGGCCTCGCAGGGCTCGCCGGACCGCATGCGGGTCGCCGTCGGCTCCGGTGTCGGCGCGACCATCGAGACCTACGACTTCATCGGTTTCGGCACCGCCGCCGCCCTGTACTTCGGCGACGTGTTCTTCCCCGACTCCGACCCGCTCTCGGCCACCCTGCTCTCCTTCGCCACCCTCGGAATCGGCTTCGCTGCCCGCCCGTTGGGCGGCGTCATCGCCGGACATCTCGGCGACCGCATCGGCCGCAAGCCCGTCCTGGTCGCCTCGCTCCTGACGATGGGCGTCGCGACCGTCCTCATCGGCTGTCTGCCGACGTACCAGACGGTCGGCGTCTGGGCACCGGTCCTGCTCGTCCTCGTCCGCGTGATCCAGGGGCTGGCCTTCGGCGCCGAGTGGGGCGGCGCGATCCTGATGGCCTTCGAGCACGCCCCCTGGCGCCGACGCGGTCAGTACACCGGCATCACCCAGGCCGGATTCCCCGTCGGCCTGCTCCTCGCCAACCTCGCCTTCCTGGTGAGCGGCCACACGCTCGACGACAACTGGGCTTGGCGGGTTCCGTTCCTGCTCAGCGCGGTCCTGATCGTCGTCGGCATCGTGATCCGCCTCAAGGTCGACGAGTCGCCGCAGTTCGAGGAGTTGAAGCAGTCCGGCGAGGTCGTCAAGAACCCGCTGCTCACGGTGGTGCGCGAGGACTGGCGCAATATCCTGCGGGCCTTCTCGCTGCGGATCGCCGAGACCGCCGGCTACGCCGTGTCGATCACCTTCCTCCTGTCCTACCTCGACGACGGCACCGCCCCGGACATCTCCGGCGGCACCAGCCTGCTGGCCCTCGTGGTCGCCGCGGCGCTCGGCATCGCCGCCACCGTCCTGTGGGGCCGCCTGTCCGACCGCGTCGGACGCCGCCCCGTCTATCTCTTCGGCTGCGCGTTCAGCGTCGCCTGGGGCCTCCCCCTGTTCCTTCTGGTCAACACCGAGGATGCCGCGCTCGTGACGGTCGCCTTCGTGGCCAGCTACGTCGTCTGCCAGAACTCCCTGGCGGGCGTCCAAGGCGCCTGGTTCTGCGAGCTGTTCGCGACGAAGACCCGCACGGCCGGCACATCACTGGCCTATCAACTCTCCGCCGTCGTCTCCGGCTTCACGCCGATGATCGCCACGGCCCTCTACTCCGCCACCGGCTGGACCGGCCCCGCGCTGCTGTTCAGCGGCTGCGGGCTGATCGGCCTGGTGGCGGCGCTGGTGACCCGCGAGACCTGGGGCCCGGGCGAGCGCACCGATGCCGAACACCGGGCGAGCCGTACCGAATCCGACGCGATGCTCGCCGCCGCGGACGCGTCCCGCTGACACCCGACCCCATCCCCACTCCCTAAGCCCACCACCTCTGAGGAGAACCGCATGACCACCGCAACCACCCCCCGTACGGCCGTCGTCACCGGCGCCGGATCCCGCCGCGGCATCGGCCGCGCCACCGCGCACGCGCTCGCCGCATCGGGCTATCACGTCGCCGTCCTGGACCTCGACAAGGAGGCCGCGCTCGACGTCGCCCAGGAAGTCACCGACCGGCACGGCGTCCAGGCGCTCGGCCTCGCCGCCGACGTGACGGACCCCGCCGCCGTGGACGCCGCGATCGGAGAGGTCGAGGCCGCGCTCCCGCCCATCGGCGCCCTGGTCAACAACGCGGGCATCACCTCGCCGGTCCGCTTCCTGGACGTCACCCCCGCCGAATGGGACCGGATCTTCGACGTCAACGTACGCGGCAGCTTCCTGGTCACACAGCGAGTGGCGGCCGGGATGGCGGAGCGCGGCTTCGGGCGCATCGTCTTCCTGTCGTCCGTCTCGGCGGAGCGCGGTGGCGGCGTGTTCGGCGGCGTGGCCTACTCCGCGGCGAAGGCCGGCCTCCTCGGCTTCGCCCGCGCCCTCGCCCGCGAACTGGGCCCCGCCGGCGTCACGGCGAACTGCGTCGCACCCGGTCTCATCGACACCGACATCACCCAGGGCAAGCTCGACGCGGACCGCAAGGCCGCCATGATCGCCGACGTCCCGGTGCGCCGGATCGGCGAGGTCGAGGACGTGGCCGACGTGATCGCCTTCCTGACCCGGCCCGAGTCGGGCTACCTGACGGGCGTGACGTACGACGTCAACGGCGGCTCGCACATCCACTGAGCCCGCGGGTGACGTGTGGTCGGCGGAGGCGCCAACGGCTCGCGAAATTGGTTTAACCAAAGTGTTGACCTTGCGGTTTGCCAGGCCATAACCTCCACGCATTGGTTAAACCAATCTGTTCGGTGGTCCGGAGGGTCACCGGTGTGAGGAGGCTTCGATGGCCATGGACCTGGCCCAGTTGGTGCGTGCGCTCTCGGAGCAGAGCACCCCGGACGGTGACGAGGGACGGCTGCGGCTGCCCACCGAGCGCGCGCTCGTGGACAGCCTGGAGATCAGCCGCGGGGCGCTGCGCGAGCAACTGTCGATCCTGGAACACCTCGGCTTCCTGGACCGCACCCAGGGCCGCGGCTCCTACCTCACCGCGCCCGGCACCGGATTCCTCCAGCTCTACTTCGACCTGGCGGGCCAGCTCGGGCACCTCAGCCAGCCGCAGTTCCGCGACGCACGCGAGATCCTGGAGACCGCGCTGGCCGAGGCCGCGGCCCGCCGCGCCACCGCGGACGACGTCGACGCCCTGCGCGCACTGGTGGACGAGATGGTCCGCGCCACCACCACCGGCGAACACGGCGCCGCACTCGAGGCCGACCTCGACTTCCACCGCCGACTGTGCGACATCGTCGGCAACCCGGTGTTCAGCATGCTGCACGACGCCCTCAGCCACGCGCTGCGCAGTGAACTCGTCGAGCGGCGCGAGCGCGCCGGGCAGGTTCCGCTGCCGCCCGGCCGCAGCCTCGTCATCGACACCGTGCACTACGGAATCGTCGAGGCCATAGACGGCCGCGACGCCGAGGGCGCACGCGCCGCCATGCGCCGCCACTTCGAGGTCTGGTCCTCGTTCACCGACGCCTCGGCCCACGAGGCCGTCCGCCCCTGCACCGCTTCGGATCAGTGAAACGGCCACGGCCGCTGGAGACCCCCATGAGCCCCATAACCCCCTCAGCTGTCACCTTCGTCGGTATCGGCGCCATCGGCCTGCCCATGGCCACGCGCATCGCCGCCTACGGACACCACGTCACCGGCGTCGACCCCGCCCCCGGCGCGGCCGATCGCGCCCGTGACGCCGGGCTCGCCGGCGCCGTCGGCTCGATCGACCAGGCGCCGGACGCCCCGGTGACCGTCGTCATGGTCGCCACGCCCGACCAGCTGGCCGCCCTCGTGGACACCGCCCTCGACGCCCGCCCCGACCAGGCCGGACGCCACTGGGTGATCATGAGTACGGTCGGCCCGGACGCGGTGCGCTCCGAGGGCGGTCGGCTCGCCAAGGCCGGCGCGCGCGTCGTCGACGCCCCCGTGACCGGCGGCGTCGCCCGTGCCCGTACCGGCGAACTGACCATCTTCGCCGCCGGCGACAGCGCGGACGTGGTCACCGTGACCCCGGTGCTGAATGCCTGCGGCACCGTGCGCCCGGTCGGTGACCGGCTCGGTGACGGCCAGGCCATCAAGGTGGTCAACCAGCACCTGTGCTCGGTCCACATCGTCGCCGCCGCCGAGGCCCTCAACCTCGCCGACACCCTCGGCCTCGACCGCGCCAAGGTCCTCGGCCTGGTCGAGACCGGGGCCGCCGGTTCGTTCATGCTCTCCGACCGCGGGCCGCGGATGCTCGAAGGCACCGACACCGAAGTCACCAGCACCGTCTCGATCTTCGTGAAGGACAGCGGCCTGGTGGCCGAGGCGGCCCGCGCCGCCGGCGCCGACACCCCGCTCCTCGACCTCTCCCGCGACCGCTACCTGGCCGCCGCCGAGCGCGGACTCGCCGCCCGCGACGACTCCCGCGTCATCGAGACGTACCAGCAGACCCCCTGATCGCCCGTCAGGGCACCGGCGCCACCCCTGGGCGCCGGGCCGGAGAGCCCTGCGCCTCTCCCCTCGGGCCGAACCCCGGACCGCACTCCGGGCAGAACAAGGAGCCGCCGATGAGTGCCGTCAGCAATGCCGCCGACGCGTCCCACCGCGACAACCCCGCCAAAGTCTCCCTCGCCTCCATGGTCGGATCGGCGGTGGAGAGCTACGACTTCTTCATCTACGGAACAGCCTCCGCCGCCTACTTCGGCACCGCCTTCTTCCACACCGACAACAAGCTCGTCGGTGTCCTCGCCTCCTTCGCCACCCTCGCCGTCGGCTTCTTCTTCCGGCCCCTCGGCGGCTATCTCGCCGGCCACTTCGGCGACCGCATCGGACGCAAGACCGTCCTCAACGCCTCCCTGCTCCTGATGGGAGTGGCCACCGTCCTCGTCGGCGCGCTGCCCACGTACGCTCAAGTCGGCGTCGCCGCCCCGCTGTTGCTGATCCTGCTGCGCATCCTGCAGGGCATCGGCTTCGGGGCCGAGTGGGGCGGCGCCGTTCTGATGGCCGTCGAACACGCGCCGCCGCGCCGCCGCGGCTGGTTCGGGGCCGTCCCGCAGATCGGCATCCCCGCGGGGCTCCTCCTGGCCAACGGCACCTTCCTGGTCAGCGAGCAGCTGTTCACCGGGAACTGGGTGTGGCGCGCGCCGTTCCTGCTGTCCATCGTGATGGTGGCCGTCGGGCTCTTCATCCGGCTGCGGATCGAGGAGTCCCCGGAGTTCACCGAGATGAAGCAGCGCGGTGAGATCCGCAAGACGCCCGCGCTCGACGTGCTGCGCCGCGACTGGCGGCTCATCCTGCGCATCACCGCGCTGCGGCTCGCCGAGACCGGCGGCTATTACGTCGCCACCAGCTTCGTCCTCTCCTACGTCGGTCTCGCCGAGCTCGGCACCAGCAACGACGTCCTGCTGGGCACGGTCATCGGCTCCGCCGTAGGCCTCGGCAGCCACCTCTTCTTCGGCGCCCTGTCCGACCGCATCGGCCGCAAGCCGGTCTTCCTCATCGGGGCCGTCTTCACCATCGCGTTCGGCTTCCCGATGTTCCTTCTGGTCAACACCGGTGTCACCGCACTGATCGTGACCGCCGTCGTGCTCGCCCTGGTGCTGAGCCACGATCCGATCTTCGCCGTCGAATCCTCCTGGTTCTCCGAGCAGTTCCCCCGTGAGGTCCGCTCCTCCGGCATCTCGCTCGGCTACAACCTGGCCTCGCTCGTCGCCGGCCTGCTGCCCTTCGCCGCCACCGCCCTGTACGGCTGGATCGGCTGGGAGGGCCCCGCCGCCCTGTTCTGCCTCCTCGGCGTCGCCTCCGCGGCCGCCGCGATCGGCGCCCCGGAAACCGCCCCGGCCAGGACCGGCCTCGACGACAACTCCCCGCCCACTTCCGCCGATTCACCCGCCACCCCCATCCCCGAGAAGGTCCGATGACTGCCACAACCGTGACCGGGGCCCGCGACACGGCCCGTACCCTCGCCGAGCGCGTCGCCCATGTCGGCGAGGCCGCCTACCGCATGCGCCACCACGTCCTGACCATGGGCGAAGGACAGGGCCAGGGCTACGTCGGCCAGGCCCTCGGCGCCGCCGACACGCTCGCCGCCGTCTACACCGACCAGCTGCGGCTGCGCCCCGAGGACCCCGAGTGGTCCGGCCGCGACCGCTTCCTGCTCTCCACCGGCCACTACGCGATCGGCCTCTACGCCGCGCTCGCCGAGGCCGGCACCGTCCCCGTCGCCGAGCTCGCCACGTACGGCACCGACGACTCCCGCCTGCCGATGTCCGGCATGGCCTCGTACACGCCCGGCATGGAGATCTCCGGCGGCTCGCTCGGGCACGGCCTGACCGTCGCCGTCGGCATCGCCCTCGGCCTGCGCCACCAGAACAACCCCGCCCGGGTGTTCAACTTCCTGTCCGACGGCGAACTCGACGAGGGCTCCACGTGGGAGGCGGCCATGGGCGCCCACCACCACAAGCTCGGCCACCTCACCGCCCTGGTCGACATGAACGCCCTCCAGGCCGACGGTGCCACCAACACCGTGCTCTCCATCGAGCCGGCCGAGGAGAAGTGGCAGGCCTGCGGCTGGTTCACCCAGCGCGTCGACGGCAACGACGTCGAGGCCCTGCTGCGCGCCCTGGACGCGGCCGCCGAGCAGGCCGCCGACGAGGGACGGCCCTCCGTGATCCTGTGCGACACCCGTATCGGCCGCGGGGTCCCGCTCCTGGAGAACCGCGAGAAGGCCCACTTCATGCGGATCGAGGAGCACGAATGGGAGATCTGCCGACAGCAGCTGACGGCCGGTCACGACGCCGCGGCCACCAACGGAACGGGAGCCTGACCATGACGACCACGACTGCAACTGCCGCTCAGCCCAAGCGACTTACCACCTCGGCGATGATCGCTTCCTTCGCCGACCCCGGCCAGCGCACCTCCCCGGCCCCCTTCGGCAAGGCGCTCGCCGAACTCGCCGAGAGCGACCGGCGGATCGTCGGCCTCACCGCCGACCTCGGCAAGTACACCGACATGCACGTCTTCGCGCAGGCCCACCCCGACCGGTTCTTCCAGATGGGCATGGCCGAGCAGCTGCTGTTCGGCGCGGCGGCCGGCATGGCGGAGACGGGCCTCGTCCCCTTCGCCTCGACGTACTCGGTGTTCGCGGCCCGCCGCGCGTACGACTTCATCTGCCTCGACATCGCCGAGCCGAACCTCAACGTCAACATCGTCGGCGGCCTGCCCGGGCTGACCACCGGCTACGGGCCCAGCCACCAGGCCACCGAGGACGTCGCGATCTTCCGCGGCATGCCGAACCTCACCATCGTCGACCCGTGCGACGCCCTCGACCTCGAACAGGCCGTCCCGCAGCTCGCCGCCCACAACGGCCCCACCTACCTGCGCCTGCTGCGCGGCAAGGTGCCCCTCGTGCTCGACGAGTACGACTACACCTTCGAGCTCGGCAAGGCCAAGGTCCTGCGCGGCGGCCGGGACGTCGTCCTCGTCTCCAGCGGCCTGATGACCATGCGTGCGCTCCAGGCGGCGGAGAAGCTCGCCGCTCACAACGTCGACGTGGCCGTCGTGCACAGTCCCACCCTCAAGCCGTTCGACGAGGAGACCGTGCTGCGCGAACTGGCGGGCGACCGGCTCGCGGTGACGCTGGAGAACCACACGGTCGTCGGCGGCCTCTTCGAGACCGTCGCCTCCGCCGCCGTCCGCACCGGCCTCGGCAAGCCCGTCCTGCCGATCGCTCTGCCGGACGAGTTCATCGACGCGGGCGCGCTCCCGACCCTGCACGACCGGTACGGCCTGGCCGCGGACCGAATCGTCGAGAAGGTACTCAAGTCACTCTGAGGCACTGAAGGGCGGGCAGATCGTCGGCAGGCAGCGGCAGGACAGCGCCGGCCGACACTGCCCTGCATACCGCGAGGGCAACGGGCGGCCGCCGCAGTTCACGAACGAGAGCCGTGGCGTCGTCAGCGACGGGACGGAGGGGCCGCCGCTGACGTCAGCCGTCTCCGTGACACACCCGTAGCCACCGACGTACCCGAAACCGGACGTGCCATGGCTACACACATGTGTGCCCCTCTGCCCGATCTGCTGGCTCAGGCTTCCTGCCATTCCAGGAAACCCTGGTCGTCCACGTAGGGCTCCCACTCGCCCCAGATCGGAAAGCTGGAAGAGCACAGGGCCTGAGCGGTGCTCTCCAGAAGGCGGGTGAGGCTGTCGAAGGCCGGGCCTTTCGGGAACGAGGCACCGTCGCCGTGCTCGAACACGCCCATCCTGCCCGCTTCTTCGCCTTCTGCGTGGGTGACGAAGAGGAGGTTTCCGCTCTCGTCGTGGCAAACAGGAATCCAGCACGGATGCCACAGGGGGTGGTCGCCAGGCAGTGGGCGCGGGTACTGGCCCGGGTTTTGCGGGTGCTTGTCCCTCAGCTGTTGAACACGGCGTTCGCCTGCCACCCTCCACGCCACATATTCGCGGCGGATGATGTCGGCGCTGCTGAACCGGCGGAAGCCCGGGAGAACGAATTCGCCAGCACCGTCATGGCACAACAGCGCGTCCTTGAGTTCGGCCGGAAGCGCGACGCCGATGTGTGCCTCGAGGTCCTGCAGTACGTGCTCGCTTGCGGCTTCGGCAAGTGAAGCGAAGGTGGCCGGCGCGTTGGGCCGCAGCCAGGCTTCGATATCGGCCCAGGCATCAGCCGGTGTCATGACGACATGCTTGCGTGCTCCGTTCCCGTGCCGCAAGGGCCAGGAACGGGGCAGCGCCGCAACGGGAGTTAGGGCCCACCAGGCCCCCCTGGACGCGGGCCAGGCCTAGGACGAACATGCACCCGGGGCAGACGGTACAGACCCCGATGATCAAATACCCGGTGCGAGCGAGATGGTGTAAATCTACGTGACGGCATCACTGACGTGCAGAAGGACCACTTCCTTCGAAGCGGGATCCGTTTACGCCTGGGAAACCGCAGAGGGAGACACGGGCAACATCCTGATCGACTCAGCGGGATCAATTGCCCGCCCCTGCACGCCTGAGGGAACACCCCTCGGCGACATGACCCTCAACAAGAGCGTCGGGAACATAGAACACCCCGACCCTGACCCGAGGCTCCGTCGCACGTTCCTGATCACGGCATCGGCGCTCTTCCAAGAGGAGGAGCGCCAAGGGCACCTGCCTGACGAGATCACGCGCAGCTACTGGTAGGCGCCACATCATCAATCGCGGATGGGCTGCATCAGCTTGATCTTTAACCTCGGGTGTCACCCGAGGTTAAAGATCAAGGTTAGAGGGCTCGTCCCCGTCCTCCTGGTGCAACTCGCTGCCCTGCTACTGGGTGTACGCCCGGCTCCGGCGGGTGAGCGGGACTGCGCGGGCTGAGGGTAACCCGCACTTTGCCCTGACATGACTCACTCGATGAGGAACCTGTGCCGTTCGAAAACTCATCGCTCCTGCTCGGAGGTGGTCTGGCGTGGCATCGCTGTCTGCCGATCGTGGCGCCGCGTCGCGGGCTGAGAGGACGGACCGGCCTTGAACTCCGGGAACCCCAGCGTGGTGAGCACCGCATGACGACACAGCCCAGGACGGGACACGTGGCCCAGCCATCCCGCCGACACCGCCTGCTGACACCCTGGGGCGTGTACCAGCCCGGCGCCGGGAGGTCGTCGACTTCCGCAGCAACGTGTTCTACCAGCACGTCAGCACGCAGGTCGTCAGTCCCCTGAGCAGGTGAGTCGTTCCGGTGGCAGCCCCAGCCAGCGGGCGATGGCGCGGCGGCCGTCGGGGCCCACCCGCAGGATCCGGCTGTCGTGGCTTCGTGTCACCCAGTCGTGGGCCAGGAACGCGGACAGGACGGCCGCTCCGAGCCGGCCCGCGAGGTGGTGCGTGTCGCTCGTCCAGTCGA
This sequence comes from Streptomyces sp. UC4497, assembly GCF_054871485.1. Taxonomy (NCBI): domain Bacteria; kingdom Bacillati; phylum Actinomycetota; class Actinomycetes; order Kitasatosporales; family Streptomycetaceae; genus Streptomyces; species Streptomyces sp. UC4497. The sequence continues at coordinate 17,749 of NZ_JBTYHB010000052.1, read as the reverse complement.
CGCAGTGGCGGACCGTGGCGGCCGAGCCCGCGGTGCCGTCGACGGTGATGTCGATGGCGCCGAGCAGGTGCCTGCCGGCGGGGTGATCCGGTACGCCGTGGGGCCACGGCCCGTGCGGGCGATCGCGCCACGGTCCAGTAAGCCCTCCATCACGGTGACGCCCAGGTCGCCCGCCGCGTGGTCGTAGCACGTGCGGGCGGCCTTCAGTGAGGAGCTGCGGCGGTGCGAGCGCAGCGAGTTGGGCCGGAAGGGCGGTGACAGCCGGGCCAGGCACTCCAGGGCGGTGGCCACGTCGGCGGAGGCCAGGCTGTAGTAGCGGTGCCGGCCCTCACTGCGGACGGTGAGCAGCTCGCCGTCGACGAGCCGCGCCAGATGGGCGCTCACCGTGGACTGCGCGACCCCCGCTTCGACCGCGAGTTCCGACATCGCCAGGGACCGCCGGTCCAGGAGGGACAGCAGGATCCGGGCTCTGGTCGGATCGGCCATCAGCGCGGCCGGATCCACGAAGTTGGCATCGCCGGCGAACTCACGCACGCGCTCCACTCCTTGGGCTCTCCCACGGCGGTACTCGGTCGGAAAGCGGCTACCACGCGCAGGGGCGAACACGCTGCGGGATACAAGGGGTTTGCCATTCTTGAGGAGTACTTGGGCGGGCCGATTGCGCTCCTTTGCCGCGGCTCTCCACCGTGCCCGGTCACCGCGCAGCACGACCGCTGCCCGCTGCCGCATCCCGGTTCAGGGTGCCGTCGCCTCCTGCTCCGCTGCCTTTCGCGGGATGGTCAGCACCGTCAGGAGCGCGGCCGCCGCCCACAGGACGGCGCACAGCACGCCCACCCGGTGCAGCCCGGCGAGGAAGCTGCCGTGCGCGGCCGGGTCGCCGACCAGTGAGCCGAGCACCGCGATGCCCAGCGCTCCGGCGGCCTGCCGGGCGGTGTTGTTGACCCCGGAGGACAGCCCCGGCCGGTCCTCGGGGCCGGCCCGCAGCGCCGCCGCGACGACCGCGGCCGTGAGCAGCCCCATGCCTGCGCCCAGGCCGACGAGGACCGGAACCAGGGCGGGGTAGCCGCTGTTCGGGCCCACCGCGAGCAGGCAGAGCGCACCCGCCGCCCCGAGCAGCAGCCCCGCCAGCATCGGCGGGCGCGGCCCGAAGCGGGCGACCAGCCGTCCGGTGAGGGGCGCGCCGGCCGCGAGCGGTACGAACAGTGGCAGCATCATCAGGCCCGCCTCGAAGGCACCGTGCCCCTGCACCCCCTGGAGATACAGGGTCACGACGAACACCGCGCCGATGCCGGTGAAGTTCATGGCGGCGGCCACCGTATTGGCGCCGGAGAACGCCCGGCGCCGGAACAGGTCCAGCGGCACCATCGGCGCCGTCGCCCGCCGCTCCCGCCAGACGAATCCGGCCAGCAGCACGACCGAGAGCACGGCTGCCCACGCGACGGCCGTGGCGGACGCCTCTCCACCCGCCGCGACCGCGCAGTACACGACGCCGCCGAGCGCCGCCGCGGCGAGCGCGGCTCCGGGCAGGTCCATCCGGTGCTCCGGGGTGCCGTCGCCGCCCGGCACCAGTCGCAGCGTGAACAGGGCGGCCACCGCCACCAGCGGAACGTTCAGCCAGAACACCGCGCGCCAGTCGGTGGCCGCGACCAGGAACCCGCCGAGGAGCGGCCCGGCGGGCAGTGCCAGGGCCGACACCCCGGCCCAGATACCGAGGGCACGGGCCTGTTCCGCGCGGTCGGGGAAGGTGCGCTGGACGACGGCGAGGGTGCCGGGCAACAGCAGCGCCGCGCCGACCCCTTGGAGCGCGCGGGCCCCGATGAGCGTGCCAGCGGCGGGGGCCAGGGCGCACAGCAGGGAGGCGAGCCCGAACACCCCGAGACCCGCGACCACCACGCGCCGGTGCCCAAGACGGTCCCCGAGCGCGCCGCCGGCCAGCAGGAACGCGGCGAGCGTCACGCTGTAGGCGTCGACCACCCACTGCAGTCCGGACAGTCCGCCGCCGAGGTCGTGGCCGATGGTCGGCAGGGCCACGTTGACGACGGTCACGTCGAGCTGCACGAGGAACATGCCGACGCACATCACGAGCAGCACGATGGTGCGTCGCATGCCGTCGGGCGCCGAGGTGCGCCCCGAGTGTTCCCGGTCGAGTGCGGAGGGCGTTGACTTCATGGTCTCCATCGTTACTCCGGAAAGATGCGGTATGCAGCCAAGCGGGGCCGCGCGTCGCGGCCCGTGGGCACGCGCACGGCCCGGGACACGGATCCCGTCCGCGCCCCGAGCCGTCGCCGCCCGTCGGCCTCAGGTCAGCCCGGCCAGCAGGGCGGCACGCAGCGTCACCCCTCGGCCGACTCCGTCGAAGTAGTGGGTGTTCGCCAACTCATGGGTTTCCGGAGGCAGTTCGGGGCCACGCGGGCCGGTGTGGGTGACCGGTACGTCCGCGCCCACGGTGCGCAGCAGCCGCGCGCTGAGGACGTACCGCTCGTCGAGCGACGCGCCGCGGCCATGGTCGCGCACCGCCCCCTGGTGGAAGTCGGACAGTTCGAACGGGATCGCGCACACGGCGTCGGACAGCCGCAGCAACTCCTCGCCGGTCTCCACGTGCCGTCGCAGCAGCCCCCTCTCGTCGATGAGGTCGGCCACGTCCTTCGGCAGCGTCGCGCCCTCTGGTGCGAGGAACACCAGCCCCTCGGCGCGGAGGGCATCCAGCGCGTACACCAGGGAGCGGGCGACACGGCAGCCCGGGTCGCCGAGGTAGCCGATGGTCGCGCCGCGGAGGGACCCCAATTCCTGCCGCAGGGTCCACAGATCCAGCATCACCTGAGTGGGATGCTCCCGGTCACCCGTGCCGGCGCTGATCACCGGCACCGGGCTGACCTGGAGTGCCTGTTCCGCGGCCGCGTCGTCGGTGTGCCGCAGGACCAGGACGTCGACGTAGGAACCGAGCACCCTGACGGTGTCTTCCAGTGTCTCCCGGTAGAAGTCCCCGGCCCGGGTCGTGGTCACGTCGGCGAAGCCGATGGCCGAGCCGCCGATGCGGTGCGCCGCCGCCTCGAAACTCAGCCGGGTGCGGGTGCTGTTCTGGTAGAACGCGGTGCCCACGAGGAGTCCGGGCGCCAGCCGCGAGGCCACGTCGCGGGGCTGTGACTCCAGCCAGGTCGCCCTCTCGAAGAGGGCCTCGTAGTCGTCCTCCGTCCACTCCGCCAGGCTGGCCGCGTGCCGCGGCGGCGACGTCAGTGTCCTCACCACCACTGCCCCCCCACCGTCTTCATCGTCCACGTCTGCGTGTCGATCATCGAGTAGCCCGGTGTGACAGGCAGCGGCACCGTGCCCGGCAACCGGTCGAGCCCGGTGATCGCCTGGCCGAGGCGGGAGGCGAGCATGCCCTGGGCGAGGGGTGGGGTGCCGGCGAAGATCGGGCATTCCTGTTTGTGGATGAACCACTCGTCGAGCATGGCCCGGCTCGGGTAGTCGGGCATCTCCGGTATGAAGCGGCTGATGAGCCGGCGCGCGTTCTTCTCGTTCATCTCTTCGTGCTGCGGTACGCCGAAGTACTCCTCGGCTGTCATCGAGTCCTTCGTCCACTTGAAGAAGAACGTGCGATGCCCGAAGACCGGCGTCAGCATCATGAACTGGCACTGTTCGGCACGCCGGAACGCCTGGTGGAGGGTGTAGCGGGCGTCGATCTCGTACAGCTCGATCTTGTCGAGGACGTAGTCGCAGCCCTCGAAGAACTCGTCGACGGTCTCCTCGTGGATGCCCTCGGGGAAGACGTCGATGTTCACGTCGCGCGTGGTGTCGTGGACGAGTTCGGCGACCACCTCGGCCTTGTTGCGCCCTACGTTGCCGATGGTCGCGCCGAACTGCCGGTTGATGTTGGAGACTTCGAAGGTGTCCGGGTCCGCCACCTTCAGGTTCCGCACGCCCATCCGTACGAGGCGTTCGGCGGTGGCGCCGCCGATGCCGCCGACTCCGGCCACCCCGATCGTCGCGTCACGCAGCCGGAGTTGACGCTCACGCTGCTCCTCCTCGGTGTCGCCCAGCCAACCGAGGTTCCGCTTGACCCGTTCCCAGTAGTAGTTCTCGTCGGTCCGTTCGGCGGTTAGGCGCTGACGGTCTGCCACGACGGCCTCCGGTTCTCTACGGGCATCGGGGGACGGCGCCTCACCGTGAGGTATCGCGCCCCCTCGGACGCCTCCACGCTAGGAGCCCGCGGCTTCGACGCGGCCCGAAGTGTCGTGAGGGCCAGGGGCGTTGAGGGTTTCGCCCAAAGGCTGTTGCCCGACACCGGAATGTCGGGCAACAGCCTTTGGTTCTACGCCGACTCGGCGCGTCAGCGGATCAGTTCCACGTCAGTGGCTCAACTCCACGTCCGCGTCTGGCCGACCTGGTGCGTGCCGAGAACCCCATCCGCGCAGGCCACTCAAGCCGTCATCGCACCGTGGCAGCCCGGCATGAGGAACGACCGTGCGGCTTCGATTGACCCATCTGACCGTGACCAACGCTTCGCCATGCTGCGGCTGCTCCCGGCGAGCGACCACGACAAGAACACCGAGACCCTCGCCCTGCACCACCAGATCACCGTCCTGCAACGGCAACTCGATCCGAAACGGCCTCAGTTCGCACCAGCAGACCGAGCCTTGCCCGCCGCATTCTTCCCCCCCCTCTCCCGCGCCAGGCACTACGCCGCCTGCGACTGCTCGTACGCCCCGACACCGTCCTGCGATGGCACCGCGACCTGCTCAAACAGCGCCACGCGAACGCCTCTCGACCTCACCGCCCAGGCCGGCCCCGGACGCCGAGCGCAACCGCGAGCGCATCCTGGCGGCAGCTCGCCGCCTCATCTCCCGCGAAGGGCTCGGTGTCCCCATGACCGCCGTCGCACGCGAGGCCGGCGTCGGCAACGCCACCCTGTTCCGCCGTTTCGGCACCCGGGAACGCCTCATCGACGCGGTGTACACGGATCGTGTGGAGGCCCACCACAGCCTGGTGACAGCCTGCTCGAACACCCCGGACCCCTGGCAGGGGTTCGCCGACTACGTCCAGGGCCTGTGCACCCGGCAGATCGCGGACCCGACCTTCATCGAGGTCCTGACCATGACCTTCCCCGCCGGCTCCGTGGAGACTCGACGCGCCGAAGCATCCCGCGGTGCGCTCGGGCTCATCTCCCGGGCCAAGAAGGCCGGTTACCTGCGCCACGACTTCAGCGACCGTGACCTCACGATTCTGCTGTTGGCCAACTCCGGCGTCGTCCGAGCAGGCGGCAACACCGCCTCGAACGCCTCGCGCCGCCTCGTGGCTCAGACGCTGCGCGGCTATGCCACCCCGGACGCGCCCCTCACGCCGCTGCCGGACGCTCCGCCGGCCACGGAGCTCTACCACGCCATGATCAGCCTCGTCCGATCGCGTCCCGCATGAGAAGCCGTTGTCCTATCGATCTTGAGTGCGGTGTGATCGAAAGTGGCGCTCGGGTCGGGTGATTCCGCCGTGGCCGTGCATAAGGACAGGGCCTCTGGTGGAGCTTGGCCCATACCCGGCCTCGGTCCACTCGGTGAAACGACGGAAGGCAGTCACCCCGACAGTCCGAAGCCGGGCGGTAGTTGATTCCATGTGCAGCCCGAGGTGGCAACGAAGATGACCGCGGCCAGCACCTCTCGGTCACCTCGTCGACGGTGGCCTCCACCCTGCTGGCGAACCGGCGCCCGCAGCCGCTACCCCTGGGCGTCGGCGGGCATGGTCAGCGCGATGCGCAGCGCCTGGGCCGCTGCGGATGCCGTGCCGGACGGCACACGCCGAGCCCGTCCGGCGTCAACGCGCCTGCGCGCCCTACGGATCCGGCTCGCGCCGCGGGGGCGGGAACACGGCCGCACCGGACCTGGGCCATTGCCCTCTGTCCTCCGTTCGGGTGGCAGGGGGTGGCCGGGTGTGCAACGCTCCGTGTCTGGAAAACGGTGCACCAGTGGTTCCTTTGGTGTCCCGCTGGGAGGGGTGGGTTCGCGTGATGGCCACGCACAGCGACAGGCCGAAGTACGGCAATCTGCCGATCGAGACCACCCAGTTCATCGGCAGGGCAAGGCAGTTGGGTGAAGTGCTCGACGCGCTCGGCAGCTCACGGCTCGTCACCCTGACCGGGCCCGGAGGCATCGGCAAGACCCGCATCGCCCTGCGGGCCGCCGCCAGGACCGCTCCCCGTTTCGGCCACGGCGCCTGGCTCGTCGAACTGTCCCCCGTCCTCTCCCCCGACCTCCTCGAGCACACGCTCGCGGGCGTCCTGGGCGTCGCCGACCAGACGAATCAGCCACTGATCGACGTCCTCACGGAGTATCTGCGCGACCGCGAGCTGCTGCTCGTTCTGGACACCTGCGAGCACCTGGTCGAGGCGTGCGCCCGGCTCGCCAGAACCCTGCTCGCCGAGGCGCCGGGACTGTGCATCCTGGCCACCAGCAGGCAGGCCCTCGACATCCCGTACGAGCGTCGTGTCGACGTCGGCCCCATGGACACCGGGCCCGAGGGCGAGGCTCTCGATCTACTGCGCGCCCGTGCCTGGCCCGACGAGGAGCCGCCCGGTCAGGTGACCCCGGAGGAACTCGCCCGGCTGTGCGCCCTGTTGGACGGGGTGCCACTCGCCATCGAGCTCGCCTCGGGACTGCTGCGCGCCACGTCCGTCAACCATCTCGTGCACCGCCTTGGCCGGCGGATGGCCGTCCTGTCGGCGAACGCGGGGTCCGAACCGCCGGACGCGGCGGCCGAGTTGGGCGCCGAAGACGGGCTGCCGGGCGCCACACCGCTGCGGCGGCCCGCACGGCACAGCGCGCTGCGCACCACCGTCGGCTGGAGCCACGAGTGGTGCACCCCGCGGGAGCGGCTGCTGTGGGCCCGGCTCTCCGTCTTCCCCAGCAGCTTCGACCGCAAGGCCGTCGACTTCGTGTGCAGCTCGGAACCCCTCGCCGACTGCGATCTCACCGAGGTCCTGGACGGGCTGCTCGCCAAGTCCGTCGTCCTGGCCGAGGACAGCGAGGCGGAGCCCCGCTACCGGCTGCTCGACACCGTGCGCGAGTACGGCGCCGAATGGCTCGAACGGATCGGTGAGTCGGACCCGGTGCGGCTGCGCCACCGCGACTACTACCGCGACTTCGCTCAACGCGGCGACCAGGCGTGGATCGGGCCCGACCAGGCGCGGTGGCACGCCGACACCCGCACCGAACTGCCCAATCTGCGCGCCGCCCTCGACACCTGTCTGCGCACGGACCGGGACGCGGCCCTGGAGATGGCGAGCGACCTGCTCTACTTCTGGTTCGGCTGCGGCCATCTGCGCGAGGGACGGTACTACAGCGAGGCGGCCCTCGCCCTCGCGCCCGACCGGCCGCGCGCCGCGGCGCGGACCCTGTGGTCGTGCGGTTATGTCGCGCTCGGCCAGGGCGACTTGGACACCACGGCCCGCCGGGCGGCGGAGGCCCGGATCCTCGCCGAGAAGTACGACGACAAGCCCGCCCTGGCCGGGGCGATGTGGGTCCAGGCCGCCGCGATGACCCTGCGTGGCTCGCCCACCGAGTCCCTGCCGCTGTACGCGGCCGCACACGAACTGGCCGCCCGCACCGGCCCTCCCATGATCGAGCTGTCCGCCCTGCCCACCTGGGGCTACGCGCACATGATGCTCGGCGAAGCCGACGGGGTGCGGGCCCGGGTGGACCGACTGCGGGAACTGACCGATCCCCTCGGCGAGATCTGGATCCGCTCGTACGCGGACTACGTCTGGGGCAACCACTGCATCGCCCAGGGCAGTCCGGCCGAGGCGATCGCCTCGCTCCTGTCGTCGCTGGAGGCCAAGTGGCGCCTGGACGACCTCTACGGGATGGCGATCACTCTCGACTCCCTGGCCGTCGCGGCCACCGGCGACCAGCACCCCGATCTGGCGGCCCGCCTCTTCGGCCTCGTCGACCGGGCCTGGGACATCCTCGGCACCCCGCACCTGGGTTCCCCCGAGATGACCGAGCACCGGCGCACCTGCGAGAACGCGGTCCGCGCCGCCCTCGGCCCGGACGAATACACCGAGCAGTACGCGAGCGGAGCGGACGTCTCCTCGGTCCACGCGGGGGTGATGGAGGTCCTGCGCAGCGTCTCGAATCAGTCAAACGGGCCTGAGTCGGGCTGAGTTGCCGGGCTCGATTCGGCCCTTCGACTTTCGCAAGCGTGTCCCGGCAGGCACTCCGGGCCGCTCGCCATCCCCGTCGCCGGCGACTCCGAGAAGGCGCGGCGCGTGGCCATGCAGCTCGTGGACGACACCGGCTTCGACCCCTACGACGCCGGCACACCGGCCGACTCCTGGCGCCAGCAGCCGAACAGCCCCGTCTACTGCACCGAGCTGACCCTCGACGCACTCCCGGCGGCCCTGGCCGCGGCCGACCGCGCCAAGGACGTCCGCGTCCGCAACAGCCTGCCGGAGCGCTTCGCCGCCCTTGTGGGTGCCGAATATTACGGCGGTGCAGTTCAGCCCTGTTGTCGCGCCGACGACAGCGGTCGGCAATGATCACTGTCCATGCTCGTACGCCTGGCCTGCATCGCCGTCTCCCACGCCTTCACCGCCCTGCGGCTGATCCCGATGAACGACCACGACAAGGACGTCGAGATCCTCGCGCTGCGCCACCAGCTCACCGTCCTGCAACGCCGGCTCGGCAACCAACGCCCCGGCTTTCAGACGGCCGACCGCGCCTTCCTCGCCGCTCTCCTCGCCCCGCTGCCACGAACCGCCCTGCGCCGGCTACGGCTCATCGTCTCCCCGGACACTGTCCTGCGCCGGCACCGCGACTTCATGAATAACCGTCACGTCCATCTCAGCCGCAACCCGCGTCCCGGCCGCCCCCGCACAGTCACTTCCGTCCGCCGCCTCATACTCCGCCTCGCCGAGGAAAACCCCACCTGGGGCTACCGGCGTATCCACAGCGAACTCACACTCCTCGGCATCAAACTGGCACCCTCCACCGTCTGGGAAATCCTCAAGGCCGAAGGCATCGATCCTGCAACCCATCGCTCGAACGTCACCTGGGCCACATTCCTGCACTCCCAGGCCGAGGCAATCCTCGCGATTGACTTCATCGAGACCGTCACCCTCACCGGACAGCGTCAGTACATCCTCGCCGCCATCCACCACGCCCACCGAAACGTCCGTGTGCTCGGCACCACCGCGCATCCCACCCACGCCTGGGTCACCCAGGCGATCAAGAACCTGGTCATGGACCTCGAAGACGCCGGACAGCTCACCGCCATCAAGTTCATGATCCGCGACCGCGACGCAAAATACCCCGTCGTCATCGACGAGATCCTTTCTCAGGCAGGGATCCGCACCGTGCTCACCGCCGTCCGCACGCCACGCATGAACTCAATCATGGAACGCTGGGTTCGCAGCCTGCGCCGTGAAGTCCTCGACCGCACCCTGCTCTGGAACGAAGCCCACCTGCGGCGAGCGCTCCACGAGTACGAACAGCATGACAACCATCACCGCACCCACCGCACACTGCAGGCTGCCGCACCCCTCAGAGTCGTGCCGGAACCGCTCAATCCACCACAACTCGAGCCGCTTCGCGTTCGCCGACACGATCGTCTCGGCGGCGTACTCCACGAGCACCAACATGCTTCCTGACCTGCATGGACGCAATTATCGGCACGCACACCACTGACTGCTCTCGGTTACCGTGCCTGGCCTGCGCGGCCGGTGGCTGCCGCGTACCGAGGCCGACGAAGGTGCTGGAGAGACGCGTCAGTCGTTCTCGTGGATCCAGCCCTCGGAAAGAAAGTAGCTGCGCACGATGCCGACTTTGTACGCGTCCTCCTGCTTCAGCGCGGCGCTCACCTTGTATCCGAATGGATTGCAGAAAGGGCAGGGCGTGGGGAAGTCCATGCCCGATGCGAGCCCGCGCAGGAGCTGGCGCGGCGACCCCCAGGTGACGCCGGGCCGGTTCGGATCGAGGCTGCGGCACTCACGTGAGGAGCTGCCGAATTCAGTGTCGCGGTGGAGTATGAGCCCGTCGTAGCCGCGTGCCTTGGGTTCGGTGATGAACACCGGCGGGAGGGTGATCTGCGCGTGGGGGTGCCCGGCCCGCTCCATGGCGTATTCGAGCTTGTTGTAGACCATGGCGGCTTCGTCGGGATCGGTGAACTCACCGGGGAGGGTGATGGTGATCGTGCTGTAGCGGCGACGGGGTACTGCGTCAGACATGGGCCGGAGCCTAACGTTCCGTTTTCGGCCAACGGAACACACCTCTGGCTCTGGCGCTTAAGGACTCGCCGCTCATCCACTGGTGGGGCGGGCGGGCGCACAAGTACCGGGCGGTTTGAAGCCGCTAGGGCGTTTCTGATGGCTCTTGGACGGTGTCGCGGAGCCAGATGACGACTGCTGCGACGGCCAGGGTGCCGTTGAAGATGTAGTCGCGTTTGTCGTAGCGGCTGGCGACCGCACGGAACTGTTTCCACTTGCTGACGCACCGTTCGGCGGCGCTGCGGCGGCGGTACTGGGTCTTGTCGAAGGCCGGAGGCCGGCCGCCTTTCCGGCCCCGCCGGCGACGATTGGCCCGTTGGTCGTCAGGCTGGGCGATGGTCGCTTTGATGTGCCGTCTATGCAGGTAGGCGCGGGTGTCGCGGCTGGAGTAGGCCTTGTCGCCGCGGAGCCGGTCCGGGCGGGTGCGTGGCCGTCCCGGCCCGCGGCGGGCGATCCGTAATTGCTCCAGCACGGGAACGAGCATGGGGTTGTCGCCCCGCTGGCCGGGCGAGGTCTGCCAGACCAGTGGGCGGGCCCGGTCATCGGCCAGGAAGTGGACCTTGCTGGTCAGTCCGCCCCGGGAACGTCCCAGTGCCTCGCGTCCATCGGCCTCCACACGCGCCCCGCCCCCTTTTGCGGGAAGTCACGTGGCGGCCGGTGCCGGGCTCCGGCTGCATGCTGGTGAGCGCGGCAGGAGGTGGAGTCGATGTTCACCGCCCACTCGGCCTCCTTGTCAGCGGACCGGGCCAGGGCACCGTCCGGGTCACCGGCATCGGCCTCGATCTGCAGCTCTGTCAGGATCCGCTGCCAGGTTCCGTCGGCCGACCAGCGGCGATGCCGCTCGTAAACGGTCTGCCATGGCCCGTACCGCTCGGGCAGGTCCTGCCACGGCACCCCCGTGCGGGCCCGGAACAGTACTCCGTTGATCACCCGGCGGTGATCCGCCCATTGCCCACCCGGGGCACCGTTCACCGGCAACAGCGACTCGACCTTCTGCCACTGCGCGTCAGTCAGTTCATGACGTCGCACCATACGACCCGCATGCCCAACACCAACGCTGATCCACCCACCCCAGCAAGAGCCATCAGAAACGCCCTAGTTGGTAGGCGTCCGGGTGGGGCTTGGCGTTCAGTACGTCCTCGCCGTAGACCTGAACGTCAGGAAGGGGAAGACCGGCCCGCTCGAACCGCTCATGAACCGGCAGACGGCTGCCGGATGTCACGATCGCCCATGCCGCAGGCTGCAGGGCTTGGAGGAGAGGACTGGCGCCTTCCATGGGCGGGAAGGCATTCCCCTCCCGGCGCATCAGGGCGTTGAGCACTTCCCGCTCTGTTGCGAGGTCCAGATGAGGGGCGACGTCCCGAACCGTGTCCTCCGGGCGCCGGCCGAATGTCTGCTGCCACACCACCCCTGCGTCCAAGCCCCGCAGATCTGCCCAGGCATTCCAGATGCGTTGATGAGCGGCAGCCGAATCGAGCAGAACCCCGTCGACGTCGAACAGCACAGCAGCGAATGTCATGGCGGCCACGATCTCAGGGCGGGTGACCGACAGGCACAGCAGGATGGAGAACCTTGTGCAAGGCTCAGCTGGCATTGTCTTGTGCAGCGGCCCGGGCCTGGGTGATAGCGAGGCGGTACGAGTCGATCCACTCCCCGATGAGACCGGGTGATGTCGTCACCGACCGACAGGCGCTGTCACCACTCGGTTCTGGCACACATTCCGTGAGAGCGGCGGACGAGAGTCTTCTGACCGGCAGACTGGAGCGATGCGGATAGAGAGCGTCGCCCGGATCCAGGCAGTCCGGCTCGCCGTGACGGTCGGTGCAGTCATTGCCGCTCCAGTCCTGTTCGTGGCTGGGACTCCGTTGCGCCGCCGCATGGTGCGTCGCTACTACCGCGAGGACGGCTCGGGCCTTGCGAGCAAAGAGGACGGTTGGGTGAGCCCGGGGTACTTCGTCGTCACCAACGTGGTTGTTCGAGCCCTCTGCTGGCCGTCGGATTACGTACTCCGACGGCTTCGTCCTGCCTGACCAGGACAGTCATCGGGCGGCGGTGCCGGCTTCCGGGTCAAGTACGTCCTGGCCACCAAACTCGTCAACGAGCTCGTCGAGGCGGCCGACGAGAAGCTGTTGACCAAGACCATCGCCCGCTACGGGTTGGTCGACCTTCTCTGTATTGACGAGCTGGGCCGGCGCGGCGCTGAGTTGTTGTTCCAGGTTCTGACCGAGCGCGGGGAGAAGAACGGTATGGCCATCGCCTCCTACGAGCCCTTCTCCTCGTGGACCGAGACGTTCACCGACTCCCGGCTCTGCGCGGCTTTAGTGGACCGACTCACCTTCGGAGGCAACATCATCGAAACCGGTAGCGACTCCTATCGCCTCGCCCAAATCAAGGCCCAGCAGTTCGGCGGCTGATCGACGACCGACAGAGGATCACCGGAGCGCAAACGACGCCCGCTGCTGCCACCTTGTTCCGTCGTGGACGATCAGATCGACCGACGACACGCGGGCAGTGACGGGAAGCCTGCCGCGAAGGTCGGCTTCGGTCTCCTCCAGTACGGCATCGTCTTGCCCCTGGGCGATGGTCAGATGCGGGACGACCTCCTCGAACTGCCCGCCGAATGGCGGGGCTTCCGGCCACCGGTCCGCGACCGCCTCGGTGAGCCGTCGGAACGGGAGGTCCGGTTCGGGGACGAGATACAAGATCTCCGGGAATCGCCCGCAGTGCTCGAACCGGACCCCGAAGGGCCGGTGACGCCCGATCACTTCTCCGATGGCAGCGAGGGTACTGCTGTCGATGCGGCCCTCGTCGAGGAAAGGGAAGAGGACGGTGACATGGGCCGGAACACCCGCGCGGGCTGAGGGGTCCAACCGGTCACGCCACGCTCGAACAGCAGGTTCCGCCTCGGGGACCCTCGCGATGAGTCCCGACTGCCCTGCCTGAAACCCACCCGAGTCGTCTCCTGCCATCGCACATACCTATCAGTGAGCCCGGAACGACTGCGACCCGATTACGATCGCGGGCGGTTGCACCCGGCGGTCGACACCCAACGCGACCCTCGCTCAGGTTGTAGTGCAGGGCAAGTACCGAGAAGCAGAGATCGCACGCGGGCAGGTTGTCGATCCCGGTTGCCTGCTCGGCTCCGTGGGCGACGGCGTGGCGCAGGTAGTCGCCGAAGCCGCACCCGATGTCGAGCACGCGCAGCCCCTGCAGGTCGGGCAGGAGCCGGTGCTGCTCGTCGATGGCGAAGAGGCCGCGCTCGGATGGATCGGAGTGGTGCATCCGCTCGTGCTGCGTGAGGAAGCGTTCCTTGTTGGCTATGTCGCCGAATCAGGGAGGCGTTTGTCGCCGGTTTTGGGAGGCACTTGGGTGCGTCGTGGGTGATCGATGTCGATGAGATTTGACGTCGCTCAAGCGTGCGAGGGTCTGGGCGTATGGTCGGTGCATGTGCTCGATGGGCGAGGTTCCCGATCTTGAGCGACTCCGCGCTGCGGTCCTCGACTGGTCCTGCGATTGGGGTGAGGACCATCCCCACCACGTGCGTCTTGTCGAGACGACACGTGATGCCGCGACCCGCGCTCTGCATGACGGTGGTTTGGTCCGCTCCACCCAGGAGCGGATCTATTTCGTGGTCGTCCGGGGGAGTTTCACGAAGCTGCTGGTGTCGGGTAATACCCGCAGTGGTGTATGGGCAGGTCTCCTGATCGAGCAAGAGCGGCTGCGTGTGACCACGTTCACCGTGCGGCCCGAAGTGGGGATTCCGCTGGCTTCGGCTCTGGACAGCCTGGGGGAATATTTCCCGTTGTGAGTGTGGTGTCTTCGATGGGCTTCACTCAGGCTGACTGCTGGCCGTGGCACAGGCACACTCAGCGTCCCACCGCAAGCCCCCAAGTGCCGTCAAAACAAAGCGACACCACCAGACTCGGTCAACCACTGCCTCCCCCGGTCACCAACAAACGCCTCCCGAACTCGCAGACATAGCCGCCTTGTCGTAGACGCTGTCGCTCATGGACGGGTCCTCTGCAACGGGGGCGGAGAAGGCGGCGTCTAGGAGTTGGAGGAGGCCGGCCGCTGGGTTCTGCCCACCAGCAGGGAGCTGGCGACGACCAGGCCCGCGGCGGCCACGGGGCGGATGCCGAGCGGCTCGTGCAGGTAGAGCGCGGTGAGCAGGAAGGCGAACAGGACCGTGGCGTAGTTGGAAAAGCTCAGCGCCAGTGGGGAGAGGATCCGTGACAGGCGCATCATGGCGGCCACGGCCAGCACGTTGAAGACCATGCCGGCGGCGAAGAGGGCGAGGTCGCCGGCCCGGGCGGCCGGTGGGAGGCGGAAGCCGCGGTTGAGGGCTGCGAACAGCGCCAGGGGTACGAGGTTGGTGGCCAGGAGGAGTTGGAGGTAGCCGGATCCGAGCCGGGCGGCTTTGCGGATGAGGAAGCCGCTGACGGCGTAGGAGAGGGGCACCACCAGCATGATCAGGTACCAGAGGGTCTGGGCTCCCCGGGCGGGGTCGGAGATCTGCGGGACGATCAGGATGCTGACGCCGCCGAAGCCGAGCGCGACGCATGCGGCGGTGCCGGTGCGGATGCGGGCATGGAACCAGGCCGCCCCGATCAGCAGGGAGAACAGTGGTGTCATGCTGCTGATCAGCGAGGTCTCTGCCGGCGTGATCGTGTCCAGCGCGAGGTAGATGACGAGGTAGGGGACGAAGATCAGAGTCAGGGCCGCCAGCACCAGGGTGGGCCACCGGGCCTTCAGGCCCTCAAGGGCCTGGGGGCGGACAGCGGGCTTGAGGCAGGCCGCCAGACATGCCGCCACGGTCGCGAAGTTGAGGGCGAGCGGGAAGTGAAGGTGCTGTACCCGCGGTTGATGGTGATCTTGCCCAGGAACGACTCCATCGCCCAGGAGAACCCCACGAGCAGCACGGCAACACCGGTGGCCGCAGGGCCTGTCGTGTTGTTCTGCACGGCCTTCTTCAACTGCCTCAACAACACGTACCTTCGCCCTGTCTACGGGATACCAGCACATCACACCTGCGGCCGTGTGCTGCGGGTTACGGCCCCGGTGCGTGTTGGAGCGTCGCGCCGTCGTCCTGTGCCGAGAGCTGCAAGTGCCACCACCGGACGAACTGGGCGAACACCGAGTGCTCACTCCGCCCGCGCCCTGCTCGGCGGGGTCGACGATCCGGGTCGGGTTGTCGACTTGAGCGACCCGCGCGCCCTGGACAGCGTCCGCATCAAGGCCGTGCTCGCCGAGCACGCCGCAGCTCCGCTGATGATCGTGGAGGGCACCTTCGCGCCCGCTCTGCCCGAGCTCATCGCCGTTGCCACGCTGATCACCTATGGAACGCCAGGTCCGGACCGAGGCGCGCGGTCACTGACCAGTCTTCATGCTCGGGCGGTGGAAGGCGCTCCGGTAGACGGCTGGGGTCATGCCGATCTGGCGGTTCAGGTGCTGGCGGAGCGACTCGCCGGAGCCGAGGCCGCTGCGGCTGGCCACCTGGTCGACGGTGAGATCGGTGGTCTCCAGTAGCTCCCGGGCCCGCAGCAGCCGCTGCTGGAGCAGCCATTGGAATGGGGTCACGCCAGTCTCGGCTGTGAAACGGCGGGTCAGGGTCCGCACACTGACCTTGGCTTGACCGGCCAGGTCGCGCAGGGAGATCGGCTGGTCCAGGTGCCGCAGTGCCCAGATGCGGGCCGCGTCCAATGAGGAGTCGGTTTCGGCCGGGAGCGGGGTCTGTACGAACTGCGCCTGCCCGCCGTGGCGGACCGGCGTGACGACAGCGGCGCGGGCCGCCGCGTTGGCCACGGCCGCACCGTAGTCGCAACTGATCAGGTGCAGGCACAGGTCGATTCCGGCGGCCGAGCCCGCACCGGTGATGATCGGTCCGTCCTCGGCGAACAGCCGGTCGGCGTCCACGTGGACCGAGGGGAAGGCGCGCTGCATCTCCTCGGCCAGGCCCCAGTGGGTGGTGGCGACACGGCCGTCGAGGAGTCCGGCCTGGGCGAGGACGAAGGCGCCGCTGCAGATCGAGGTGACGCGCTTGCCCGCGGTGGCGGCCTCCCGCAAGGCGTCCAGTGCGGCCGGCTCGGCGTCGTGCCGGCTGGCGGTCGAGGGAACGATCACCGTGTCCGCCGCCGCAACTGCCTGAAGACCGTGCCGGACCACCACCTCGATGCCGCCGGAGGCACCGATCACACCGGGCGTGGCGGTACACACCGTCACCTCATAGCCGGGGCGGCCGTCGAGTTCGGCGGCGCCGAGCAGGGCGGACGGCATGGACAGGTCGAAGGGTTTGACCGCGGGAACGGCCAGGACGGCGACACGATGCATGGCTACATCCTTGGAGTCCGTGGCTTTCTGGCCACTAACCTACTCTGCGTCCGCACGGCAGAGTTGGGCGTGCGGACGGGCCCTCCGTGAACCACGTTTCCCCCTTCGGGGAGGCGTCCCATTCTTGAAGGTGAACGGAGACAACACCATGGGTGGATCAGTCGTCATCGGGGCAGGTGCGACCGGGGTCGCGACCGCCAGGCAACTGGCCGACAGCGGCAAGCGGGTCCGCCTCATCACCCGCAGCGGCAGTGGTCCTGACCACTCCGCCATCGAACGGGTCGCCCTGGATGCGGGCCGCACTGACGAGCTGGCAGAGGCTCTGGCCGGAGCGGACACGGTCTTCAACGCCGCCATGACCGCCTACCAGACCTGGCCGGAGACCATGCCGCCGTTGTTCACCTCGATTCTCGCCGCGACCGAACGGGCCGGGACCGACTACGTGATGCTCGGCAACCACTACGGCTATCAGCAGACCACCGGGCCGGTCACCGAGCGGACCCCGATGGCCCCGACCACCCGGAAGGGCCGGGTCAGGGCCCAGCTGTGGCAGCAGGCCAAGGACGCGCACGGCGAAGGGCGGCTGCGGGCCACCGAAGTGCGAGCCGGCCAGTACCTGGGCCCCGGCGCAGTCTCACCGTTCACGCTGCTGGTCGCGCCCCGAGTCCTCGACGGCGAACTGGCCCTCGTCCACGGCAACCCCGATGCGGCCCATTCGTTCTCATACACCGAGGACGTCGCAGCGGCACTGGTGGCGGTCAGCAACGACGAACGGGCCTGGGGGCGGGCCTGGCACGCCCCGGTCATCACCACGACCGTGCGTCATGCCGCAACCGACCTCGCCGAACTCCACGGAGCGCCCGAACCGCGGTTGGAGCAGCTCACCGAACGGGACCTGACACTGCTGTCCCTCACCGATCCACTGTGGCGGGAGTTCGCCGAGATGAGCTACATGTCCGAGCGCCCCTTCATCGTGGACGACAGCGACATCCGCGACACCTTCGGACTCAAGTCTTCAACGCTCCGGAAAGCGCTGGCGACCTGATGCGGCAGTGGGGGGGGGGGGGGGGCCCCCCCCCCCCCCCCCCGCCCCCCCGGGGGGGGGGGGGGGGGGGGGGAACCGGGGGGCCCCCCCCCCCCGGGGGGGCCGCCCCCCCCCCCCCGCCCCCCCCC
>NZ_JBTYHB010000051.1:0-60327 GCF_054871485.1 Streptomyces sp. UC4497 | reverse complement strand
CAATTGGTGCTTACGGGAACGTCAGCTTGAAGCTGTTGATGTAGCCCGTGTCCTGCTGGCCGAGGTCCTGGACCTTCAGCTTCCACGTGCCGTTCGCGGTCTCGGCGGAGGCGTTGACCGTGTACGTGGTCTGGATGTTGGGCGTCGGGTCGTACGCCGAGCTGTGCAGCCGGTACGTCCGGCCGCTCGGGCCGACCAGGTCCACCTGGAGGTCACCGCTCCACGTGTGCACGATGTCGACGCCGACCTTCAGGGTGGAGGGCGCCGCGCCGCTGACACCCGTCACCGCGACGGACGACGTGACGGCGGCCCCCGGGTAGTCGGGGATCGTCACGTTCGCGTCGTTGGTGAACGTCTTGCCGGTGCCCGGGTCGCCGCCGCCTGACCGGGCGCCCACGGCGACCCCGGCCCACGCGTCCTGCACCGCCTTGTACTCGGCGGACGACGTTCCGTACAGCTCACCGGCGGCCGCGAGGGTGCCGGTGCGGGCGCCCGCGTAGTTCGTCGTCGACGTGAACTTCGTGGACAGCGCCTTGAACCAGATCAGCGCCGCCTTGTCGCGGCCGATACCCGTGACCGGAAGGCCGTCGGAGGTCGGCGAGTTGTAGGTCACGCCGTTGATCGTCTTCGTTCCGCTGCCCTCGCTGAGCAGGTAGAAGAAGTGGTTCGCCGGGCCCGAGGAGTAGTGCACGTCGACGTTGCCGATGCCCGAGTACCAGGCGTCCTTGGACGAGCCGTCCTTGCTCGGCTTGTCCATGTAGCGCAGCGGCGTCCCGTTGCCATTGATGTTGATCTTCTCGCCGATGAGGTAGTCGCCCACGTCGGTCGAGTTGTTGGCGTAGAACTCCACGGTGGAACCGAAGATGTCGGACGTCGCCTCGTTCAACCCGCCCGATTCACCGGAGTAGTTGAGGCCCGCCGTGTTGGACGTGATGCCGTGCGTCATCTCGTGCGCGGCCACGTCGATCGACGTCAGCGGGTGCGTGTTGCTGGTGCCGTCGCCGTACGTCATGCAGAAGCAGCTGTCGTCCCAGAACGCGTTGACGTACGCGTTGCCGTAGTGGACGCGGCTGTACGCGCCGACGCCGTCACCGCGGATGCCGGACCTGCCCTGCACGTTCTTGTAGTAGTCCCAGGTCAGCGCGGCGCCGTAGTGCGCGTCGGCGGCGGCCGTCTCGGTGTTCGTCGCGCTGCCGTTGCCCCACACGTCGTCGGCGCCGGAGTAGAGGGTGCCCGTCCCCGACGTGCCGCGGTTCAGGTTGTACGTCTTGTGGGCCCCGCGGGTGGTGTCGTTCAGCGTGTACGAGGAACCGGACTGCGCGGTGCCGAGGGTGACGGTGCCGCTGTACTGGGTGTTGCCCGTGCCGGTCTCGATCGCCTGCCACTCGTGGAGCTTCTTGCCGGTGCTCGCGTCGGTGATGACGTGCAGCTGGTTCGGGGTGCCGTCGTGCTGGAGGCCGCCGACGACGGTCTCGTACGCGAGGGTGGGCTGCCCCTTCGTGGCGCCCTGGCCGAGCCAGACGACCTTGCGGGGCGCCTTGTCGGCCTCGGTCTTCTTCGAACCGTCGGCCTTCGCGAGCTTCAGGGCCTGGGTCTCGGCGGTGGCCGGCTTCACGGCGGGGGTGGTGTCGACGTTCTTGAGGTCGGCCTTGGCGGCCTTGGTGACGTCCTTGGTGGTTCCGGACTTCGTGGCTTCGACGATCAGGTCGCCGCCCAGGACCGGGAGTCCGCCGTAGGTGCGCTCGTAGCGGGTGTGGGTGGTGCCGTCCTTGTCCTGGAGGACGTCCCGTACGACGAGCTTCTCCTGCTTGCCGAGGCCGAGGTCCTTCGCGGTGTCGGCCTTGCCGGCGTTCGCCTCGCGTATCAGCTCGGCGCGCTTGGCGGGGGAGAGTTTGGCGGGGAGCGAGCCGGGGTCGGCGCCGGTCGCGTCCGCGGTGGCGGGGAGGGTCTGGAAGGTGACCGTCAGCAGGGCGGCGACGGTGCCGGCGGCGAGGGCCGTGGCCCGGCGTCTCGGGGAGCCGGGTCTGTGGGAGGTGGTGTTCTTGCGCAACGCTGAACTCCTTACGCGTGACCGCGGGTTGGCGGTCAGTGGGGACCGGTCGGAGGGTGTCCGGCCGGGCAGAGCGCAATGCGGAGTGGTGCGGAGTGGTGCGGTTGGGAGAGTGGCACCAAGCGCTGCCGCGTGTCAGGAGCCCGTCAACAGGTTGGCCGGAAATCGTTCGTTGTCCGGTGTGCGTCGTTCGGTTGCCGGTGACGGGGTTGGGGTCGCGGGGCTCTGCCCCGGACCCCGCTGCTCAAGCGCCGCAGGGGCTGGAAAGATCGGGGCTCTGCCCCGGGCCCCGCGCCTCAATCGCCGGCGGGGCTGGATTTGCTCATGCGCCGGCGGGGCTGGATGTGCTCAATCGCCGCAGGGGCTGGAGGTGCTCTCCCGCCAGGTTCGGTGCAAGCCGGCGAACTCGCCTGTACCTGCGATGAGTTCTGCCGGTGGGCCGTCCTCTGTTACCCGGCCTGACGCCATCACCAGGACGCGGTCCGCGATCTCCACTGTCGAGAGGCGGTGGGCGATGACCACGGCGGTGCGGCCGTGCAGGACCGTGCGCATCGCGCGCTGCACCGCCCGTTCGCCGGGGATGTCGAGGGAGCTGGTCGCCTCGTCGAGGATCAGGACCGCGGGGTCGGCGAGGAGGGCGCGGGCGAAGGCCACCAGCTGGCGCTGGCCCGCCGAGATCCGGCCGCCGCGCTTGCGGACGTCCGTGTCGTAGCCGTCGGGGAGTGCCGCGATGAAGTCGTGGGCGCCGATGGCCTTCGCGGCCTGTTCGATCTCCTCGCGGGTCGCCTCGGGACGGCCGATCGCGATGTTCTCGGCGACCGTGCCGGAGAACAGGAACGCCTCCTGGGTCACCATCACCACGTTGCGCCGCAGGTCGGTGCTGGACAGGTCGCGCAGGTCCGTGCCGTCGAGGAGGACCTCGCCGTGCGAGGGGTCGTAGAGGCGGGCGAGGAGTTTGGCGAGGGTCGATTTGCCGGCGCCCGTCGAGCCGACCACCGCCACCGTCTGTCCGGCCGGCAGGGTCAGGTCGAAGCGGGGGAGGACCTCGCCGCCCGTGCGGTAGCCGAAGGAGACCGACCGGAACTCGACCTCGCGGCCCGGCTGTTCGCTCTTCCGGGCCGGCAGGGAGCGCGGCGTGGCCGGTTCCGGTACGGAGGGCGTCTGGGCGAGGAGGCCCGCGATCTTCCTGAGGGAGGCCGCCGCGCTTTCGTACGCGTTGAGGAACATGGCGAGGCGGTCGATCGGGTCGTACAGGCGGCGGATGTAGAGCACCGCCGCGGCGAGGACGCCGAGTTCGAGTGTGCCTCCCGCGACTCGGTACGCGCCCCACAGGACCATGCCCGCCACCGCCGTGTTCGCGAGCAGCCGGGAGCCGATCACGTAGCGCGCCATCTCCAGGAGCGCCGTGCCGTTGGAGCGTTCGTGCCGGTGATTGAGCTTCGCGAAGTGTTCGTCGTTGGCTTGTTCACGGCGGAAGGCGCGCACGGGGCGGATGCCGTTCATGGTCTCGACGAACTTCACGATGACCGCGGCGATCGCCGAGGAGCGCTCCGCGTACGCCCGCGCCGCCCGCTGCCGGTACAGCCGGATCATGACGTAGAGGGGGACGAAGGAGAGCGCCGCGACCGCGCCGATGCCCAGGTCGAGCCAGAGCAGCATCGCCGTGATGTAGATCGATCCGACGACGACGTTGACCAGTTCCTGGAGGCCCTCGCTGAGGAGTTCGCGCAGTGCTTCTACGTCTGTCGTGGCCCGTGAGATGACGCGGCCCGACGTGTACCGGTCGTGGAAGTCCACGCTCAGTGCCTGCGCGTGCCGGAAGATGCGGCCGCGCAGGTCGACCAGCACGTTCTGGCTGACGCGGGCCGAGAACCGGATGTACGCGTACACGAAGGCCGCCGAGCCGACCGCGCACAGCAGGAAGCCCGCGCCGACCGCGACCAGCGGCCCGTAGTCGTGCGCCCGGAACGCGGGGACCGCGCTGTCGATGGCGTACGCGACGATCAGCGGGCCCGACTGCACGGCGGCCTGTTGCAGGAGCAGGGCGAGGACGGTGAGAGCGACGGTGCGGCGGTGGGGCGCGAGCAGCGAGCGCAGCAGGCCGCCGGTCGCGCCCTCGGGTGTCGGCAGGTCGTCCTGGTCGAACGGGTCGCCGGGGGAGGGGAGTTGGATGTCCTCGGGGTCCGGGGCCTCGCCCTGCGGGCCCGTCTTGTCGTTCGGCTTCGTGGTCGTCGTCATACGCGCTCCGTCTCCGTCTCCGAGCCCGTCTCCTCGGTGTGCTCGCCCGACATCAGATGTCTGTACTCGCCGTTCGTGCGCAGCAGTTCGTGGTGGGTGCCCACCGCCGTGATCCGGCCCTCGGACAGCAGCGCCACCCGGTCGGCGAGCAGCACCGTGGACGGCCGGTGCGCGACCACGAGCGCCGTGCTGTCGGCGAGCACCCGGCGCAGCGCCGCCTCCACCGCCGCCTCCGTGTGCACGTCGAGCGCGGACAGCGGGTCGTCGAGGATCAGGAAGCGGGGCGTGCCCACGACGGAGCGGGCCAGGGCGAGGCGCTGGCGCTGGCCGCCGGACAGGCTCAGGCCCTGCTCGCCGACCTCCGTGTCGACGCCGTCGGGCAGCCGGTTCACGAAGTGGGCCTGCGCGACGTCGAGCGCCTGCTCCAGCTGCTCGGGCCCCGTGGCCTCGGGCGCGCCCATCAGGACGTTGTCCGCGACCGAGGCGGAGAAGAGGGTGGGCTCCTCGAACGCCACGGACACCAGCTCGCGCAGCTCGGCGCGCGGCATCGCGGTGATGTCGCGGCCGTCGAGCGTGATGCGGCCCTCCGTCACGTCGTAGAGCCGGGGCACGAGCGCGGTGAGCGTGGTCTTGCCGCTTCCCGTCGATCCGACGAGTGCCATGGTCTCGCCCGAGCGGATGTGCAGGTCGACGCGGGTGAGGGTGGGGACGGAGTCCTCGGCGGCGTCGGGGTAGCGGAAGGCGACGCCCTCGAACCGGAGGCCGTCGCCTGCGCGTTGGCCCGCGCCCGTGTCCGCGCCCGCGTCGGCGAGGACGCGCGGATCCTCCGGATCCGCGTCCATCACCTCGAAGTACCGCCGCGTCGCCGTCGCCGCCTCCTGGCTCATCGCGAGCAGGAAGCCGATGGACTCGATGGGCCAGCGCAGCGCGAGCGCCGTGGACAGGAACGCGACGAGCGTGCCCGCGGACAGCGAGCCGTCGGAGACCTGGATCGTGCCGATCACCAGGGCCGCGCCGAGCGCCACCTCGGGAAGCAGTGTGATCACCGTGAGGATCCCGGCGAGCAGCCGCGCCTTGACCAGCTCGGTGCCGCGCACCGTGCGTGCCAGGTCGCGGAAGGCGCGGGCCTGGCTGCGGTGCCGGCCGAAGCCCTTGATGACGCGGATGCCCAGGACCGACTCCTCGACGACCGTCGTCAGATCGCCGACCTGGTCCTGGGCGCGCCGCGAGGCCTTCGCGTACCCGTCCTCGAAGCGGTAGCAGAACGCGATCAGCGGGACGGCGGGAGCGAGCAGCACGAGGCCGAGCCCCCAGTCCTGGACGATGAGCACGGTGAGGCCGGCCAGGATCGTCACCCCGTTGACGATCAGGAACGTCAGCGGGAAGGCGAGGAACATCCGCAGCACCATCAGGTCCGTCGTGCCGCGCGACAGCAACTGGCCCGAGGCCCACCGGTCGTGGAAGGAGACCGGGAGCCGCTGAAGATGCCGGTACAGATCGGCCCGCAGCGCCGCCTCCACCCCCGCGAGCGGCCGCGCCACCAGCCATCTGCGCAGCCCGAACAGGAGCGCCTCCGCGATGCCGAGCGCGAGCAGCACCCCGGCGCCCAGCCACACCCCGCCCGGGTCGCGCTCGGTCACCGGGCCGTCCACGATCCACTTCAGGACCAGCGGGAAGACCAGCGCCAGGCACGACGCGAGCACCGCCACGAACGCCGCGCCCGCCCACCGCGCCCGCACCGGACGCACGTACGGCCACAGCCGCAACAGCGTCCGCACGGCGGAGAGTTGACCGGTCGTCTCTGTGGTGGCACGTGTAGTCGTCGGCATCAGGGGCGAGCCTACGGTTTGCCACTGACAACGCCCACCGAGTTTCGGACGGCACGCCTCCGGGGGCCGGTGGGTCGTACCGGCCGGCCCAGTGGTCGTATCGGCCGGCCCCGGTGGTCGTACCGCCCATCAACCGATCGGTTGATGCGTGCTCGAGCGCGATGGCCGATGCCCCGGCAGGGCCCGCGCGGCGACGCTTGATGCCATGACCACCACCACAGCACCGCTCATCGAGGTCGCCGGGCTGCGCAAGACGTACGCCGGGCGGGCCGTCGTCGACGGGGTGTCCTTCACTGTCGGCGAGGGCGAGATCTTCGGGATCCTCGGGCCGAACGGCGCGGGCAAGACCACCACCGTCGAATGCGTCGAGGGGCTGCGTGCGGCCGACGAGGGGCACGTACGGGTCGCGGGGCTCGACCCCGTACGCGACCACGCGCAGGTCACCGGGATCCTCGGCGCGCAGCTCCAGGAGAGCGAGATCCAGCCGAAGCTGACCGTGAAGGAGGCGCTGGAGCTGTACTCGGCCTTCTATCCCGCGCCACTCGACTGGCGGCCGCTCGCCGACCGGCTCCGCCTCACCGACAAGCTCGGCACACGCTTCGCGAAGCTCAGTGGCGGACAGAAACAGCGCCTGTTCATCGCGCTCGCCCTCGTCGGCAACCCCCGCGTCGTCGTCCTCGACGAGCTGACCACCGGGCTCGACCCGCGCTCGCGCCGCGACACCTGGGAGCTCATCGAGGAGGTGCGCGACAGCGGCGTCACCGTCCTCCTCGTCACGCACTTCATGGAGGAGGCGCAGCGGCTCTGCGACCGGATCGCCGTGATCGACAAGGGGCGGGTCGCCGCGCTCGACACCCCGGCGGGCCTGATCAGCCGGGCCGCCGGGTCGACCGTCATCTCGTTCACCCCGTCCGCGCCGCTGGACGAGCGCGCGCTGGCCGGGCTGCCCGCGGTCACCTCCGTGGACCACAGGGACGGCCGTGTGACCCTCACCGGCACCGACGACACGGTCACCGCCCTCCTCACGCTGCTCGCCCGGCAGCACGTCACCGCACACCAACTCCGCGTGTCCGACGCCACGTTGGACGACGCGTTCCTCGACCTCACGGGAGCCGGCCAGTCATGAGCACCGTCACCGCGCCCACCACCACAGCCGTCCCTGCCGACCGGTCAGCCGTCGACCGGGCCGTCCTCAAGGCCGAGTTCACGCTCTTCAGGCGCGAGGCCGGCAGTCTCGTCGGGATCCTGCTGTTCCCCGTCGCCCTGCTCGTGATCCTCGGCTCCATCCCGTCCTTCCGGGAGGCCGACGCGGGGCTCGGCGGCATCCGGCTCGTCGACGCGTACGTGCCCGTCACCGTGCTGCTCGGCATGATCGCGGGCGGCATCCAGTCGATGCCGCCGATCATCACCGGGTACCGGGAGCGCGGCATCCTGCGCCGGATGTCGACCACGCCGGTGCGGCCGACGGCCGTCCTCGGCGCGCAGATGGGCATCCACGGCGTGGCCGTCCTCGTCTCCGTCGCGATCTGTCTCGCCGTCGGCCGGATCGCCTTCGACGTGGCGCTGCCGCGGCAGATCGCGGGCTATCTGCTCGCCCTCGTCCTGTCCGTCGTCGTCTCCCTCGCCCTCGGCGCGCTGATCGCCTCCCGGGCCCGTACGACGAAGATCTCCAACGCGATCGGCTCGGTCGTCTTCTTCCCCGCGATGTTCTGCGCGGGCGTCTGGCTGCCGGTGCAGACGATGCCGGACACCCTGGCCCGCATCGTCGAGCTGACGCCGTTCGGCGCCGCGGCGCAGGCCCTGAACCAGGCCGCGGCGGGCGACTGGCCCGCCTGGTCGCACCTGCTGGTGCTCGCCGTCTGGGCCGTGGGCCTGACCGGCGCGGCCGCGCGCTGGTTCCGCTGGGAATGACCGTTCCCTCGGCAATGACCTTGGAGGCGGGTGTGGTCGCGCAGACTGGGGACATGGACGAGCGGGACACACCGGGGGCGGCGGACGGACTCGGCCGCGCCGTGGCGGACGTCGAGCAGCGGTGGCGGGCCTTCCACCGCCTCTCCCCGCTGGCCCTGCTCGGCATCAGCGTGCTGCTCGCGGTGGCCACGAACACGTCCTTCGGGGTGAGCGCCACCGGCTGGTACGCGATGGCGGGGCTCGTCGTCGGCGCCGTGGCCCTGGAGGGTGTCGCCATCCGGGTCGGCCTCGCCCGCAAGGGCCCCTCGGTGGCAGGCACCGTCTACTACGGCCTGCGCTGGGCGCTCGCCTTCGGCCTGGCCTGGATCAACCCGCTCTTCGCCTTCTACGCGGCCATCGGCTACTTCGGCGCCGACCGCTTCCTGCTGCCCCGCCTGGTCAAATTCGGCCTCGCCGCGTCCGCCGTGATCCTGGCCGGGTCCCAGTCCGGCGGCCTTCCGCCCGAGAACGCGGGGCAGTGGGCCTTCTTCGGCGCGCTGTACGCGATCAACATGGCGCTGGTGGCGGCCATGGTCCACCTCGACGCGAAGGAGCGCGAGCGCACTGAGGCCCAGGTCGCCACCATCGCCGAACTCGAACGCACCAACAAGGCGCTCCAGGACGCGCTCGACGAGAACGCCGCGCTCCAGGCCCAACTCCTCGTCCAGGCGCGGGAGGCGGGCGTCTCCGACGAGCGCCGCCGGCTCGCCGCCGAGATCCACGACACCATCGCCCAGGGCCTGACCGGGATCATCGCCCAGCTCCAGGTCGTCGCGAACACCCCCGACCAGGAGCAGGCCCGCGAGCACCTCGACCGGGCCGCCGACCTCGCCCGGCACAGCCTCGGCGAGGCCCGTCGCTCCGTGCACAATCTGGCGCCCGCCGCCCTGGACGACGCGACGCTCGCCGAGGCCCTGAAGAAGACCGTCGCCGACTGGTCCGCCCGCACCGGCGTCCGCGCCGACTTCACCCTGACCGGAACCGCCGAGCCGCTGCACGAAGAGATCGAGGCGAGCCTGCTGCGGATCGCCGAGGAGGCGCTCTCCAACGCGGCCCGGCACGCGGCCGCCACCCGCGTCGGCGTCACCCTCTCCTTCATGGCGGGCGAGGTCACCCTCGACGTGCGCGACGACGGCCGCGGCTTCGACCCGCTCTCGGTGCCGGCCCGCTCCGGCAGCGGCGGCTTCGGCCTCGACGGGATGCGGGCCCGCGCCGAGCGGCTCGCGGGCGGCGTCACGGTCGAGTCGGAGGAAGGCGGCGGCACGGCGATCTCCGCTCGCGTACCTTTGGTGCGCCATGACTGACCCTGCGACCGGCCCCGTGATCACCCTCCTGATCGTCGACGACCACCCCGTCGTACGCGACGGGCTGCGCGGCATGTTCGAGTCGACCACCGGTTTCACGGTCCTCGGCGAGGCGGCGAACGGGGTGGAGGCCGTCGCCCGCGCCGCGGCCCTCGACCCGGACGTCGTCCTCATGGACCTGCGGATGCCGGGCGGCGGCGGTGTCGACGCGATCCGGGAGCTGGTCAGGCGCGGCGTGCGCGCCCGCGTCCTGGTCCTCACCACGTACGACACGGACTCGGACACGCTGCCCGCGATCGAGGCGGGCGCCACCGGCTACCTGCTCAAGGACGCCCCGCGCGAGGAACTCTTCACGGCGGTACGGGCCGCCGCCGAGGGCCGCACCGTCCTGTCACCCGCGGTCGCGTCCCGCCTGGTCACGGCCGTGCGCACGCCCGCCGCGCCCGCCGACGAGAGTCTCTCGGCCCGCGAGCGCGAGGTCCTGGTCCTGGTGTCCAAGGGCACCTCGAACAAGGAGATCGCGCGCGAGCTGTTCATCAGCGAGGCGACGGTGAAGACCCATCTCACCCACATCTACGGCAAGTTGGGCGTGAAGGACCGCGCGGCGGCGGTCGCGGTGGCGTACGACCGCGGGATCCTGGGCTAGCCGATCTCGTCCGGGGTCACAGTCACCCAGCGCTTGTCGGCGGTGACCTTCTGGCCCAGCTCCTTCTGCCGCTTCACCCCGTCCGCCTTCATCCCGTTCAGCTCCTTCATGTAGCTGTCCTTGCGGTTGACCCACACCCGGACGCCGCCGTGCGCCACGTCCACCGACCGGAACAGCATCGGGCCGTCGCTCTTGGGCGTGTCACCGGCCGCGAGGATCGGCTTCTTCCAGGCGTCGATGTACGTGCTGATGGCGGCGGGCTTGCCCTCGTACCAGGTCGCCGGGGCCCACAGATTCGGCGTCAACTCCCGGTCCTCCAGGGCCTTCTGGTCGAACGTCCCGGCCGCGATCTCCTTGCGGGAGCTCGTGACGTCACCCGTCTTGCGGTCCTTGAGCAGGGCGGCGACCCCGAGCACGTTCTCGGGCTTCACGTCGTAGCCGTACTTCGGGTCGCCGAGCACCATGCGGACGAGGTCCTCGCTCGCGGCGCTCACCACGTACACCTCGATGCCGTGCGAGCGCAGCGCGTGGTACAGCTCCCGCATGCCCTCCGAGAACTGGGGCGGCTTCGCGCCGCCCGGCAGCGGCTTGTCGTACGCGAGCAACTCGTCGACGTAGCCCTTGAGTTGCTTGAGGGTGAACCCGGAGAAGATCTGTGCGGCCCACGGATAGCAGACCTGGTCGTCGACCTCGCACAGCCGGTTGTAGTACTCGGTCAGGGTCTCCTTGTGCGTGGCCGTGTCCTTGAAGGGGATCACCTTCAGCGACGGGTCCATCGTGTCCCGCGTCAGGACGCCCTTCGTCTCCAGGAAGGGCAGCAGCGACTCCTCCAGGTCGTTGCGGTACGTCGTGTTGTCCGCGTCGAAGGTCGCGTACGCGCCCTGGTGCTCGTGCGCCGCGATCACCCGGGCGAGCTGCTCGGCCTGCGGCCTCGGCCAGTGCTTCAGTTCGGCGGCCACCGCGCGTACGTCACCGGAGGTGGTGGCGGACGCGTCGGAGCCGGGCCACAGCACGGTCGTGGCGAGGGCGGCGGCGAGGGCGGCGCCCGCGGTGGCGAGCAGGAGGGGCTTCTTGCGCAGGGAGTCTGCCTTGGTCAGGTTCACGACGGGCCACCGTAGAGCGGGCGGGCGCCGCCCGCCATGATCGGATTCACCGTGCGTGACCGGCATGTACCCGGCGGGTACGGGTAGCTGCCAGCGGTCCGGCACGAACACCGCGCCGGACCCCATACTGGAGGCATGAGCACCGGCTCCCAGGAGTTCGTGCGCGCGACGCCACGGCCCGGCGGCCCGATCGTCTCCGCGGTCGGCTATCGCACGCGGGGCCTGCCTCCCGCGCTCCACCGCGGCCTGCCCTCCCCGTACCTCACGGTGATCTTCACCCTCGACGAGCCGGTCGTCGGCGGCCACACCCCCGAGGAGGCCCTGGGCCCCGACGCGGTCCGCACGGACATCGTCGTGGGCGGGCTGCACCAGAGCCCCGAGTTCATCGCGCAGTCCGGGTCCGAGGGCGGCATCCAGCTCGCCGTGCACCCGCTCGCGGCCCGCGCGCTGCTCGGGGCGCCCGCGGCCGATCTCGCGGGGCCCGTCGCGGTCGAGGGCGCGGACGTGCTCGGCCGGACGGCGGCGCTCGTACGGGAGGAGCTGGCCGGGCTCGACGACTGGCGGGCCCGCTTCGAGCTCGTCTCCGACTATGTGACGCGGCGGACGGCCGAGGACCCGCTGGCCGGCGTGCGCCCCGAGGTCGCCGAGGCGTGGACGTGGCTCGCCCGGCACCGCGGCGCGGGCACCCTGAAGGGGCTCGCCGCGCACGTCGCCCTCAGCGAGCGCCGCCTCACCACGCTGTTCCGCGCCGAGACGGGTCTGAGCCCCAAGCAGGCCGCCCGCCTGATGCGCTTCCAGCACGCGAAGGCCGCCGTCGTCCGCGCCGTGGCCGCGGGCGCCCCGCCGGACCTGTCCCGCGTCGCCGCGGAGCACGGCTACTGCGACCACTCGCACCTGGTCCGCGACTTCCGCCAGTACACGGGCCTGAGCCCGACCGGGTGGATCTCCGAGGAGTGCCGAAACATCCAAGCCGGGGGACACCACAACGGCGAAGACTCGGAGCCATGAACACCACACAGAGCACTCAGCAGACACCCCGCGAGCCCGCGGTCTGGCCCACTCTCCAGGCGACCGACGCGCCCGCCCTCATCGACTTCCTCGTCGACACCGTCGGCTTCCTGCGCACGGCCGTCTACGAGGACGGGGACCGCGTCGCCCACGCCCAGCTCGACTGGCCCGAGGGCGGCGGGATCATGCTCGGCTCCCACAAGCCGGACGCCGAACCGGGCACCTGGTGCGTCGAGCCGGGCAGCTTCGGCGGCTACGTCGTGACCGCCCGGGTCGACGAGCTGTACGAGCGGCTCGTCGACGCGGGCGTCAAGATCCTCCGCGAGATCGAGGACCAGCCGTACGGCAGCCGCGAGTTCGCGATCACCGACCCGGAGGGCAACAAGTGGTCCTTCGGCACCTACGCGGGGGAGCCGCGACCCCAGGGCGCTACGTCCTGACCTTCAGGAGCAGTACCGTCCTGGCCTCCACCGTGACCGTGGCGCCGGCCTCGTGCAGCACGGCCGGCGCCGCGCCCTGCTCCTCCTCGCCGGTGTCCACCACCACCTCGTACGACCGGGCCCAGGGCTCTCCCGGCAGCACGAAGCTCTCGGCCCGGTCGCCCGCGTGCAGGATCGCGAGGAAGCTGTCGTCGGTGACGGGCTCGCCCCGGGCGTCCCGGCCCGGGATGTCGCGCCCCGACAGATACATGCCGACCGTGCCGGCGGGCGCGTACCAGTCGCCCTCCGTCATCTCGGTCCCGCGCGAGGTGAACCACGCCAGGTCCCGCAGCCCGTCCGCCGAGTGCGCGCGCCCCGAGAAGAACGCGCGGCGCCGCAGCACGGGGTGCGCGTGCCGCAGCGCGACGAGCCGCGTGGTGAGCGCGAACAGCTCCCGGCAGCCGGGGTCGTCGAGCAGGCCCCAGTCCACCCAGCTGATCTCGTTGTCCTGGCAGTACGCGTTGTTGTTGCCGCGCTGCGTGCGCCCGAACTCGTCGCCCGCCACCAGCATCGGCACCCCGGTCGACAGCAGCAGCGTCGTCAGGAGATTGCGCAACTGCCGTCTGCGCAGGGCCCGTACGCCCTCGTCGTCGGTCTCGCCCTCGACACCGCAGTTCCACGACCGGTTGTCGTGCGTGCCGTCCCGGTTGCCCTCCCCGTTGGCCTCGTTGTGCTTGCGCTCGTACGACACGAGGTCGCGGAGCGTGAAGCCGTCGTGGGCGGTGATGAAGTTGACCGAGGCGTAGGGCCTGCGACCGCCCCACGCGTACAGGTCGCTCGACCCCGACAGGCGATACCCCAGGTCCCGTACGTCGGGCAGCGCGCCGCGCCAGAAGTCGCGGACGGCGTCGCGGTAGCGGTCGTTCCACTCGGTCCACAGAGGCGGGAAGGAGCCGACCTGGTAGCCGCCCGAGCCGACGTCCCACGGCTCGGCGATCAGCTTCACCCGGCGCAGCACCGGGTCCTGCGCGATGACCGCGAGGAAGGGGGAGAGCATGTCGACGTCGTGCATGGAGCGGGCGAGCGCCGCGGCGAGATCGAAGCGGAAGCCGTCGACGCCCATCTCCGTGACCCAGTACCTGAGCGAGTCCGTGATCAGCCTCAGCACCTGCGGCTGCACGACGTGCAGCGTGTTGCCGCAGCCCGTGTAGTCGGTGTAGCGGCGGGCGTCGTCCTGGAGGCGGTAGTAGCCGCGGTTGTCGATGCCCTTCAGGGACAGCATCGGGCCCAGCTCGCCGGCCTCCGCCGTGTGGTTGTAGACCACGTCGAGGATGACCTCGATGCCCGCGTCGTGCAGCGCCCGCACCATCCGCTTGAACTCGCCGACCTGCTGCCCGGCCGTCCCGGACGCCGCGTATCCGGCGTGCGGGGCGAAGTAGCCGATGGAGTTGTAGCCCCAGTAGTTCCGCAGTCCCCGGCGCAGCAGATGGTCCTCGTGCGCGAACTGGTGCACCGGCAGCAGCTCCACCGCCGTCACCCCGAGATTCACGAGGTGCTCGATCGCGGCGGGGTGCGCGAGCCCCGCGTACGTCCCTCTCAACTCCTCGGGTATTCCGGGGTGTTGGCGCGTGAAGCCGCGCACGTGCACCTCGTAGATCACCGAGTCCGCCCAGGGCGTCTTCGGGCGCCGGTCGTCCACCCACTCGTCGCCGGACGCGTCGTCGTGCACGACCACGCCCTTCGGGACGTACGGCGCCGAGTCCCGGTTGTCGCGCACCGTGTCGGCCACATGCTGCTCGGGCCAGTCCCGTACGTGCCCGTAGACCTCCGGCGGCAGCCCGAACTCGCCGTCCACCGCCCGCGCGTACGGGTCGAGCAGCAGCTTCGACGGGTTCCAGCGGGCGCCCGTCCA
Organism: Streptomyces sp. UC4497; assembly: GCF_054871485.1. Lineage (NCBI taxonomy): Bacteria > Bacillati > Actinomycetota > Actinomycetes > Kitasatosporales > Streptomycetaceae > Streptomyces > Streptomyces sp. UC4497. The sequence goes on along the minus strand of NZ_JBTYHB010000051.1, from coordinate 45,868 downwards.
TGGATCCCAGCGGCCGTGCACCCGGAACCCGTAGCGCTGCCCCGGAAGCACTCCCGGCACGAAGCCGTGCCAGATCTCGTGCGTCAACTCGCTGAGCGGGGCCCGGCGTTCGCGGCCCTCCTCGTCGAACAGGCACAGCTCGACGGACTCGGCGCCGCCCGCCCACAGTGCGAAATTGGTGCCCGCCACTCCCTCCGGTCCCACCCGGAAGCGGGCGCCGAGCGGCACGGGTGTGCCCGGCCACACCGGCTCCAGCGGGGACACGCGCTCCCGCTCGCGGCCACGACCGCTGAACGGGGCCGGCAGCGCTCTGCCGTTGCCCGCGCGCGGCGCGCTCTGAACTGCCTCCTGCTCGGGTGCGCTCGACACCTGACGGCCTCCCGCGGCTCCACGACTCATGGGCAGCGGGGCGTGCGGCGTCCCGGCCGCGCTCCCCCTGCTTCCTCCCACTGTTCTGCCCAGAGCTTCGCTCGCACTCACGTTTCCCCGGCGGGGTGCGCGTCGTTGGCTCTGGCGTGAGAACAGCTGTGAGGCGTGCGCGGCACGCAGGGGCGACCTTGGGCGCCGTACTGACCTGGGCAGGACTGATGGGCACGCTCGCCGGATGCGGGGGCGACACGACGTTCGGCAAGCCGCGGTCCGCGAAGGAACTGATCCGGGTCGCACCCGACGACGGGGCGAAGGGCGTACGGGCGGACCGAAGGCTTCAAGTCACCGTCTCCGAGGGCCGGTTGGAGTCGGTCAAGGTCGTCAGGATCCAGGACGCGCAGGAGCGGTCCGTGCCCGGCCGCCTGGAGCGGGACTCGATGCGCTGGCGCCCCACGGGCCCCGGCGCGGACCGCCTCGCGCTCGCCGCGCAGTACAAGGTCGACGCGGTCGCCGTGGACGGCCACGGGCGCCGGGTGGCCCGGCACACCACGTTCAAGACGTACGTGCCCGCCAAGCGCTTCATCGGCTACGTCACGCCCGAGCACCGGGCCGAGGTCGGCACCGGCATGATCGTGAAGGTCGCGTTCAACCGGGAGATCGAGAACCGGGCCGCCGTGCAGCGCGCGATCAGGGTCACCGCCCGGCCCGGCGTGGAGATCGCCCCGCACTGGTTCGGCAGGAGCCGCCTCGACTTCCGGCCGAAGAACTATTGGAGGCCGGGCACCGAGGTCACCGTCGACCTGGGCCTGCGCGACGTACAGGCGGCGCCCGGCGTGTACGGCCTCCAGGACAAGGCGTTCACGTTCACGGTGGGCCGCAGCCAGGTCAGCGTGGTGGACGCGGCGGCGCACACCATGCGCGTGCACAGGCGCGGCAAGCCGGTGGAGACCGTGCCGATCACCGCGGGGGCGCCGGGCTCGACGACGTACAACGGGAAGATGGTCGTCAGCGAGAAGCTCGACGTCACCCGCATGGACAGCCGCACCGTCGGCTTCGGCGGCGAGTACGACATCCCGGACGTCCCGCACGCCATCCGGCTCACCGACTCCGGCACGTTCCTGCACGGCAACTACTGGTCGGGCGGCGTCTTCGGCCGCAGCAACGTCAGCCACGGCTGCGTAGGACTGAGCGATGTGAAGGGCGGCGGCTCGTGGACGCCCGCGGGCCGGTTCTTCGACCGCAGCCTGATCGGCGACGTGGTGGAGGTCAGGAACAGCGCGGACAAGAAGGTGGCGGCCGACAACGGGCTGGGTGGCTGGAACATGGGCTGGGCCCGCTGGAAGGCCGGGGGAGCGGTTACGCCCTAGCCGAAAGTCGGGCATCCTGCCCGCTGTTGGGACACAACGGTGACATCTCTGGGGATCCGTTTTCCCAGGTCGTGTGGTTATCTTTCGCAGTGCGCGCGTTGCAGGCGCGGTAGTGCGGGCCTTGGGGGCAAGGCCGTGCGAGGGGAGAAAGATCTTGAACGGGCGACGACCGATATCCGCGTTTCTGCTGGGAACGGCACTCTTCCTTGTCACCGCATGTGGCGGTGGTGGCGGTGGATCGGATGACGACAAGGGGGATTCCGGCCAGGCGGGCGAGGGGCACAAGGAGTCGCAGGCCGTGGTGGCGGTGGCGCCCAAGAACGGCGCCGACGGCGTCGCGACCAGCGGGGCCCTGAAGATCACCGCGGACAAGGGGAAGCTGACCGAGGTGAAGGTCGCCGACACCAAGGGCAACGAGGTGCAGGGCGCGATCACCGACGGCGGCAGCACCTGGACCCCGGCGCGGCACCTCGCCGCGTCGACCGAGTACAAGGTGCACGCGGTCGCCAAGGACAAGGCCGGCCGCGAGTCCGCCAAGGACTCCACGTTCACCACGCTCACCCCGAAGAACACGTTCATCGGCACGTTCACCCCGGAGGACGGCTCGAAGGTCGGCGTCGGCATGCCGTTCTCGATCCGCTTCTCGCGCGGCATCACGCACCCCGAGGACGTCGAGAAGGCGATCTCGGTCAAGGCCGAGCCCTCCGTCCCGGTCGAGGGCCACTGGTTCGGCAACGACCGCATCGACTTCCGCCCGGAGAAGTACTGGGCGACGGGCACCAAGGTCACCGTCAAGCTGAACCTCGACGGCGTCGAGGGCCGGCCCGGCGTCTACGGCAAGCAGGTCAAGACCGTGAAGTTCACCGTCGGCCGCAGCCAGATCTCCACCGTCGACGCCAAGACCCACATGATGACGGTCAAGCGCGACGGCAAGACCATCAAGAAGATCCCGATCACCACGGGCAAGCCGGGCTACGAGACCTGGAGCGGCACGATGGTGATCAGCGAGCGGCTGCGCGTGACCCGCATGAACGGCGAGACGGTCGGCTACGGCGGCGAGTACGACATCAAGGACGTCCCGCACGCCCAGCGCCTGACCGACTCCGGCACGTTCATCCACGGCAACTACTGGGGCGGCGGCACCTTCGGCAACGTCAACTCCAGCCACGGCTGCATCGGCCTGCGCGACGTCCGCGGCGGCTACGACAAGAAGGTCCCGGCGGCGTGGTTCTTCGACCAGTCGATGACGGGCGACGTGGTGGTGGTCAAGAACACCCACGACAAGACGGTCGACGGCGGCAACGGCCTCAACGGGTGGAACATGTCGTGGGCGGACTGGAAGAAGTGACGAAGCGCACCGCGTCCAGTCCGGTGAACGGCGCGCTCCTTCCGGTAAACCTCAGGGCATGACCGTTCACCTTGAAGTAGCCGACGGCGTCGGGACCATCCGCCTGGACCGCCCCCCGATGAACGCCCTGGACATCGCCGTCCAGGACCGCATCAAGGAACTCGCCGAGGAGGCCACGACCCGGGACGACATTCGGGCCGTGGTCATCCGCGGCAGCGAGAAGGTGTTCGCGGCCGGCGCGGACATCAAGGAGATGCGGGAGATGGACCACGCGGCCATGGTCGCGCGCTCCCGCGAACTGCAGGACTCGTTCACCGCCGTCGCCCGCATCCCGAAGCCCGTCGTCGCCGCCGTCACCGGCTACGCGCTCGGCGGCGGCTGCGAACTGGCGCTGTGCGCCGACTTCCGCATCGCCGCCGACAACGCCAAGCTCGGGCAGCCGGAGATCCTGCTCGGCCTCATCCCCGGCGCCGGCGGCACCCAGCGCCTGTCCCGGCTCGTCGGCCCGTCCAAGGCCAAGGACCTGATCTTCACGGGCCGCCAGGTGCGGGCCGAGGAGGCGCTCACCCTCGGGCTCGTCGACCGGGTGGTCCCCGCGGCCGAGGTCTTCGACGCCGCGAACGCCTGGGCGGGGCAGCTCGCCAAGGGACCCGCGATCGCACTGCGGGCGGCGAAGGAGTCGATCGACACGGGCCTGGAGACGGACCTCGACACGGGCCTGGCGATCGAACGCAATTGGTTCGCAGGCCTGTTCGCCACGCAGGACCGGGAGACCGGGATGCGCAGCTTTGTGGAAGAAGGCCCGGGGAAGGCGAAGTTCGCCTGACGGCGTTCAGGGCGCCCCTGAACGGCCCGTCAATTGCCTTACGGGCAAGCCGAGTTGATCAGTTCGCTCGTTCGGGGAGCATTATCCGGACCTTAAGTGAACCTTAAGCGCGTTCGGCCGCAAACGATCAACGGCGACCCTCGCGCGAGGAGTCGTCCCAGGTCAGATCGGGTGCGAACACCCCTGTACTGCCAAGGGCATATGCCTAAACGGCCCTCCGGAACGAAGCGTTCCGGGGGGCTTATTCCGTCGGAACGGCCCCACGGGGGGCTCCGTGGCCTCATCATGGAGCCATGGCGGGGCTTGAGGGTGTGGAACAACCGCGGCGGCACGGGAGTGCGACCGCGGCGCGCTGGTCTCCCGCGGTCGAGGACGAACACGCTCTGAGGGCACTGGAGTTGTTCGGAAATCCGGCCGAGGCGGAGGTGTCACTGCCGTCGCGCCCCGAGTCGGCCGCGACCGCACGACGGCTCGCGCAGGTGGTCGTCCTGCGCCACTGGGGCCTCTCCCCGAAAATGACCGAGGACGGCGTCCTGCTCGTCTCCGAGCTCGTCGGCAACGCGGTGCGGCACACCGGCGCCCGCCACTTCGGCCTGCGTATGCTGCGCCGCCGCGGCTGGATCCGCATCGAGGTGCGCGACCCGTCCCGCGGCCTGCCCTGCCTGATGCCGGTGCACGAGCTAGACATCTCCGGGCGCGGCCTCTTCCTCGTCGACAAGCTCTCCGACCGCTGGGGCGTCGACCTGCTGCCGCGCGGCAAGACCACCTGGTTCGAGATGCGCGTCGCCGACCGCTGACCCCCTCCCCGGTCACGGGCCTCGTACGCTGGGCTTGAGTCTCCACCCACTGGAAGGCCCAGACTCCTCGACATGATCGACGACGGCCCGCAGCTGCTCACGATCGGACAGCTGGCACGCCGCACCGGCCTCACGGTGCGCACCATCCGGTTCTGGTCCGACGAGGGTGTCCTGCACCCCGCGACCCGCAGCGAGGGCGGCTACCGGCTCTACGACGCCGAGTCCGTGGCCCGCCTGGAGCTGATCCGCACCCTGCGCCAGCTGGGCCTCGGCCTGGACGACGTACGGAAGATCCTCTCCGGGGACCGGGACATCGCGTCCGTCGCCGCCGCGCACGTGGCGGCGCTCGACGCGCAGATCCAGGTGCTGCGGCTCAACCGGGCCGTGCTGTCGACCGTCGCGAAACGCAATTCGAGCGCCGAGGAGATGGCCCTGATGAACAAGCTGGCACGACAGTCCGCCGCCGAGCGCAAGCGGATCATGGACGACTTCGCCGAGGAGATGCTGCACGGCCTGGACACCGTCGACCCGGCGGTCCAGGAGCGGATGCGGAACATGAGCGCGGGCCTGCCGGACGACCCGACGCCCGAGCAGGTCGACGCCTGGGTGGAGCTGGCCGAGCTGCTCCAGGACCCCGAGCTCAAGGCGGGCATGCGTCGGGCCACCGAGTACAACGCGGCGGACCGCACCCCCGAGGACACGGCCGGCTCCTCCATGCGGTTCCTGCAGAAGCTGGTCGCGCTCGCGGGCGACGCGGTGCGGGACGGGATCGACCCGGCCTCGCCCGCCGCCGAGCCGGTGCTTCAGGAGCTGCTCGGCGACGCCGACCGGTCCGCCGTCCTCGACCGGCTGCTCGCCACGATGAACGACAAGGTGGCCCGCTACCGGGAACTGCTCGTCGTCCTGAAGGGCGGCGCCCCCGAGCACCCGCACCGCGAGGAGTTCGCCTGGGTACTCGCCGCACTGCGCGCGCACGCCTCCGGATAATCTGACCCCCGTCAATACGGCATTACGAAAATCGAGGGGTGACCCGGTGGCGGACATCGAGGAAGCACGCAAGGCGTTCGATCGCTTCGACGCGGACGGCGACGGCTTCATCACGGCGGCCGAGTACAAGAGCGCCATGGCGCAGATGGGCGACTTCAACGTCACGGACTCGGTGGCCGAGGTGCTCATCTCCGGGCAGGACGCCAACGGGGACAAGCAGCTCTCGTTCGACGAGTTCTGGGCGAACCTGAACAAGTAGAAGTAGCCCGAGGGTCCGGTGGGGCGGGCGCGCGGCGCCCGCCCCACCGGCGTCTCACACCGCGGCCCTGTTCACCGCCGACAGCACCGCCCGTACGGAAGCGGCCAGCACCGACGTGTCACGGCCCGCGCCCCACACCGGCACCCCGCCGACCCGGAGTTGCGCGAACGCGACGGTCTCCGCCTCCCGCCCCGCCGTCAGCGCGTGCTGGGTGTAGTCCAGGACGTCCACGTCCAGGCCGGCCGCCGCGAGCGCGTCCGCGAAGGCCGCCAGCGGGCCGTTGCCCTTGCCCTCCAACTCCCTTTCCTCGCCGTCGACTTCGAGCGTGCACGCGAAGCGGTGCACGGCGCCGTCCTGCCGCGCCGACCAGCCGTCGGCGAGCGCCACGGGACCCGTGACGTCCAGATAGGCCGAGCGGAACAGGGCGTACAGCTCGTCCGGCTCCGCCTCGCGGCCGCTGTCGTCGGTGGCCTCCTGCACGAGCCGCGCGTACTCGGGCCGCAGCGCCCGCGGCAGGTCGACACCGTGGTGCTCCTTCAGCAGATACGCCATCCCGCCCTTCCCCGACTGCGAGTTGACGCGGATCACGGCCTCGTACGTACGCCCCACATCGGCCGGGTCGATCGGCAGATACGGCACGTTCCACGGCTCGTCCGGGTGCGCGGCACGGTGCGCGAAGCCCTTGGAGATGGCGTCCTGGTGGGTGCCGGAGAAGGCGGTGTAGACGAGTTCACCGCCGTACGGGTGCCGGGGGTGCACCGGCAGCCGGTTGCAGAACTCGACCGTCTCGCGCACCGCGTCGATGTCCGAGAAGTCGATCATCGGGTCGACGCCCTGCGCGTACAGGTTCATGGCGAGGGTGACGAGATCGACGTTCCCCGTCCGCTCGCCGTTGCCGAACAGGCAGCCCTCCACCCGCTGCGCCCCTGCCAGGACCGCGAGTTCGGCGCAGGCGACGCCGGTGCCGCGGTCGTTGTGCGGGTGCACGGAGAGGATGACGGACTCGCGGCGGGCGAGGTGGCGGTGCATGTACTCGATCTGGTCGGCGTGCACGTTCGGCGTCGAGATCTCGACGGTCGTCGGCAGATTGTGGGTCACCGGGCGGTCGGGGCTCGCGTCCCACAGCTCGGTCAGGCCGTTGCAGACCTCCAGCGCGAAGTCCGGCTCGGTGAGGTTGAAGGTCTCCGGGGCGAACTGGAAGCGGATGTGCGCGTCCGGGCGGGCGTCGGCGAGGCGGGCCATGTGCGCGGCGGCCTCGCGGACGGTGCGCCGGATCTCGGCCCGCGTCATGCCGAGCACGACGTCGCGCCAGGTGGGGGAGGTGGGGATGTAGAGGTGCACTACGGCGCGCGGCAGCCCCTCGATGGATTCGAAGGTCCGCTCGATCAGGTCGGGCTTGGCGGGGGTGAAGACGACGGGCGTGACGTCCTCGGGCACGGCGCCCGCCGCGACCTGCTCGACCAGGTGACGTACGAAGTCGAAGTCCGTCCGGCTCGCCGACGGATAGCCGACCTCGATCTCCTTGAAGCCCATCCCCACCAGCAGATCGAAGAAGCGGCGCTTGCGGGCGGTGTCCATCGGCTCGGCGAGCGCCTGATTGCCGTCGCGCAGATCGACGGGCACCCACAGCGGCGCCTCGGTCAGCCGCTTAGACGGCCAACTCCGGTCAATGGAAGGGATGTTGACGCGCTCGTGATCGGGCCGGTAGCGGTGATACGGCATCGGGCCCGGGGTCTGCGGATTCCAGCGGTACATGGTGGCTGAGGCCTTCCTCGGCTCGGTCGTGCGGGGACGACCGGCAGCACGGCACCCCGCGGCGGGGTGCCGGTCGCGTCAGGCCCCGCCGCGGCAGCCGAGAAGAAGGAGTCCGCGGAACATGCCCGCTAGACTAGCCACACCTCAGGTCCTCAGACAAGTACTCCTCAGACAAGTTGGTGATCCCGTGTCGTCGTCGGCCGGCCCCCTCCGTCCCAGCCCGCTCGTCGAACAGGCCGCAGAACGGCTGCGCGCACAGATCGCCGACGGCGCCTGGCCCCTCGGCACCCGCCTGCCCGGCGAGACCACCCTGGCCAAGGACCTCGGCGTCGGCCGCTCCACGGTCCGCGAGGCCCTGCGCGCGCTCACGGGCCAGGGGATGCTGCGGCCGAAGCAGGGCGCGGGCGTCTTCGTCACGGCGCTGCGCCCGGTCGAGGACTGGCCTACCCGACTGCGCCGCGCGGCGGTCGCCGACGTCTACGAAGTCCGTACGCTCCTGGAGATCCAGGCCGCGCGGCTCGCGGCCGAGCGGCGTACGGACGAGGACGTCGCCGCGATGCGGGCCGCGCTCGACGCGCGCAGGGCCGCGGCGGGCGGCCCCGGCGGCGCGTTCGTGGACGCCGACATCGCGCTGCACGCCACCGTCGTCGCGGCCGCCCGCAACCCGGTCCTCACCGACCTCTTCGCCGAGTTCGCCCCGGCCCTGCGTGAGGCCCTGGTCGACCTCCTCGCGCTGGTCGACGTACAGCAGGCCGAGCAGGACCACGGGGACGCGGCGCACGCGGACCTGGTGGAGGCGGTGGCTTCGGGGGACGCGGAGGCGGCGGGGCGTGCGGCGCGTGACGAACTGACGGTCATGCAGGGGAAGTTGGTCGAGCGGGAGGCCGAGTGAGCCCGATTGGCCCGTTTGGCGGCGGTCTGGGAATAGCCCGCGGGACCTCCCGGTTCGCAGTCCACGTAGATACGTGCGTGAATCCGCTGACCCCGAAGGGCAAGGGCACGACATGAAGATCGGCATCATCGGCGCGGGCAACATCGGTGGCAACCTCACCCGGCGCCTCACCACCGTCGGCCACGACGTCCACGTCGCGAACTCCCGCGGCCCCCACACCCTGACCGCACTGGCCGAGGAGACCGGCGCGACGCCCGCCACGATCGAGGACGCGGTGCGCGACGCGCAGGTCGTGGTCGTCACGATCCCGCTCAAGGCCGTGCCGAACCTGCCCAAGGGCCTCCTGGACACGGCGGCCCCCGACGTCGCCGTCATCGACACCGGCAACTACTACCCGCAGCAGCGCGACGGGAAGATCGCCGGGATCGAGGACGAGGGCCTGACCGAGAGCCGCTGGACGGAGCGCCAGCTCGGCCACCAGGTGGTCAAGGTCTTCAACGGCACCTACGCCCACGACATCCTCGACAAGCCCCGCCCGTCCGGCGACCCGCAGCGCGTCTCCCTGCCCATCGCGAGCGACGACGCGGCCGCGAAGCAGGTCGTCGCGGCGCTGCTCGACGAGATCGGCTTCGACGCCGTGGACGCCGGCGGCCAGGACGAGTCCTGGCGCCAGCAGCCCGGCACCCCCGTCTACGGCCTCGCGTCCGACGCGGCGGCGGTGCGCAAGGCGCTGGACGCGGCGTCCCCGGAGCGCACGGCGGAGTGGCGGGCCTGACCACCGACTCCCGTCAGACGCCGCCCGCCCACTCCTTCATGGCGTTCTTGCTCTCGAAGTCGGCGATGTTCTTGTCGAGTGGGCTGTCGGTGTACTGGTGGATCACCCAGTCCGCCTGGATGCGGGGCTTCCCGGCACTGACGTAGTCGGCGATCCAGAGCCCGTCGCCGGCGTACGAGGTGGAATCCTTGGTGAGCCAATAATTTCTGTTGCAATAGAGCAGCACCCGGTGGTTCGGCCGCAGCCGCTTCACCTCGCGGATGAACTTGTCCTTCTCCGCGTTGCTCGCGTGGGTGCCCTCGCCGGTGGTCTCCCAGTCCACTGCCAGCAAGTCCCCGACCTTCTCGGGGGACTTGCTGACGAAGTACTCGGCCTGCGCCTTCAGGTTCCCTGGCCACAGGAAGTGGTAGAAGCCCACGACGCAGTCGGCGTCACGGGCGCGCTTCGTCTGGGCGGCAAGGCGCGGATTGACATACGAACGCCCCTCCGTGGCCTTGATGAAGACAAAGGACAGTCCGTCCGTGTCGAACGTGGACTGGTGCGAACTCACATCGATTCCGCGCAGCATGCGGGTCCTCCTGGTCGGTGGGGCGACGAGGCCGAACCTTCATCTTTCCTGATCGGGGGCACGGGCGGAACTCGGATGGAGTAACCAGATTCAACTTAGACCGTTAATGCGAATATGAAACAGGTGACCGTATGCCGCGCCGAGGGAGATGGGTGGGCGTGCGCCCGATCCTCGGATCAATTCCGGCTGACACGAGAGCTGTGCATGGGGCACTACCGGCAGACCCAGAAAGGAAAGCCCTTCACGGCCCTCGGGCCTGGCAGGTCCCCGGCGCCCCGTCGCGGTTGCCTGTTCGACGGTTGCGACAGGGCGTTGATCGCAAGAGGGCTCTGCAATGGGCACTATCAGCAGGACATCGCAGGTAAGCCGTTGGCGCCGCTGCGCCGGAGAAGATCCATAGGGTCGCTTGAGACCGCACTTGCGCAGGGAATGACCGATTGCCTGGCGTGCGGCGAAGTCAAGCCTGTCGGGGAGTTTTCCACGGACCAGGTCTCGGGCTACCCGAGGGCGTACTGCAAGGCGTGCAACGCCGAACGGGTCCGGCTGAGCCACTACAACCTCACACGCGATTTCGTGGATCAACTCTGGGCGTACCAGGGGAAACGGTGCGCGATCTGCGAATCGACCGAGGTGGTGGGTACGCGTGCTTTCCACATCGACCACGACCATGCCTGCTGCAAGGGTCGCCGCAGTTGTGGAGCGTGTGTCCGAGGCCTCGTCTGCTCGAACTGCAATGCCTACGGACTCGCCTGGTACGAGGCCCTGCCATCCCACCTGCGCACGTATGACGTACTGAACCGCTACGTGACTCGCCCGCCTGCTCAGCAGTATCGCGACGCGGCGAGAGGCGGCCCTGGTCCGAGGCCCGCCGATGTCACGTTTCCGCAGGGTGGTCCGTCCGTTTGGTGAACCCTCCTCGAAGGAGCACACCATGTTCACGGTCTACGTCGTCGTCACCGTCCTCGCCGCCGTCGTCTACGGGTCCGCGGCCGTCGCCAATCTCGCCGGGCACTCCTATCCGAAGGCGCAGGCCGACAAGCTGGGGGTGCCGTACGCGTGGATTCCGTGGCTCGGGACGGCGCTCGGGGCCGGGGCGCTGGGGCTGCTCGCCGGGTTCGTGGTGCCGGCGCTGGGGGTCGCGGCGGGCGTCGGGCTCGTCCTGTACTTCGTGGGGGCGCTGGGCGCGCACGTCCGCGTGGGCGACCGGTACCTCGGGCCGTGGGGCTTCTGCTTCGTGCTCGCCGTCGCCGCCCTGGTGCTGCGGATCACTGTCTAGTACGCGCATGAGCTGCCGCAAGCTTGGAACACGCTTTGCACGCGGGTACGCAACTGACGTGCCCCGCCGAGCTGTCTCACAGGGAGGCGGCCCCCGCTACGGGGTACGCGGTGACGGAGAAGTGGGGCAGTTCGTGGGACGGCGCAAGGGCAGCGTTATAGGAATCTCGCTCGTGACGGTCGCGGTGCTGGTGGGTGCGAGTGCCTGCGGCGGGGGCGGCGGCAGTGACAAGGCGAGCGGGGGTGACGGGAAGGCGGACAAGAAGTCGAGTGCGTCGCCGTCGCCGGCGAAGCCCAAGGGGCCGCCGATGCTCCTGGACACCATCACCCCGCAGTCCGGTGCCACGGTCGGCGTGGCCATGCCGGTCTCCGTGGTGTTCACCAACCCGGTGGCGGCGAAGGCGCGGGAATCCGTCGAGAAGCACATGAAGGTGAGTACGTCGACGCCGGTGAAGGGCGCCTGGCACTGGTTCGGCGACAGGCGCGCCGACTGGCGGCCCAAGACGTACTGGCCCTCCGGTACGAAGGTGAAGGTCGACGCCGACATGAAGGGCGTCAGCAACGGCAACGGGCGCTACGGCGTGCACGGCTACACCCACACCTTCAAGGTCGGCGACGATGTGCGCGCCGACGTCTCCGTCAGCGGCCACACCCTGAAGGTGACGAAGGACGGCAAGGCCGTGCGCACGCTCTCGATCAACGCGGGCAGCGCCGAGTACCCGACCTGGAACGGCACGATGGCCGTCATCGACAAGCAGAAGAAGGTCCACATGACCTCCTGCAGCGTCGGCATCAGCTGCGACAAGGGCAGCCCCAACTATTACGACCTGACGCTGCCCTGGGACGTCCACCTCACCCAGTCCGGCACCTACGTCCACTACTCGACCGGCGACCCGAACCCGGGCAGCGGCAGCGCCCGCGGCTCGCACGGCTGCGTGCACCTGTCGATGTCCGACGCCAAGTGGTTCTACGAGCAGGTCAAGCAGGGCGACCCGATCACCATCACCGGCTCCCCGCGCGCCAAGGCCCCGGCGGACAACGGCTACGCGGCCTTCAACCTGAGCTGGGACCAGTGGCTCGAGGGGAGTGCGTCGGGGCAGGGGACGAGCGCCGCCCTGTGAGTCGGGCGGGCGCCGTCCGGTGCCCTGGTGGGCCGGCCGCTCAGCTCACCAGGAGCGGGTCCAGCCGTTCCGCGGGATAGAAGATGTCGATGTCGACCTCCTCGCCGCCGACGATCTGGGTGTCCCAGGCGCCGCTGTGCACCAGGGTGTACAAGGTCTGGCCGTTCAGCGTGTCCAGGTGCTCCAGGAGCGTCGCGTCGTCGGGCAGTCCGGGAATCCGCGGCGCCAGCCGGTCGCGGATCGCGCGGAGCTGATCCATGAGGGCGTCGAGGTCGGCCTGCCGGTCCGGCGTGCGCTCCGCGGCCTCCGCGATGCTCTGCCGGATCTTGTCCTTGATGGCCCGGGTCACCCCTTGCTCGTCCGTGGTGATCATCGAGTTCCAGGCGCGGCTCTTGTGCCGGTACTGGAGCATCGACATGGCCGCCTCGTGGCGTACGAAGTCGGCATCGCGCAGCGGCCGCCCCCGCCAGGTTCCGCTGAGTGACCGGGCGAGCGAAATGGCCGATCCCCAGCCGCTGTTGAGGCCGCGGCCCGGCCAGAAGTGGATGGCGTTGGCGGCGTCCCCGAGCAGGAATCCGTACGTGCCCGGTCCCGAGACCGTCTTGGGGTGCAGCCGCGCGGTGAACCGCGGGCGCTGCACCATGTCGAGGCGGAAGGCGGTGACGGCGCTCAGGTCGGACTCGGGCACGGCGAACAGCGCGAGCCCCTCCTTGACCCGCTTCCACAGCGCCGACCCCTTGAGCAGGGCGGGCAGGAACAGGGTGCTGTGGGTGTCGCAGAGGAAGTCGCCGTCCTCGCTCCGGTTCATCACGCACGGGCGCGAGGCGATGCACTCCTCGAACACCTGCCGGACGGGGTCGATCCCCACGACCTCCTTCGCCTCCTCGTCGGTGAGCCGCATGTTGAGGAAGCCCTCACCGCGCAGGGAGTTGAGGAGGAACCGGTTCTGCGCCACGGTGAGCAGCACGGACATCGGATCCGACAGCCCCGACTTCACCCTCAGGCCGAGCACCACGTCCTGGAGGTGCGCGCCTTCCAGCGAGTAGATGGACGTGTCGGCCCGGCCGAACTTCTCGGCGAAGTGCTCGCGGGTCCGGGAGCGGCCCCCCTCGCAGATGGCGAGTACATGGTCCGCGGCGGCGCTCTTCTCGTGCTCGGCCGGGTCGAACCGTTCCGGCACGAGGCGGATGCGGTCCGGCTTCTCGTTGGCCAACTCCAGGAGGGTGTCCTCCACGTAGGAGATCCGGATGTTGCGGGGCTGGTGACCGCGGATCGAGTCCGGGCCCGCCGGCCACATCTCGCTGTACGCGCCGTCCTTGAACAGCCGGTCCTGGACCTCCTGGGGAAGGCCGAGGTACTGGCGGCTCTGCACCGTGACGACCTGCATGCGCCGCACGTTGCCCTGTGTCGCGTCCTTCCAGACGACCCTGTCCCCGGCCCGGGTCCAGCGGCCGTCGTAGATCGTGACGGCGGCCCGGGGGCCGAGCAGGGACTCCAGGAGCAGGGCGAAGGCGAGCCCCACGGGGCCGCCGCCCGACACGGTCACCTTGAGTACGGGGACCGGCTGCTCGGCGGGAGGCGGCGTGAGGGCCTCCAGGACGGAGAGGTCCATGATGGTCTCCATGGGCCCGGCCGCCTCGAAGGAGAACGTCTCCTCGCCGATCGTGATGACGTCGTCGGGCTGGAGTACGTGGGAGGTCATGCGCTCCCCGTTGACGTATGTCCCGTTGCTGCTTCCCAGGTCGTAGAGCATGAATCCGTGGCCCTCGCGGCGTACCTCGGCGTGGAAGCGCGAGATGCTCACGTCGCGGATCACCACGTCGTTCGCGGACTTGCGGCCGAACGTGAGGGGCTTCGCTCCGATGCCGAACCGCTCTCCGGCCAGGGAACCTTGACGGCTGACTATCTCAGGGGGCATGAGTCCTCGGATTCCATTCATCCAACGAGCCAGGACCGTGCAGCGAGGGCGGCCGGATCCCGACCGCCCTGCCCGTACGTCAAAACTAGAGGCGTCGACGGATTCGGGAACCCCCTGGCGCGCGAACCGGCCGACCCCGAGGAGGCGGCCTCAGCACTCGATGATGTTCACCGCGAGTCCGCCGCGCGCCGTCTCCTTGTACTTGACGCTCATGTCCGCGCCGGTGTCCCGCATCGTCTTGATGACCTTGTCGAGGGACACCTTGTGCGAGCCGTCGCCGCGCAGCGCCATCTTGGCCGCCGTGACGGCCTTGACCGCCGCCATGCCGTTGCGCTCGATGCAGGGGATCTGGACGAGGCCGCCGACGGGGTCGCAGGTCAGGCCGAGGTTGTGCTCCATGCCGATCTCGGCCGCGTTCTCCACCTGCTCGGGGGAGCCGCCGAGCGCCTCGGCGAGGGCGCCCGCCGCCATCGAGCAGGCGGAGCCGACCTCGCCCTGGCAGCCGACCTCGGCGCCGGAGATGGAGGCGTTCTCCTTGAAGAGCATGCCGATGGCGCCCGCGGTGAGGAGGAGGCGGATCACGCCGTTCTCGTCGGCGCCGGGGATGAAGTTCACGTAGTAGTGGAGGACCGCCGGGATGATGCCGGCCGCGCCGTTCGTCGGGGCGGTGACGACCCGGCCTCCGGCCGCGTTCTCCTCGTTCACGGCCATCGCGTAGAGGGTGATCCACTCCATGGCGTGGGCCACGGGGTCGCCCTCGGCGCGCAGCTTGCGGGCCGAACTCGCCGCGCGGCGGCGGACCTTGAGGCCGCCGGGCAGGATGCCCTCGTGCGACATGCCGCGGGAGACGCAGGACTGCATGACGCGCCAGATGTCCAGGAGACCCTCGCGGATCTCGTCCTCCGTGCGCCAGGCCTTCTCGTTCTCCAGCATCAGCGCCGGGATGGACAGGCCGGTCTCCTGCGCGAGGCGGAGCAGCTCGTCGCCGGTGCGGAAGGGGTACTTGAGGGCGGTGTCGTCGGGGACGATCGGGTTCTCGCCCTCGACAGCGTCCTCGTCGACGACGAAGCCGCCGCCCACCGAGTAGTACGTCTTGGTGAGCAGCTCCTTGCGCCCGGAGGCCTCGTCACCGTAGGCCCACAGCGTCATGCCGTTCGCGTGGTACGGGAGGGCCTTGCGGCGGTGCAGGACGAGATCGTCGTCGTACGAGAACGGGATCTCGTGCGCGCCGAGCAGGTTGAGGCGTCCCGTTTCCTTGATCGTCGCGACGCGCTCGTCAGCCTTCTCCACGTCGACGGTGCGCGGGGAGTCGCCTTCAAGGCCGAGCAGCACCGCCTTCGGGGTGCCGTGCCCGTGCCCGGTCGCGCCGAGCGAGCCGTACAGCTCGGCGTGGACGGAGGAGGTGTGGGCCAGCAGGCCCTCGTTCTTCAGGCGCCGCGCGAACATGCGGGCCGCGCGCATCGGGCCGACCGTGTGCGAGCTGGACGGGCCGATGCCGATCGAGAACAGGTCGAAGACCGAGATGGCCACGGTGGAACTCCAAAGGTGGTGGTAGACGCCGTTGTCTGCCGGGCTGTGCATGGTGGCTGTGCATGGAACGGGGCACCGCGCTCACTGATGACTGCTTGTTCCAGTGTGCGCGGTGCCCCGACAGGACGTACCTACGAAAGGGTACGTAATCCGGGCCGAATTACTTCAGGCCGGGGTACAGCGGGTGCTTATCGGCCAGAGCGGTCACCCGGGCCTTGAGCGCCTCCGCGTCGTAGGACGGCTGGAGCGCGAGCGCGATCACGTCGGCGACCTCGCGGAAGTCCTCGGCCTGGAAGCCGCGGGTGGCGAGGGCCGGGGTGCCGATCCGCAGGCCGGAGGTGACCATCGGCGGGCGCGGGTCGTTCGGGACCGCGTTGCGGTTGACCGTGATGCCGACCTCGTGGAGCCGGTCCTCGGCCTGCTGGCCGTCGAGCTCCGAGTCGCGCAGGTCGACGAGGACCAGGTGCACGTCGGTGCCGCCGGACAGGACGTTGACGCCCGCTTCCCGCGACTCCGGGGTCGTCAGACGCTCGGCGAGGATCTGGGCGCCCTCGATCGTGCGGGCCTGACGCTCCTTGAAGTCCTCCGAAGCGGCGACCTTGAAGGAGACGGCCTTGGCCGCGATCACGTGCTCGAGGGGACCGCCCTGGAAGCCCGGGAAGACAGCCGAGTTGAGCTTCTTCGCGAAGTCCTTGTTGCGGGCGAGGATGATGCCGCCGCGCGGGCCGCCGAGCGTCTTGTGCGTCGTGGACGTGACGACGTCGGCGTACGGGACCGGGTTGGGGTGCAGGCCCGCGGCCACGAGGCCCGCGAAGTGCGCCATGTCGACCCACAGGTACGCCTCGACCTCGTCGGCGATGCGACGGAACTCGGCGAAGTCCAGCTGGCGCGGGTACGCGGACCAGCCGGCGATGATCACCTTTGGGCGGTGCTCCTTGGCGAGCCGCTCGACCTCGGCCATGTCGACCAGGCCGGCGTCGTCCACGTGGTACGGGACCACGTTGAACTGCTTGCCGGAGAAGTTCAGGCGCATGCCGTGCGTGAGGTGGCCGCCGTGCGCCAGGTCCAGGCCGAGGATCGTGTCGCCCGGCTTGGCGATGGCGAAGAGGGCGGCCTGGTTCGCGGAGGCGCCGGAGTGCGGCTGCACGTTCGCGTACTCGGCGCCGAAGAGCGCCTTCACGCGGTCGATCGCGATCTGCTCGGTGACGTCGACGTGCTCGCAGCCGCCGTAGTAGCGGCGGCCGGGGTAGCCCTCCGCGTACTTGTTGGTGAGGACCGAGCCCTGGGCCTCCATGACGGCGGCCGGAGCGAAGTTCTCCGACGCGATCATTTCGAGGGTCGACTGCTGGCGCTTCAGCTCGGCGTCGACCGCGACGGCGACCTCGGGGTCGAGCTCGTGCAGGGATTCGTTCAGTACGGACATCGGTGGGGTCAGCTCCCGGAGAACTCGGTGTACTCGTCGGCGGAGAGCAGGTCCTTCGGCTCGTCGGCCAGCCGGACCTTGAACAGCCAGCCGCCCTCGAACGGGGCCGAGTTGACCAGGGCCGGGTCGTCGACGACGTCCTGGTTGATCTCGGTCACCTCGCCGTTGACGGGGGAGTACAGGTCGGAGACCGACTTGGTCGACTCGAGCTCGCCACAGGTCTCGCCCGCGGTCACGGTGTCACCGACCTCGGGGAGCTGGACGAACACGATGTCACCGAGCGCGTTCGCGGCGTGCTCCGTGATGCCGATCGTGGCGACGCCGTCCTCGACGGCCGAGAGCCACTCGTGCTCCTTGCTGTAACGCAGCTGCTGGGGGTTGCTCATGATGCGAATTCTCCTGTACGCGGGAAGGTGCTGGTGACAGAGGGGGAGCGTGCGCTACTTCTGGCGCTTGTAGAACGGCAGGGCCACGACCTCGTACGGCTCGTGCTTGCCGCGGATGTCGACTCCGACACCCGCCGTACCCGCCTCGGCGTGCGCGGGGTCCACGTACGCGATCGCGATCGGCTTGCCGAGCGTCGGGGACGGGGCGCCGGAGGTGACCTCGCCGATCACCTTGCCGTCGACGACGACGGACATCCCGGCGCGCGGGACGCGGCGGCCCTCGGCGATGAGGCCGACGAGCTTGCGGGGCGGGTTGGCCTCGGCGCGCTCGGCGGCGGCGACCAGCGCGTCGTGGCCCACGAAGTTGTCCCCGTGCGAGGTCTTCTCGAACTTCACGACGCGGCCGAGGCCGGCGTCGAAGGGCGTGAGGTCGGTCGTCAGCTCGTGCCCGTACAGCGGCATGCCCGCCTCCAGGCGCAGCGTGTCCCGGCAGGACAGGCCGCAGGGGACGAGGCCGTACTCGGCGCCCGCCTCGGTCAGCGCCTGCCACAGCTTCTCGGCGTCGGCGGGGGAGACGAACAGCTCGAAGCCGTCCTCTCCGGTGTAGCCGGTGCGCGCGATGAGCGCCTCGACACCGGCGACGGTGCCGGGCAGACCCGCGTAGTACTTCAGGCCGTCCAGGTCCGCGTCCGTGACGGACTTCACGATCGCGGCCGAGGTCGGGCCCTGCACCGCGAGCAGCGCGTACGCGTCGTGGTCGTCGCGGACCTCGGCGTCGAAGCCGGCGGCGCGCTCGGTCAGGGCGTCGAGCACGACCTGCGCGTTGCCCGCGTTGGCGACGACCATGTACTCGGTCTCGCCGAGCCGGTACACGATCAGGTCGTCGAGGATCCCGCCGTCCTCGCGGCAGATCATCGTGTAGCGGGCGCGGCCGGCGCCGACGGAGCCGATGTTGCCGACGAGGGCGTGGTTGAGCAGGTCCACGGCCTCGGGCCCGGACACCGTGATCTCGCCCATGTGGGAGAGGTCGAAGAGGCCGGCCCGCGTGCGCACGGCGTTGTGCTCGTCGCGCTCGCTGGCGTAGCGCAGCGGCATGTCCCAGCCGGCGAAGTCGGTCATGGTCGCGCCGAGCGAACGGTGCAGGGCGTCCAGTGCGGTGGTGCGGGTCATAGCTGGTCTGCTCCCAGGGGCATGACGGCGATGGCGGGGTCTCGCGTACGAGACGTCCTCCCCATCTGTCATCGGAACCTGAGAGGTTCGCCCCGAGGGGGCTTGCACCTTGGGTGGGGGCGCCGTGTCACAAAGGCGCCCCACTTTTCAGATCTGCCTCGCCCGCGCGGTACGGGGCCTGAGAGATTCAAGGGAGGAACTTGCTCCTTCGGCGTCCGGGAACTCGTCGATACGACTCGGTACCCGGAACTCTCCCGCGCGGATTCAAGCGGCCGGTATGCAGTTGCGGGCACATCATTGCATGCCCGTCCGACAGGGAAACCCCTTGAGGGGCATTACCTTCTCTTTACACTTGAGGGGCAAGGGTGACGTGACCGCAGCGGGGAGGACGATCACGGTGCACAAGGCAGTGGCGGGGGCTTATGCGGTGTCGGCTTCGGCGCCGGTGGTGGCAGGGGTGATCCCCGGCCAGCGCTCGGTGCGGGACCTGCGCGGCCGCCGTGGTCACACACCACGAAGGCTCGCGTTCGCGGCGGGCGACCTCGTCGTGCTCTCGGGCCTGCCGGGCAGCGGCAAGTCGACGCTGATGCGGCGGGCCGTCACGGAGATCCGGATCGATTCGCAGGACACCCGCGAGCGCTGGGCCGCGCGCATGCCGCGCTACCTGCCGTACGCGCTGTACCGCCCGCTGGTCCGCGTCGCGCACTACGTGGGGCTGCGCCGGGCGATGCGCTCGGGCGTGAGCGTCGTCGTGCACGACTGCGGTACGCAGGCGTGGGTGCGCCGCTGGGTGATCCGCACGGCGCGGCGGCGCGGGGTCGCCGTCCACCTGATGCTGCTCGACGTACCGGCGGACACGGCCCTCGAAGGGCAGCGGGACCGCGGCCGCGGGGTGTCCCGGTACGCCTTCGCCCGGCACCGCCGTGCGGTGGGCGCGCTCGTCAGCTCGACGGAGCGCGGGGACCTGCCGGTCGGGATGGAGTCGGCGGTGCTGCTCGACCGGGCGGCGATGGAGGCGCTGGGAGGGATCACGTTCGGCGACTGACGCGGGGGCCCGCCCGGTAAGCGGCCGGCCCGGTAAGCGGAAGTAACCGCACCGTGTCCCCTTGTGTGTACGAGTTAAGGTCGGGCGGGCACAGCAGCGGGCAGAACAGCAGAGGTTGATGGCAGTCATGGAGTTCCCAGGCACCCAGGAGCCGGGTCACGGTCACGCCCAGGGGCACGAGGGCGGCTACGCCCACCCCGCGCAGGGCTGGCCCGCCAACGAGTTGGAGCAGGTCCTCGCCGCGGCGCTCGGCCAGGAGGCGGGGTCTTCGGCGGGTGGCCGGATCGTCGAGGTGCTCGGCCGCAGCCATGTGTGGATACCGCTGCCCAGGGGCGGTTCGAACGCCAGCAGGGACCTCGATCTGCCGAGCCTGGAGATCGCGGGCCAGGCCTACGTCCCCGTGTTCAGCTCCGAGCAGCAGTTCATGGCGGTCACCGGCGGCCGCATGGACTGCACGGTGGCCCCGGCCGTGGAGTTCGCGCGCGGGCTTCCGCCGCAGGTCGGCATCGCCGTGAACCCGGACGGCACGGTCGGCGTACCGCTGCCGCCGCCGGCCGTCGCCGAGCTGGCCCGCAGTGGTCGCACGCCGCTGGACGGCCCGGCGACGGGTGGCCGCGTGGTGCTGAGCGAGCCCGACTGGCAGGTCGACCCCATGGACTTCCTGGCCGCGGTGCGCGAGGAGTTCGACGGGCTCGGCACGGTGCTGAGCGCCCGGCGCTGCCTCGCGACGGTGGAGGACGCCGAGCCGTCCCTGTTCATCGGCGTGGAGCTGTCGCAGTCCGTGGGCGCCCCGAGCGGCGCGGGGGACCTTCCGCTGGACGCGCTGGGGCGGGCGCTGGGTCGCGCGCCGGTGGCCTGGGCGGTCAACCTGGTGTTCCTGGACGTGACGCAGGACCCCGTCGCGGACTGGTTGCGTACACACGTACGGCCGTTCTACGTACGAGAAGGGTGACGGCGTCCGTCAAGTCGGTGTCAGTATCGCCGCTTAAGCTGGTTTCATGACGTGACCGGACGGCGCTTCGCTTTCCGGCCACGTGTGGAAGCACGGACGTATTTGAAGAGCCGAAGGGGCGGTTACGGGTGAGTGCGTCGGGCACGGCCGCGGCCGGACAGGTCGAGCACATGCTGCGCCAGGTGACGCCGGGACGCTACGACGCGTACGAGGCGCTCCTCAAGGCCCTCGCCGACCCTGCGGCCGGGCAGGTCTGGATGCTGCTCTGGCACGGCCAGGCCGGCTCCCCGGACGCCCAGTACGGGAACATGGACGTGGACGGCTTCTCGTACGCCCCGTGCGTCACCTCCGCCCAGGAGCTCTCCGCCTCCGGCTGGTCGCGGGCGTACGAGGTGGTGAGCGGGGTCGACGCGGCGCGCACGCTCTACCCGGACCACTACGGGCTCTGGCTGAACCCGCACGCGCCGGGTGGCGGCGTCGGCATCCCGTGGCTCGACCTGCGCCGTATCGCGGGCGGCCTCGACCGGCAGCCGGCGGGCCCGCTGCGGCTCTCCGAGCCGACGATCGAAATCCCCCAGTTCTACGCAGTTCTGACGCAGAACGCGCACCGGACGACGGCGATCCGCTCGCTGCGCCGCGCCTGGGTCCAGCCGACGCTGGGTGCGCCCTATCTCGCCATCGGCCTGGACGTCTACGACACGTCTCCGGCGTCCGTGGACGCGGTGCGGGCGATGATGCAGCAGTCCATCCCGGCGGTCCCGGAGGGGCTTCCGGTGTCCACCGTGGCGATGTCGGACGAGTACGACCCGGTGGCGATGTGGCTGCGGCAGGCGCGGCCGTTCTACGACCGTGAGGCGCACGCGGCACCGGCGGCTCCCGCCGGGGGTGGGTACGGGTATCCGCCGCCGTACGGCGCGACGTTCTAAAGATGTCCTCAAACGCCGGACGGGCTGGATAATTCCAGCCCGTCCGGCGTTTGGCGGCAGCTTTTCGGCCCAGTCGGCGACTGACCGCAACATGTCCGGTTCAACCCCAACTGCCCCGTGTCCGCCTCCCGTTCACGGCAGTCCGGATAACGGAACACCCCAGCCAGCATCACGTTTAGGCATCCTTTCGCCGTCAAGTCTGGCAACAGATCGCGCCCAGGTTGAAGACTCCCGCAACAAGGGGGCTTCGCCTCTGTGTACGACGGACTGAACCACGCCGCCACAGCGGCAAGTGCGGGCCGGTCACCGCCGGTTGAGAGGGGTCCCTGCCACGATGACGGCACCATTGCACGACACGAGCGCGGAAGCGGTTCCGAGCGCACCGGTCGAGCCTGCCAAGGACGACGGAGGTCGCAAGGTCGAGGGACGGTCGCTCAAGCAGATCGCCTGGAACCGGCTCAAGCGCGACAAGGTCGCCCTCGGCGGTGGCATCGTTGTCGTGCTCCTCGTCCTGGTCGCGGTCTTCGCGCCGCTCATCGTCAGCCTGCTCGGCCACCCGCCGAACGAGTTCCACCAGGACAAGCTCGACCCGCTGACGAACCTGCCCCAGGGCGCGCTCGGCGGTATGAGCAGCGACTTCCTGCTCGGCATCGAGCCGAACAAGGGCCGCGACGTCTTCAGCCGCATCGTCTACGGCGCCCGGATCTCGCTGCTCGTGGCATTCCTCGCGGCGATCGTCGCGACGGTGCTGGGCACGCTGTTCGGCATCATGGCCGGCTACTTCGGCGGCTGGGTCGACACGGTGATCAGCCGTGTGATGGACGTGCTGCTCTCGTTCCCGCAGCTGCTCTTCATCATCTCCCTGGTCTCGGTGCTCCCGGACGACCTGCTCGGCCTGACCGGCAGCGGGGTGCGCATCGCCGTCCTCGTCATGGTCATCGGCTTCTTCGGCTGGCCGTACATCGGACGCATCGTCCGAGGGCAGACGCTCTCCCTGCGGGAGCGTGAATACGTGGAAGCGGCACGGTCGTTGGGTGGTGGCAAGCGGCACATCCTGTTCCGCGAACTGCTGCCGAACCTGGTCGCGCCGATCGTCGTCTACATGACGCTGATGATCCCGACCAACATCCTCACGGAGGCGGCGCTCAGCTTCCTCGGTGCGGGTGTCAGGCCGCCCACGGCCTCCTGGGGCGGCATGCTCCGCGACGCCCTGGAGACGTACGAACACGACCCGATGTTCATGATCGTCCCGGGTGTCACGATCTTCATCACCGTTCTCGCGTTCAACCTCTTCGGCGACGGGCTGCGCGACGCTCTTGATCCCAAGGGCACCCGGTAGCGCCGTACAAGTCCAACTGGCTTTCACAGAACTGCCCCTGCAGCACCGTCAGGCGGCTTGACTCATTGGTTCTCCGGCACTTGGTCCGGGACCGCGATCTCGGAGGTTACGAGAAAATGCCCACAGGTTCCTCGAAACGACGGCTTGCCGCCGGCGCCGCCCTCGTGGTCGCGGCGCTGGTGACGACCACGGCGTGCGGCGGTGGCAGCGACGACGACTCCAAGGACTCGTCCAAGGGCGCCGGTTACGACGCCGCGTACAACAAGATCGCCAACCCTTCGAAGAAGAAGGGAGGCACGCTGCGCATGGTCGGCAAGCAGGACCTCGACTCCGCCGACCCGCAGCGCGCCTACTACGGCATGTCGTGGGACTTCATGCGGTTCTACACGCGCCAACTGGTCACCTACGCGCCCAAGCCGGGCGAGGCGTCCAACGAGCTCGTCGGCGACCTGGCCAAGGCCCCCGGCAAGATCTCCGACGACGGCAAGACGTACACGTACAACCTGCGTGACGGCATCACCTGGCAGGACGGCTCGCCGATCACGTCCAAGGACATCAAGTACGGCATCGAGCGCATCTGGGCGACGGACACCATCACCGGTGGTCCGCAGTACCTGAAGCAGAACCTGGACCCCAAGGGCGAGTACAAGGGCCCGTACAAGGACAAGTCCAAGGACAAGCTCGGCCTGAAGTCGATCGAGACGCCGGACGACAAGACCATCGTCTTCAAGCTGCCGAAGCCCAACGGTGACTTCGAGCAGTTCCTCGCCATGCCGTCCGGCTCGCCGGTCAAGCAGGACAAGGACACGAAGGCCAAGTACACCCAGTCGCCGTTCTCCGCGGGCCCGTACAAGTTCCAGTCGTACAAGGCCAACAAGAAGATCGTGCTGGTGCGCAACGACAAGTGGAAGCGGTCCTCGGACCCGGTCCGCGCGGCGCTCCCGGACAAGATCGACGTGACGATCTCCGCCAACCTGGAGGAGAACGACAAGCGCCTGATGGAAGGCGACTACGACGTCGACATGAACGGCACCGGCATGACCCAGTCGGGTCGCGTCACCGCCGTCCAGGACCACAAGGACAACGTCGACAACATGCGGACCTCCTTCGTCCGCTACGTCGCCCTGGTGCACAAGGCCAAGCCGTTCGACAACGTGCACTGCCGCAAGGCCGTGTTCTACGGGACGGACTTCGCGGGCCTGCAGCAGGTGCGCGGCGGCAAGCTGGCCGGTGGTGACATCGCCAACTCGACGCTGCCGAAGTCGATCAAGGGCCACACGGACTACGACCCGTACGGCATCCTCGCCCGCAAGGGCAAGCCGGACGCGGCCAAGGCCAAGGCCGAGCTGAAGGAGTGCGGCAAGCCGAACGGCTTCTCCACGAAGATCACCGCCCGTACCAACAACCCGGGCGAGGTCGACACCGCGGAGGCGCTGCAGGAGCAGCTCGCCAAGGTCGGCATCAAGGTCGAGGTCGACTCCTTCGACGGCGCCGAGTCCGCCTCGGTCACCGGCTCCCCGAAGGTCGTCAAGGCGCGCGGCTACGGCATGATCATGAGCGGTTGGGGCCCGGACTTCCCGTCCGGACAGGGCTTCGGCCAGCCGCTGTGGGACAGCCGCTTCCTCGCGCAGACCGGTAACTACAACGAGTCCGAGATCGACGACCCGAAGATCGACGCGACCTTCGACAAGGCGATCGCCGAGACCGACCCCGACAAGGCCGGGAAGATCTACGAGGGCCTCGACAAGCGGATCCTCGACCAGGCCGACTGGATGCCGTTCATCTACGAGAACAACATCACCTGGCGTGGCTCGCGTCTGACGAACGCCATGATGGCCGACGCGTACAGCGGCCGCTACGACTACGCCTCGCTGGGCGTCGTCAAGTAACACCCGCGCCGGGAACCGGAGTTGATCCGGTTCCCGGCCCCGTCCGCTCCGCCGCCGAAAACCCGCCAGTCCGAAGGGCAGGTGATGGCCCCGGGCGACGGTCGTGGGCCCCCACAAGGAGCCGACGGCCGCCGCCGGGCCGCGCACAGTGCTTGCTTATCTCATCCGGCGCCTGTTCGCCGTTGTCATCATGGTGCTCGTCGTGCTGCTCGCGACCTTCACCATCTTCTTCATGCTGCCCAAATGGGCGGGTCAGGACATCGCCGTCCTCTTCGCCGGCAAGTCGTCCGGAGCCGAGCAGCTCGCCGGGATCCGGATCAAACTGGGGCTCAACGACCCTCTGCTCGTGCAGTTCTGGGACTTCGTCAAGGGCATCCCGTTGGGGCGCGACTACGCCAACGGCAATGACGTGACCCACTGTGCGGCGCCCTGCTTCGGGTACTCCTTCCGCACGGAGGAACCCGTCTGGACCACCCTCAAGGACGCGCTCCCCGTCACCGCCGCGCTCGCGGCCGGCGCCTGCGTGCTGTGGCTGATCGGCGGCGTCGCCACCGGCGTCGTCTCCGCCCTCAAGCGCGGCACCTTCTGGGACCGCGCCGCCATGACCACCGCCCTCGCCGGCGTCTCCCTGCCGGTCTTCTTCACCGGCATGGTCGCGATGGGGATCTTCGTGCACAGCCTCGGCTGGGTGCACATCGCCGACTCGCTCTCCACCGAGGACTCGATCGGCACCTGGATCGAGACGCTGATCCTGCCGTGGATCGTGCTCGCCTTCCTCAACGCCGCGATGTACGCCCGGCTCACCCGCGCCACCATGCTGGAGATCCTCGGCGAGGACTACATCCGCACCGCGCGCTCCAAGGGTCTCGGTGAGTCCTCCGTCATCAGCCGGCACGCGCTGCGCTCCGCGATGACGCCGATCCTCACCGTCTTCGGCCTCGACCTCGGCGTGCTGCTCGGCGGCGCCGTGCTCACCGAGTCCACGTTCAACCTGCCGGGCCTCGGCCTCGCGGCGGTCCAGGCCATCAGCAACAAGGACCTGCCCGTGATCCTCGGCGTGACGCTCATCGCGGCCCTCGCGATCGCCGTCGCCAACCTCGTCGTGGACCTTCTGTACGCCGTCATCGACCCGCGAGTGAGGCTGGGATGACCGAACTGCACAAGACCGGAGCGGCGGTGGGTGAACCCACCGCGGCCTCCGGCGCCCCCAGCTCCTTCCTCGAGGTCCGTGACCTCAAGGTGCACTTCCCGACCGACGACGGCGTGGTCAAGTCCGTCGACGGGCTCTCCTTCAAGCTGGAGAAGGGCCGCACCCTCGGCATCGTCGGCGAGTCGGGCTCCGGCAAGTCCGTCACCTCGCTCGGCATCCTGGGCCTGCACACCACCGGCCAGTACGGCCGGCGCAAGGCGCAGATCAGCGGCGAGATCTGGCTGGACGGCACCGAGCTGCTCACCGCCGACCAGAACACCGTGCGCAAGCTGCGCGGCCGCGACATGGCGATGATCTTCCAGGACCCGCTGTCGGCCCTGCACCCGTACTACTCGATCGGCCGGCAGATCGTGGAGGCCTACCGGGTCCACCACGACGTCGACAAGAGGACCGCCCGCAAGCGGGCCATCGAGATGCTCGACCGGGTCGGGATCCCGCAGCCGGACAAGCGGGTCGACTCCTACCCGCACGAGTTCTCGGGCGGCATGCGCCAGCGCGCGATGATCGCGATGGCGCTCGTCAACAACCCCGAACTCCTGATCGCCGACGAGCCGACCACCGCGCTCGACGTGACGGTGCAGGCGCAGATCCTCGACCTGATCCGCGACCTCCAGAAGGAGTTCGGCTCCGCCGTCATCATGATCACGCACGACCTCGGGGTCGTCGCGGAGATGGCCGACGAGCTGCTGGTGATGTACGGCGGCCGCTGCGTCGAGCGCGGCACCGCCGACCAGGTCTTCTCCACGCCCCAACACCCGTACACCTGGGGCCTGTTGGGCTCGATGCCGCGCATCGACCGGGAGCAGACCGAGCGGCTCACCCCGGTCAAGGGCGCCCCGCCCAGCCTCATCAACCTGCCGAGCGGCTGCGCCTTCAACCCGCGCTGCCCCTACGCGGACGTGCCCAAGGACAACATCACGCGCACCGAGCGCCCCGAACTGCGCGAGATCGGCTCCGGCCACTACTCGGCCTGCCACATGTCCGCCGACGAACGCGAGCGGATCTGGACCGAAGAGATTGCGCCGAAGCTGTGACGGACGCCGCCGAAGGATCCAAAGGACCTGAGACCGAGACTGAGACCGAGATGACGCCCTCCACGATTCCCCAGCAGGCGACGACCTCCCCGGACGCCGCGGCCGGCGAGCCGCTGCTCAGGGTCGACGGCCTGGTCAAGCACTTCCCCATCCGCAAGGGCCTGCTCAAGCGGCAGGTCGCCGCCGTGCAGGCGGTCGACGGGCTCTCCTTCGACGTCCGCGCGGGGGAGACCCTCGGCGTCGTCGGCGAGTCCGGCTGCGGGAAGTCGACCATGGGCCGGCTGATCACCCGGCTGCTCGAACCCACGGGCGGGCGCGTCGAGTTCGAGGGCACGGACATCACGCACCTGAGCACCGGGGGCATGCGTCCGCTGCGCCGCGACGTCCAGATGATCTTCCAGGACCCGTACTCGTCCCTGAATCCGCGCCACAACATCGGCACGATCGTCGGCGCCCCGTTCAAGCTGCAGGGCGTCAAGCCCGAGGGCGGCGTGCGCAAGACCGTCCAGGAACTCCTGGAGAAGGTCGGCCTCAACCCTGAGCACTACAACCGCTACCCGCACGAGTTCTCCGGCGGTCAGCGGCAACGTATCGGCATCGCGCGGGCGTTGGCGCTGCGGCCGAAGCTCGTGGTGGCGGACGAGCCGGTGTCGGCGCTCGACGTGTCGATCCAGGCGCAGGTGGTCAACCTCCTGGACGACCTCCAGGACGAGCTGGGCCTCACGTACGTGATCATCGCGCACGACCTCTCGGTCATCCGGCACGTCTCGGACCGGATCGCGGTCATGTACCTCGGCAAGATCGTCGAGTTGGCGGACCGCGACGACCTGTACTCGACGCCGATGCACCCGTACACGAAGGCGCTGCTCTCGGCCGTCCCGGTACCGGACCCCAAGCGCCGCGGCGCCAAGAGCGAACGCATCCTGCTGCGCGGCGACGTCCCCTCACCGATCGACCCGCCCACCGGCTGCCGCTTCCACACGCGGTGCTGGAAGGCGACGGAGCTCTGCAAGACGACGGAGCCGCCGCTGATTCCCCTGGCCACGGGCCACCAGGTCGCGTGCCACCACCCGGAGAACGCCCCGGACCAGGCCCCGGACGACACGAACCTCCTCACGGTGGCGAAGGAGGCGATCGACGTGATCACGGTCCCGGAGTCGGTCGAGCCCTCGAATGCGGAGAAGCCTGCGGCGGATCAATAGAGCCCCTGCGGCGATTGAGCAGCGGGGTCCGGGGCGGAGCCCCGTGACGTGCACTCCGGCGCGGCGCGAGCATCCAACGGGTGCCCACCCCGCCCTAGTTGCGTGTACATGGCCCAAAAGGGTCATGTACACGCACACCGCCGAGCGGCAGAGTTCCGCTGTCCGTTACACCGGAACCCGCTCGAAGGGACGCCCATGGCACTCTCCCGTTCGGCACGCCTGGCCGCGCTCACCGTCGCCGCCGCCTCCTTCTGCCTGATAGCCGCCGCTCCCGCCCCCACCCCCGGCTCCGACGGCATCGGCGACCCGTACTTCCCGCAGCTCGGCAACGGCGGCTTCGATGCCGAGCACTACGCCCTCGACGTCGCGTACAACCCCGACACCGACCGCCTCGACGGCCGCACGACCCTCACCGCGCGCGCCACCCAGAACCTCTCCGCCTTCGACCTCGACCTGCAGAAGCTGACCGTCACCAAGATCGAAGTGAACGGCAGACGCGCGGACTTCACGCGCAGCGGCGACGAGATCCAGGTCAAGCCCCGCACCTCGCTGCGCAAGGGCAACACCTTCACCACGACCGTCACGTACGGCGGAGTCCCCGAACCCCTCAGCGGCCCCATCGTCTTCGGCTCCGACTACGGCTGGATGAAGACCGAGGACGGCGTCTTCGTCGCGTGCGAGCCGAACGCCGCCTCCACCTGGTTCCCGTCCAGCGACCACCCCTCCGACAAGGCCACGTACGACATCCGTATCAAGGCCCCGAAGGGCCTGACCGGCGTCTCGAACGGCCGCCTCGTCGACGCGTACGACACCGACAAGGGCAAACAGACCGTCCACCACTGGCGCGAGACGAAGCCCATGGCGACGTATCTCGCGACCGCCACCATCGGTAAGTTCGACGTGAAGAGTGGCAAGACCCCCGCCGGTACTCCCATCTACGTAGCCATCGACCCGGTCCTCGCGAACAGCAACAACGTCGACGTGTACGCGGTGACCGCCGAGGCCACCGACTACTGGTCGCAGGTCTTCGGTCCGTACCCCTTCGAGGAGACGGGCGCGATCGTCGACGACATGCCGCAGGCCGGCTTCTCCCTGGAGACCCAGACCAAGCCGATCTACTCGGCCGTCCGCTCCGAGTCGACGATCGTGCACGAGCTGGCCCACCAGTGGTTCGGCGACTCCGTCTCGCCGAAGCAGTGGGACGACATCTGGCTCAACGAGGGCTTCGCCACGTACGCCCAGTGGCTGTGGACCGAGCACAAGGGCGGCGCATCCGCCCACGACTCCTTCCTCGCGGGCTACAACTCGCGGCCCGCCACCTCCTCGTTCTGGCAGGTGAAGATCGGCGACCCGCAGCGTGACACGATGTTCGCCTCGGCCGTCTACCAGCGCGGCGCGATGACCCTCCAGGTGTTGCGCGAGCGCATCGGCGACAAGGCCTTCTTCAAGCTGCTGCCGCAGTGGACCAAGCTGCACCGCTACGGCAACGTCGAGACATCCGACTTCATCGCCCTCGCCGAACGGGTCTCGGGTCAGCAGCTCGACGACCTCTTCGACACCTGGCTGTTCACGACGGGCAAGCCCAGCCTGTAGGGCCCCTACGCGCGCGGCGGGTAAGAATGTCGCGTGCTCCAGGAACTGTTCACCCCCTCCGTCCAGCATTGGCTCGACCTCATCGGGATCTTCGTCTTCGCGATCTCCGGTGCCCTGATGGCCGTCCGCAAGAACTGGGACGTCTTCGGGATCGCCGCGCTCGCCGAGGTCACCGCGCTGGGCGGAGGGGTCTTCCGTGACCTGGTCATCGGCGCCGTGCCACCGGCCGCCTTCATCGACCTCGGCTATTTCGTCACGCCGCTGGTCGCCGCCGCGCTCGTCTTCTTCCTGCACCCGGAGGTCGAGCGCACCCAGACGGCGGTGAACGTCTTCGACGCGGCGGGCCTCGGCCTGTTCTGCGTCACCGGCACGACGAAGGCGTACGACTACGGGCTCGGGCTCACCGCGTCCGCCGCGCTCGGCCTCGCCACCGCGGTCGGCGGCGGCGTGCTGCGCGACATCATCGCCAACGAGGTGCCGTCCCTCGTGCGCTGGGACCGCGACCTCTACGCGGTGCCCGCCATGGTCGGCGCCGGGATCGTCGTCCTGTGCATCCACCTCGACGCCCTGGACGGCTTCACCAGCGCCCTCGCGGTCCTCACCGCGTTCGTTCTGCGGCTGCTCGCGATGCACTACCACTGGAGGGCCCCGCGCGCCTGGAACCGCAGGTCGGCGGGGGTGGATGTGATGGAGGAGACGCCGTAGCCGGAGGCCGGCGAGCGATGAAAGCTACCGCTTAGTAATTTCCTGTTGTACGTTTCCGGTATGGCAGACGCAGTATCCACGCAGAGTCGCCCGGCCGTCATCGGCGACAGCGAGTTCGACCGCGACACCGCCGTCACCCGGCGCGCGGACGAACCCGGTGTCTACGACATCGACCTCTCCGCGGGCTGGACGATCATCAACGCCCTCAACGGCGGCTACCTCCTCGCCGTGCTCGGCCGCGCCCTCGCGGACGCCTTGCCGCACGACGACCCGTTCACGATCTCGGCGCACTACCTGACCGCGTCGGCGCCGGGCCCCGCCGTGATCAGGACCGACGTGGCCCGCACCGGCCGCACCCTCTCCACGGGGCAGGCCTCCCTCTTCCAGTTCGCGGAGGACGGCAGCGAGGTCGAGCGGATTCGGGTCATCGCGTCGTACGGCGACCTGGACGCGCTCCCCGACGATGTGCGTACGAGCGCCGAGGCGCCCGTCATGCCGCCTGCCGAGCAGTGCTTCGGCGCGGGCGACGCCCCCGAGGGCGCGCCGCCCGTGCCCGGCAGCTCCGCGATCTCCGACCGGCTGCACCTGAAGCTCGACCCGGCCACGCTGGGCTGGGCGCTCGGCGCGCCGTCCGGCAAGGGCGAGATGCGCGCCTGGTTCGGCCTCGCCGACGGCCGCGACATGGACCCCCTGTCGCTGCTGCTCGCGGTGGACGCGCTGCCGCCGACCGCCTTCGAGATGGGCCTCAAGGGCTGGGTGCCGACGGTCGAGCTGACCGTCCACGTGCGCTGCCGCCCGGCCCCGGGGCCCGTCCGCGTCTCGATCACGACGCGGAACCTGGCCGGCGGCTTCCTGGAGGAGGACGCCGAGATCTGGGACGCGAAGGACCGTCTGGTGGCCCAGTCGCGCCAGCTGGCGAGGGTCCGGCTCGGCTGAGGGTCGAGGGTTTTACGAACGCAGGAACTCGCCCAGTACGGCGGCGAGTTCCGCGGGCGCGTCCTCCTGGACGAGGTGCCCGGCGCCCTCGATGATCCGCAGCTCGGCGCCGGGGATCAGTTTGACCAGCTCGTGCGCCCGCGCGACCGGGATCCAGGTGTCCTCGGCGCCCCAGCAGACGAGTACGGGCAGGTCCAACTCCCCGTAGCGGTCCTGGATGTCGTTGGTGGCGTCGTGCGGGGCGTTCTGCACGATCTGCCGGTAGAAGGCGTCTCGCCCCGCCTCCGTCAGCCACGGTTCGACGAGGCGTGCGTGGGTGTCGGCGCGCAGGCCGGGGTGGCTGCACGAACTGACGTAGCGGTGCATGAGCGCCTCGTGCAGCTCGGGCGGCAACTGCCGGAACACGTCGGCGTGTTCACCGAGCAGCCGGTACGTGGGGGAGCCCCACGGCCGCAGCGCCACCGGGTCGACGAGCGCGAGCCGCGCGTACGCGGCGCCGTGCAGCAGGTGCGCGCGCAGCGCGATGCAGCCGCCGTAGTCGTGCGCGACGACGGCGGGTTCGCGGCCTGCCCCGGTGAGGCCCCAGTGGTCGAGCAGCTCGGTCAGGACGCGGGCCTGGGCGTCGAGCGAGAGGTCCTGATCCGGGCGCATCTCGGAGACGCCGTAGCCGGGCAGGTCCCATACGTACACGCGGTGTCGGTGCGCGAGTGCGCGGGCCGGGGCGCGCCAGACGTACGAGGAGAACGGCGTGCCGTGGACGAGGACGACGGGCGGTGCGTCGGCCGGGCCGAGAACGGTCCAGCGGACTTCGCCCGACGAGCTGGAGAAGCTTCGGTCGAGGTTCCAGTCGGCTGCTGTCATGACCGTAACGCTAGTTGCTCATGACACGTCGAGCCAGTGTTTTCGGCCGATGCTCACCAGACGGAGCTGCCGCTCGGCCTGTCGCGACACCCGCCCGAAGTCCTCGGCATCCGTGCTGAGCAGCAGTGACGCCGTCACCAGCATGTGATCGACGTACAGATTCGCCAGCATCATCAGGTCCTCCTGGCTCCAGCCCGCCGCTTCGGGGTCGTGGCGGAGCGCCTCTTGGACCTCGTCGGCGAACTGTGTGAGCTGGGCGCCGATCGCCTCCCGCACCCGCTGTACGCCGCCGTGCCGCTCGCGCGCGATGAAGCGGACGTGTGCGGGATACGCGTGCACATGACGGGCGATCAGCTCGATGGTGCGCGTGATGCGTTCGTCGCTGTCCCACGTCGCCGTCAGCGCGTCGCGGATCACCGCGTGCAGACTGACCAGCGCCTCCTCGACCAGGGCCACTCCGAGATCGGCCGTGCTGTCGAAGTGCCGGTAGAACGCGGTCGGGGTCACGCCCACGACGCGCGTCACCTCGCGCAGGCCGAGGCTGCTGAGGCTCTGGTCCTCCAGCAGCTCCAACGCCGCGTCCAGGAGCGCCTGTCGGGTCTTCTGCTTCTGCGCCTGACGGGCGCCGAGGGTGTGACTCATGTCATCCAGTTAACAACTGTTCTCTGTAATGGGGAAGTCGAGTCGCGAGCTAGACTCGGTAGTCAGTGAACAGTTGTAACCCAACTTTTCGAGAGGCTTCCATGCTGTTCCTCGTAGCGGCCCTCCTGCTGCTGGGCTTCGCGCTCGGCACCGTGGCCCACGCCCCGCTGCCCGTCACGCTCGTCGCGGCCGTCGTCATCGGCGTCTGGCTGGCCGTCTTCGCGGTCCGCGAGCGCCACGCGCGCCGTAGGCACCAGCACTGAACCGTCAGCAGTTCACGTTCAGCAGTTCACGTTCTCAGGGGGTATCACCGTGCAACTCACCACAGAACTCCGCAGCACAGAACCTCGCAGCGAAGAACCGCGCACCACGGAGCCGCGCACCACGGAACCTCGCGCCGCGGAGCCGGAGACGCGGACGCGCCCCGTCGGGCGCCGGGACACCGACGGCATGGCCGTCGCCTCGTTCGTCCTCGGCCTGGTCGGGCTGCTCGTCATGAACGTCTTCCTCGGCCCCGTCTCGATCGTCCTCGCGTCGATCGCCCTGTGGCGCGGCACCGAGCGGCGCGGCCGGGCCTTCCTCGGGCTCGGTCTCGGCGTCGCCGACCTCGTCGTGCTCGGCGCCCTGATCGCCGCCGACGGCACGATGTCCTGGAGCATTACGGGCTGACCGTCGGCCGCGCGCACGTGGGCTCGTAGAATCGAGCCCACCATGGCTTACCTCGACCACGCCGCGACCACTCCGATGCTCCCGGAGGCGGTCGAGGTGATGACCGCCCAGCTCGCCGTCACCGGCAACGCCTCGTCCCTGCACGCCGCGGGGCGCCGCGCCCGCCGCACCGTCGAGGAGTCCCGCGAGACCCTCGCCGAGTCGCTCGGTGCCCGGCCCAGCGAGGTCGTGTTCACCTCCGGCGGCACCGAGGCCGACAACCTCGCCGTCAAGGGCCTGTACTGGGCGCGCCGCGCGGCCGACCCGGCCCGCACCCGCGTCCTCGCCAGCCCCGTCGAGCACCACGCCGTGCTCGACGCCGTGCACTGGCTCGCCGAGCACGAGGGCGCGACCGTGGAGTACCTGCCGGTCGACGCGTACGGCCGGGTGCACGCCGAAGCGCTGCGCGAAGCGATCGAGCGGAACCCCGACGACCTCGCGCTCGCCACGGTCATGTGGGCCAACAACGAGATCGGCACGATCCAGCCGGTGCGTGAACTGGCCGACGTGGCAGGAGAGTTCGACATCCCGCTGCATGCCGACGCGGTGCAGGCCTACGGGCAGATCCCGGTCGACTTCGCCGCCTCCGGGCTCGCCGCGATGACCGTGTCGGGCCACAAGGTCGGCGGTCCCTACGGCATCGGCGCCCTCCTTCTCGGTCGTGAGTACACCCCCGTCCCCGTACTGCACGGCGGCGGGCAGGAGCGGCACGTCCGCTCCGGCACGCTCGACGTCCCCGCGATCGCGGCCTTCGCCACGGCCGGCCGGATCGCGACCGAGCAGCGCGAGTGGTTCGCCCGCGAGATCGGTGCGCTCCGGGACGCCCTGGTCGACGCCGTCCGGTCGGCCGCCCCCGAGGCGATCCTCGGCGGCGACCCGGCCCCCGGCGGCCGGCTGCCCGCCAACGCCCACTTCACCTTCCCCGGCTGCGAGGGGGACTCGCTCCTCCTTCTCCTGGACGCGCAGGGCATCGAGTGCTCCACGGGCTCGGCCTGCACCGCGGGCGTGGCCCAGCCCAGCCACGTCCTGCTCGCGACCGGCACGGACCCGGACCTGGCGCGCGGCACGCTCCGCTTCTCCCTCGGCCACACCACCACGAAGGCCGATGTGGAAGCAGTGGCGAAGGCGATCGGGCCGGTGGTGGAGCGGGCGCGGTCGGCGGGGCTCTCGTAGGGCGCTGTTAGGCCTTGGTCGTCACGTCGCGGCTGTCACGCGTCGGCTGTCACGCCTTGGTGGAACCGGCCCGCTCGTATGCGGCTTTCACCAGGCGTATGTACCGGTCCCAGTCCCAGTTCGGCCCCGGGTCGGTGTGGTCGGTGCCCGGCACCTCGACGTGCCCGATGATGTGCTCCCGGTCGACCGGTATGTCGTAGCGCCTGCAGATCCGGGCGGTGAGCCGCGCGGACGATTCGTACATCGCGTCGGTGAAATCGGACGGCCGGTCCACGAAGCCCTCGTGCTCGATGCCGACACTGCGCTCGTTGAAGTCCCGGTTGCCCGCGTGGAACGCGACGTCCAGCTCCCGGATCATCTGCGCGATGTGCCCGTCCTGCCGGACCACGTAGTGCGCGGCCGCCCCGTGCCACGGGTCCTTGAAGACCTTCAGCGTCCCCTGGTAGCTGCCCTGGGTGACATGGATGATGACCCGGTCGATCGTGTAGTCGTCCGGCCGGTCCGCCCGCCGCCAGTTCGCCGACGCGGCGGCCACCCACTCCGCGCCCTTGAAGTCCACTGCGCCGGCCTTGCGCGGCTTGTCGACCCCCGGCACCTGCCACCACATGCGGGCGAGATCGCCGCGCGCGAGCAGCCCGACGCCCACGGCCGAGGCGGCCCCGCCGATGATCAGCGTCCGTCGGCTGACACCACGGTCACGGTCCCCGCCGCGGCCCTTCCCGGACCCGGCTCCCTGCTTCCCCATATGACGCCCCCGTCAGTCCCGTACGAGATCCACAACGGATATCCGAGCGATTCGGTTCCCGCGGGCCCTTACCCTGTTAGTGCTATGACTTCGCAGACTCCGCAGCGCTCCGCGGGCCCCGAGAAGGCGGCCCGACCCCTCCGTGTCCTCGCCGCCATGTCCGGCGGCGTGGATTCCGCCGTCGCCGCGGCCCGCGCCGCCGAAGCGGGCCACGACGTGACCGGCGTGCATCTCGCGCTCTCGGCGAACCCGCAATCGTTCCGCACGGGCGCCCGCGGCTGCTGCACCATCGAGGACTCCCGCGACGCGCGCCGCGCGGCCGACGTCATCGGCATCCCGTTCTACGTCTGGGACCTCGCCGACCGCTTCCGCGAGGACGTGGTGGAGGACTTCATCGCGGAGTACGAGGCCGGCCGCACGCCGAACCCGTGCCTGCGCTGCAACGAGAAGATCAAGTTCGCCGCGCTCCTCGACAAGGCGCTCGCCCTCGGCTTCGACGCGGTCTGCACGGGCCACTACGCGCAGGTGATCGTCAACGGGAACGGCGACCGTGAGCTGCACCGCGCCGCCGACATGGCCAAGGACCAGAGCTACGTCCTCGGCGTCCTGGACGACCGGCAGCTCGCCCACGCGATGTTCCCGCTGGGTGACACGGAGACGACCAAGGAAGAGATCCGCGCGGAGGCGGAGCGCCGCGACCTGGCGGTCGCCAAGAAGCCCGACTCCCACGACATCTGCTTCATCGCCGACGGCGACACCCAGGGCTTCCTCGCGAACCGGCTCGGCAAGGCGGAGGGTGACATCGTCGACGAGTCGGGCGCCAAGCTCGGCACCCACGAGGGCGCCTTCGGCTACACGATCGGCCAGCGCAAGGGCCTGCGCATCGGCAGGCCCGCCCCCGACGGCAAGCCGCGCTACGTCCTGGACATCTCCCCGGTGGACAACACGGTGACGGTGGGCCCGGCCGAGGCCCTCGACGTGACCGCCCTCACCGCCATCAAGCCCCGCTGGTGCGGTGCGGCGCCCTCCGGGCCCGGCACGTACACGGCCCAACTGCGCGCGCACGGCGGCGAGACCGAGGTGTCCGCGGAGCTGGTGGGCGACGAACTTCAGGTCCGCTTCACGGAGGCCGTCCGCGGCGTCGCCCCCGGCCAGGCGATCGTGCTGTACGACGGCACGCGCGTGGTGGGCTCGGCGACGATCGCCACTACGGAGCGGGTCGCGGCGGTCGTCTAGCCCCGCCCCTGTAGGTAGTACTGCAGTACGGCACCCAGCTGACCGCACCACTCGGACGCCTGCGCCTTCTTCCGCGCCTGCACCGCGCACGTGTAGACGGCGCCGTCCACCATCGCCGCCGTCACGAACACCCCGGACGGCATCGGCTGGAAGTGCGCCGTCTGTACGTGCGTCCACGGCAGGTCGATGGCGTGCGGCCCCTGCTCGAAGTGCAGCCCGTCCGCGTCCACGACCATGCCGTTGTGCTTGTCGGCGGCCACGAACTCCGGACCGGCGGCCGCGGCCGGGGGACCGGGCGGCGCGGGCGCGAACTGCGGAGGATGAGCGGGCGGCGGCGGAGCCGCCGGTGGATGCGGCGGGGGCGCCGGAGCGAACGGCGGCGGGGGACCGCCGAACCCACCCGTCGGAACGTCCTGCTGCCCGTCTCCGTGAGCCATGTCCGCCTCACCCTCCGTCTTGCTCTGCCGTACCTCCTCATTCGACCACGCGCGCGTGGTTACGCGGCGTCGACCTGCGTCTCGTAGAAGCACAGGTGGTCCTTGATGGCGGCCACCTCGGCCTTCGGCTCCGGATACGCCCACACCAGGTCCTGCGCACCCGGCACCGACCAGTAGGAGGCGTCCCCCTTGAAGGGACAGTGCGTAGTCGTGTTCGAGGGCGTAAGCAGCTCGGTCCGTACGTCCTCCGGCGGCAGGTAGTACCGCACCGGACAACCGGTCTCCTTGAGCACCAGCGGCCGCGCACTCTCGGCAAGCACCTCCCCGTCGTGAACGACCCGCACCCGCTCGGAACCCTGCTCGACCGTGATCGTGTGTCCTGTAGTCATACGTGTGTCAGCGCTCACAGTGGGCGAGTTCTTCCCGACACGGCCGCGGTACGGCAAGGATCAAGGTCTACGAGAGGACCGCCATGGCACTCGACCCCACCGACAGGACCGCCATCACCGAACTGCTCTCCCTGCACGGCCACTTGATCGACTCCGGCGAACTGGATCGACTGGACGAGCTCTTCACCCCGGACGTCGTCTACGACATCACGGACTTCGGGCAGCAGCCCCTCCACGGCCCGGCCGCCATCAAGGACGCCGCGCTCGCCCTCGGCGCGGGCAACCCGGTCGCCCACCACATCACGAACGTCGTCCTGACCGAGGTGGACTTGGACCGCGTACACGCCCTGTCCAAGGGCATCGGCATCAAGGCGGACGGCACTACCGGCAGCGCGACCTACGAGGACACCGTGGTGCGCAGGGCCGACGGATGGCGGATCGCCCGGCGCAAGATCATCGCGCGCCGGGTGCCGCTCGGCGGCCGGTGAGGGGGCGGCCCGGCTGTCAGTGGCGGACCGTACGGTAGATGGCATGAACATCTGTGTCTTTCTCTCCGCCGCCGATCTCGACGAGCGCTACACCCGGCCCGCCCGTGAATTCGCCGAGCTGCTCGGCAAGGGTGGGCACACGCTCGTGTGGGGTGGTTCGGAGAGTGGGCTCATGAAGGTCGTCGCCGATGGCGTGGCGGAGGCTGGTGGGCGGCTGACCGGGGTGTCCGTGGACTTTCTCGCGGCCAAGGCGCGCGTCGTGGCCGAGCCCGACCAGATGGTGATCGCCAAGGACCTCGCGGAGCGCAAGGCGCTGCTCCTGGAGAAGTCCGACGCCGTCGTGATCATGGTGGGTGGCACGGGGACGCTCGACGAGGCGACCGAGATCCTCGAGCTGAAGAAGCACGGGAAGACCGACAAGCCGATCGTGCTGCTCAACTCCGCGGGCTTCTACGACGGTCTGAAGGAGCAGTTCCGGCGCATGGAGGACGAGGGTTTTCTGCCGATCCCCCTCACTGACCTCGTGTTCTTCGCCGAGGAGCCGGTCGGTGCCCTGGCCTACCTGGAGGAGTCGCGCGGCGTCGAGTAGTGCGAGCATGGCGGGCATGGCTACACATGTGATCACCGGCGCCGGTTCCGGAATCGGCGCCGCCGTCGCCCGCCGCCTCCACGAGCGCGGGGACGAAATCTACCTCCACGCGCGCGACGCGGGCCGCGCCAAGGAACTCGCCGCACAATTCCCGGGCGCCCGGACGCTCGTCGGCGACCTCGCGGACCCGGACAAGCTGTCCTGGGCCTTCTCGCACCAGACGCTGCCCGACCGCATCGACTCGCTGCTGCACATCGCCGGCGTCGTCGACCTGGGCAAGGTCGGCGAGCTCACCCCGAAGTCGTGGCGCCACCAGCTCAACGTCAACCTCATCGCCCCGGCCGAGCTGACCCGCCACTTCCTGCCCCAACTCCGCCTCGCCCAGGGGCACGTGCTCTTCGTGAACTCCGGCGCCGGGCTCAACGCCAACGCCGACTGGTCCGCGTACGCCGCCTCCAAGCACGGCCTCAAGGCGCTCGCCGACTCGCTGCGCCAGGAGGAGCACGGCAACGGGGTGCGGGTCACCTCCGTGTACCCGGGCCGCACCGCCAGCCCCATGCAGGCCAAGGTGCACCACCAGGAGGGCAAGGAGTACGACGAGTCCCGCTGGATCGACCCCGAGTCCATGGCCACGACGATCGTGATGGCCCTCGACCTCCCGCGCGACGCCGAGGTCAACGACCTGACGGTGCGCCCCGGCCGCTGACGGCGCCGCCCGCCCGGCGGCCGGCGTTACGTACCCTTCCTGGGTGACTGACAAGAGCGACTTCAGGTGGGGGCCGGCCACGGGCGTCGGCTCGATGCCCGGTGGTGATGCCCGCGAGGCCGCCAGGACCGTGACCGGCAGCTTCGAGGGGCCGGAGCAGGGGATGCCGTTCCTCGCCGAGCTGCCCGCACGCGGCCCGGGCGCCGACATGATCGGCCGTACGGCCGGAATGCTGGTCGACCTCTACGCGCGCGTGGAGCCCAGCGGCTGGCGGATCGGCGACCGGCCCGGCCGGGACACCAAGCGCGCCAGGTCCTGGCTCGGCGAGGACCTCGACGCGCTCGAGGAGTTCACGCAGGGGTACGAGGGCCCGCTCAAGGTGCAGGCCGTCGGCCCGTGGACCCTCGCCGCCGCACTGGAGCTGCGGAACGGGGAGGCCGCCCTCTCCGACCTCGGCGCGTGTCGCGACCTCGCCGCGTCCCTGGCCGAGGGACTGCGCGAGCACCTCGCCGACGTACGCCGCCGGGTGCCCGGCGCCCAGTTGGTGCTGCAGCTCGACGAGCCCTCCCTCATCGCCGTGCTGCGTGGACAGGTCAAGACCGCCAGCGAGTACCGCACGCACCGCTCCGTCGACCGCCAGATCGTCGAGGGCGCGCTGCGGGACGTCTTCTCCGTGCTCGGGGACGGGCCGCGCCTCGTCCACTCCTGCGCCCCCGACGTGCCGTTCGCCCTCCTGCGCCGGGCCGGCGCGGACGCGGTCTCCTTCGACTTCTCGCTGCTCACCGAGCGTGACGACGAGGTGATCGGGGAGTCCGTCGAGGCCGGCCTGCGACTCGTCGCGGGTGTCGTGCCGGGCGTGGACGGCCCATTGTCAGACCCTGCCGGTAGCGTCATGGGTGTCAGGACGCTGTGGCGCAGGCTGGGGCTGAATCCGGGTTCCCTCGCGGACTCGGTGGTGCTCACGCCGTCGTGCGGACTCGCGGGTGCCTCGCCCGCGTACGCCCGCGCGGCACTCGCCCACTGCGTCCGGGCGGCGAGATCACTCGCGGACAACCCTGAGTGACCGTGGACGAAGGCGAACGGGAGGACGAGACGGTGGCTGACGAACTGCAGAGCGAGGGCACGGTGCCCGCCAAGGAGCGGGACGAGCACGCCCAGCTGGCGGAGCAGATCGAGGAGCACCGCTTCCGGTACTACGTGAACGACGCTCCGGTCGTCTCCGACGCCGAGTTCGACAAGCTCCTGCGCTCCCTTGAGGCGCTGGAGGAGAAGTACCCCGAGCTGCGCACGCCGGACTCGCCGACCCAGAAGGTCGCGGGCCAGTACGAGACGGAGTTCACGTCCGTCGAGCACCGCGAGCGCATGCTCTCGCTCGACAACGCTTTTGACGACGCCGAGTTGGCGGCCTGGGCCGACCGCGTAGCCAAGGACGTCGGCGCGCCGGGCTACCACTTCCTGTGCGAGCTGAAGATCGACGGCCTCGCGGTGAACCTGACGTACGAGGACGGGCGGCTGACGCGCGCGGCCACGCGTGGGGACGGCCGCGTCGGCGAGGACATCACGTCCAACGTCCGCACGATCTCGGACATCCCGAACCGCCTGAAGGGCGACAACATCCCGCCGCTGGTCGAGATCCGCGGCGAGGTCTTCTTCCCCATGGACAAGTTCGAGGAGCTGAACGCCCGGCTGGTCGAGGCCGGCGACAAGCCCTTCGCCAACCCCCGGAACGCGGCGGCGGGTTCGCTGCGTCAGAAGGACCCGCGCGTCACCGCGACGCGCCCGCTGCACATGGTGGTGCACGGCATCGGCGCCCGCGAGGGCTTCGACATCGACCGCCTCTCGGAGGCGTACGACCTGCTGCGCGAGTGGGGCCTGCCGACCACCAAGTACAGCAAGGTGGTCGAAGACCTCGAAGGCGTACGGAAGTTCATCGCGTACTACGGAGAGAACCGCCACTCCGTGGACCACGAGATCGACGGCGCGGTCATCAAGCTCGACGAGATCCGCCTGCAGGGCCGCCTCGGCTCCACGGCGCGCGCCCCGCGCTGGGCGATCGCCTGGAAGTTCCCGCCCGAAGAGGTCAACACCAAGCTGCTCAACATCCGCGTGGGCGTGGGCCGCACGGGCCGCGTGACGCCGTACGCGCAGGTGGAGCCGGTCACCGTGGCGGGCTCCGAGGTCGAGTTCGCGACGCTGCACAACCAGGAGATCGTCAAGAAGAAGGGCGTCTTCATCGGGGACACGGTCGTCATCCGCAAGGCCGGTGACGTCATCCCCGAAATCCTCGGCCCCGTCGCCGACCTGCGGGACGGCAGCGAGACCGAGTTCGTGATGCCCGCCGAGTGCCCCGAGTGCGGCACCCCGCTGCGGGCCATGAAGGAGGGCGACATCGACCTCCGGTGTCCCAACGCCCGCACGTGCCCGGCCCAGTTGCGCGAGCGCCTCTTCTACCTGGGCGGCCGCCAGAGCCTGGACATCGAGAACTTCGGGTACGTCGCCGCCGCCGCGCTCACCGGCCCGCTCGAGCCGGCGCAGCCGCCGCTCACGGACGAGGGCGACCTGTTCAGCCTCACGATGGACCAGCTCCTGCCCATCAAGGCGTACGTCCTCGACCAGGACAGCGGACTGCCCAAGCGCGACCCGAAGACGGGCGAGGAGAAGATCGCGGACATCTTCGCCACCAAGGCGGGAGAGCCGCGCAAGAACGCCGTCTCGATGCTGGAGCACATCGAGGCGGCCAAGAGCCGCCCGCTGGCCCGGGTCATCAACGGGCTTTCGATCCGTCACGTCGGCCCGGTCGCCGCCGAGGCGCTCGCCCGCGAGTTCCGCTCCATCGACCGCATCGACCAGGCCACCGAGGAGGAGCTCGCCGCGACGGACGGCGTGGGCGGGATCATCGCCGCCTCCGTGAAGCAGTGGTTCGCCGAGGACTGGCATCGGGAGATCCTGCGGAAGTGGCGTGAGGCCGGTGTGAGGATGGAGGAGGAAGGGGCCGGTGAGGACGAGGGCCCGCGCCCCCTCGAAGGACTCACGGTCGTGGTCACCGGAACGCTGCAGAACTTCACGCGGGATGGCGCAAAAGAGGCCCTCCAGACCAGAGGCGCCAAGGTCACGGGTTCCGTTTCCAAGAAGACGTCCTTCGTGGTCGTGGGGGACAACCCCGGTTCCAAGTACGACAAGGCCATGCAGGTCAAGGTTCCGGTTCTGGACGAGGACGGGTTCGCCGTCCTGCTGGAACAAGGGCCGGAGGCCGCCGTCGAGGTGGCGCTTCCCGCGGAGCAGGAGACCGCCGAGTAGCGGCCGGGGGTCACCCGATCGGCGCATACCAGACGCAGACGGAACGCCGGGTTCATTCGGGCAACCGTGCCCGGGCGCGTCCGTCTGGTGCCCGTGGAAGCCTTCTGCGGCC
Organism: Streptomyces sp. UC4497; assembly: GCF_054871485.1. Lineage (NCBI taxonomy): Bacteria > Bacillati > Actinomycetota > Actinomycetes > Kitasatosporales > Streptomycetaceae > Streptomyces > Streptomyces sp. UC4497. The sequence continues at coordinate 2,888 of NZ_JBTYHB010000051.1, read as the reverse complement.
TACTGTTGAGGTGTGCGGCTGCCGAGTCCTGCTGCGGATGGGGCGAATCCTCGCTCGCTGGGGGCGAGGAGAGCGGGCAGCGGACGCAGGCACTGCCGGCAGTGAGAGGGACGGGAATGGAACCGACCGAGAGCGCCGCCCCTGACTCACGCCTGCGCCCGCGTCGACGCGCGCGGCGCGAAACGGCACCGCGCCCCGACTGTGGCGACGGAGTCGACGGCAGCGAAAGCGGTCACGGGGAGAACGAGCGCGGTGGTGTGGTGAACTGGCGCAAATGGTGGCGTGCGGCCGGATTCGGCGCCGACCGGACGGGCGGGGCCCCGGCCCCTGAGACGTCAGGGCCCGAAGTGGCCGGCTACGAAGGGCTGCTGAGGCGCCGGGCGAAGGATCACCCTGCGGACAGCGGCAGTTCGGTCGAGACCCATACCGCGGCAGGCCCGGAGCAGTCCGCCCCGGCCAGGCCCCGAAGCATCGACGAGCCCCTGCGCGGCCTGCCGGCCCGGCCCCCGAAGGCCAAAGGGGCGCCCGGCGTGCGCATATCCGACGACCGGGCGCGCGACGGTCGCGTCGTGCCCGGTCGCGCCGTGGGCCCCGGCAGGCCCCAGGGGCCGCTTCCCGGAACCGTCCCCGCGGGCGGCCGGGTCGGGATGGCGACACCCGCGCGCAATCAGTACGCGGCGCAGGGGGAGACCTCGCGGGCCGCGCTCGTGCCGCTGCTGCCCGGCGTGGTGGTGGCGCTCGCCGCCGTCGTGCTCGGCGGCGGTTTCTACTGGTCGCTCCAGCAGGGGCACGCGCTCTTCCCGTCCGGCACGGTCGGCTGGTGCCTCGCGATCCTGACCGGGATCATCGTCGGCCACCTCGTCGCGCTCGGCCGCGACCGCTGGTGGGGCGGCACCGGATCCGGCGCGGCCCTCACGCTCGCCGTGCTGCTCCTGTACGGCTGGGTGCCCGCGGGCATGGTCAGCCTCACCGTCGTCGTCCTCGTCGGGATCGCCCGCAGGCACTGCTGGCGCCAGGGCCTGTTGCACGGGGCGATCGACATCCTCGGAATCGGCGCGGGCGCCCTCGTCCTCGCCGCGTTCGGCCGCGTACCGTCCGTCGAGGTGCCGTGGAAGCCGGAGGGCTGGACCCTTTCGGCCGTGCCCGAGGTGGCGCTCGCGGCGCTCGCGTATCTGCTGGTCACCCGCACTCTGCTCTGGTATGTGCATGCGCCACCGAACTCGGGGCTGCCGACCGTCGCCCGTACCGCGCTCGTGCGGCAAGGTCTGGTCGCCGTCGCGCTGCTCGGCATCGCGCCGCTGATCTGCGTCGTCGCGATCGCCCTGCCGGTGCTGCTTCCGCTGTTCGCGATCCCGTTGATCGCGCTCGACTCCACGCTGTGGATCGCGCGGGCCCGCGCCGAGGAACAGCTGCGCGACCCGCTCACCGGTCTGCCGAACCGGCAGTGGCTGCTTGAGCGCACCTGGTCCGCGCTCGACGACGCCGAGCGGATCGGGGTGCGCAGCGCGCTGATGCTGATCGACCTCGACCGGTTCCGTTCGGTGAACGACACGCTCGGCCACCTCGCCGGTGACCGGCTCCTGCTGCAGATCGCGGATCGGCTGAGAGCGGCGCTGCCGCGCGGTGCGGAGGTCGCGCGCCTCGGCGGCGACGAGTTCGCGGTGCTGCTGCCCGTCGCCGACTCCACGACGTCCGCGACGCGCGTGGCCCGCAACCTCGTCGCGACCCTCGGCTCGCCCCTCGACCTGGACGGTCTGACCCTCGTACTGGAGGCGAGCGCGGGACTCGCCGTCTTCCCCGACCACGCGCTGGACGCGGAGGGGCTGCTGCGCCGGGCCGACGTCGCGATGTACCAGGCCAAGCGGGACCGCACCGGCGTGGAGGTCTACGAGTCGAAGCGGGACTCCAACACGCCCGACCGGCTCGGCCTGTTGGGCGATCTGCGGCGCGCGCTCGACGCGGGCGACGTGGAGCTGCACTACCAGCCGAAGGTCCGCTTCGACGGGCACGTCGCGGGTCTGGAGGCGCTCGTACGGTGGGTGCACCCGGAGCGCGGAAAGGTCCCGCCGGACGAGTTCATCGCCATCGCCGAGTCGTCCGGGCTCATGCCGCATCTGACCGAGTACGTCCTGGAGACAGCGCTCGGGCAGGTCGCACGCTGGCGTGCGCAGGGGTTGCACGTGCCGGTCGCGGTGAACGTGTCGCCGCGTGATGTGCACACGCCGGGCTTCGCGGGAGCGGTCGCCGCGCGGCTCGCCCGGCACGGGGTCCCTGCCGGATCGTTGCAGCTGGAGATAACGGAGCACGTGCTGCTCGAGGACCCGCAGCGGGCCGCGGACACGCTGGCGGGGCTCACGGGGCACGGCGTGAAGATGTCCCTCGACGACTTCGGCACCGGTTACTCGTCCCTGGTGCACCTGCGCCGCCTCCCGGTCAGCGAGCTGAAGATCGACCGGTCGTTCGTGGCGCGGCTCGCCGTGGACAACGAGGACGCGGAGATCGTGCGCTGCACGGTCGACCTGGCGCATTCGCTCGGCCTGCTGGTCGTGGCGGAGGGCGTCGAGGACGACGAGACGTGGGAGCGGTTGCGGGACCTGGGGTGCGATGCGGTGCAGGGGTGGCTCGTCGCCGCCGCGATGCCGCCGGACGAGACGACGGCGTGGCTCCGCGCGCGCGGCGATCGCGGCTGGCAACGGCTGCCCGCGGCGCTTCCGGCTGCGCCGGGCGACGAGTGCGGGCCTCTCGCTTGACGGTGCGCCCCAGGCGGACGTGGCCCGAGCCACCGGCGGTGCGGGCCTCCCGTGGCTGAGGTCGCGCAGTTCCCCGCGCCCCCCGTGGGGGGGGGGGGGCCAGCGCCAAACCCCAACCAAACCCCACCCCCCCCCCGA
>NZ_JBTYHB010000050.1:0-64104 GCF_054871485.1 Streptomyces sp. UC4497 | reverse complement strand
CCCGTTTGCCCCCCGTTTGAGTTCAGGGGGGGGGTGGGGGGGGGGGGCCCCCCCGGGGGGGGGGGGGGGGCCGCCGCGGGGGGGGGGGGGCGGCGGGGGGGGGGGGGGGCCGGCCCCCCCCCCCCCACCCCGCTCACGTATGACTGCGTGTCAGGCCACGATCAGATAGATCCCGTAGGCCACGGCCGCCGCGCACAGTGCGAAGCAGGCGTACGCCCCGGACGTCGCGACCGCCGCCGAGCCACCCTCACGCGCCGCCGACTCCCGCTTGGAGAGGCCCACGATGCCGAGGGTGAACAGGCCGACGAGGGCCACGGTGACGACGAGAGAGACGCCGAAGACGGAGCCGAGGGCCGCCCAGTCGATCTTCATTCCTGTCCTGCTTCCTCTGCGCTACAGCGTGACGCCGGCGGGGCGCGCGGGGTCGCTCACCGCACCGGCCTTCGGCTGGGTGGGTATTTTCGCCTCCGAGCCGACCGTCTCGACCGTGCCCACCGGCGGCGGGGAGACCGAGGCGATCGCGGTCGTCACGACACCCGGGGCCTCCTGCGCGGGGGCGGTGTGCGGCTCGTCCGCCGTGACGTTCGTGTGGTCGATGGAGTTGCGGCGCGACAGCTTCCAGATGACCGCCGAGCCGGTTACGAGCAGCGCGGCGGTGAGGCCGATGCCCCACGGGCCCTGCTTGGTCAGGAACTCGGCGCCCGCGCCCACCAGGCCCGCGGCCGGCAGGGTCAGACCCCACGCCACGAACATCCGGGTGGCGGTGGACCAGTGGACGACGCCGCCCTTGCGGCCGAGGCCCGCACCCATCACACCGCCGGAGCAGACCTGCGTGGTGGAGAGGGAGAAGCCCAGGTGCGAGGAGGCGAGGATCGCGGTCGCCGCGCTGGTCTGCGCCGCGAAGCCCTGCTGCGGGGCGAGCTCGGTGAGGCCCTTGCCCATGGTGCGGATGATGCGCCAGCCGCCCAGGTAGGTGCCGAGCGCGATGGCCAGACCGGCCGAGACGATGACCCACAGCGGCGGGTCGGCGTCGTGCCCGAGGACACCGCCGGTGATCAGGGCGAGGGTGATGATGCCCATCGTCTTCTGCGCGTCGTTCGTGCCGTGCGCGAGGGAGACGAGACCGGCGGAGGCGATCTGCCCGGCGCGGTAGCCCTTGGCGGTCGCCTTCTGGTCCGTCTTCTTGCTGATGCGGTACGTGAGGCGGGTGGCCAGCATCGAGGCGATGCCGGCGACGAGCGGCGCGGCGATCGCGGGCAGCAGCACCTTCGTGACGACGGTGCCGCCGTTGACCGAGGACCAGCCCATCGACATGACCGCGGCGCCGATGAGGCCACCGAACAGGGCGTGCGAGGAGCTGGACGGCAGGCCGAGCAGCCAGGTCAGCAGATTCCAGAGGATGGCGCCTACCAGCGCCGCGAAGATGACCTCTGTCTTGAGGCCGTCCTCATTGATGATGCCGCCGGAGATCGTCTTCGCGACTTCGACGGAGAGGAACGCTCCGACGAGGTTCAGCACGGCGGACATGGCCACCGCCGTCTTCGGCTTGAGAGCGCCTGTCGAGATGGTCGTCGCCATCGCGTTGGCGGTGTCGTGGAAACCGTTGGTGAAATCAAAGACCAGCGCGGTAACGATCACGATCGCTAGGAGCAGCGTGATGTGTTCCATTTACCCAGGCTTCGGTTGGACGTCAGTGGTTCTTTGGAACGTAAAGAGCCCGGGTGAACGGAAGATGAACTGGGCCGGGCGCCCCGGTGACCCGATCCGGAGGGGTCTTGCCCGGCTTGTCGCGAGGCGGCGCCGCCCGTTCCGGTTCGAGGCCGCCACGGCCCCGGAACCGCGGGCTCCGGGGACCTTTGGCCAGGCCTTTCGACTACCCCCTCGCGAACTGCTTGAGCTGGGCCATCGAGCCGTTGAAGAGATTCTGATCACCCGGCAGCCGGCCGCTGTCGGCGTACTGCCAGAACGTCCAGTAGTTCCAGCCCGCCGGTAGTGTGCCGGCGCGCTCGTCGTACCGGGCGAGCCACAACGCGTGGTTGGCGGCGAAGGCCCCGCTGTTGCCGGTGCACTGCTTCCACCATCGCGCGTTGGTGTAGATGACCGGACGGCGCCCGGTGCTGCGGACGATCTCGTTGCTGAAGGAGCCGATCCAGGACACCAGTGCCGACTTCCGCATCCCGTAGCAGGGGCGCTTGCCCTTGCCGTACGGGTTGTACTCGATGTCGAGCGCGGGCGGCAGTGTCCAGCCGTCGCGCCGCCAGGCCCCGCCGTTGCGTACGAAGTACGAGGCCTGCGCCTTGCCGGAGGACTTCTGCGGCAGCGCGAAGTGGTAGGCGCCGCGGACGATGCCCGCGTCGCGGGCGCCGTTGTACTGCTGGGAGAAGTGCGGGTTGCGGTAGTTCGTCGACTCGGTCGCCTTGACGTAGACGAACCGGGCGCCCTTGCTCTTTGCCTTCTGCCAGTTCACGTTCTTCTGGTGCGAGGAGACGTCGTGCCCGCGCGGCTTGTCCGCGCCCTGGGCCGGCAGCTCCGCGAGCAGGGTGGCGCCGATGGTCAGGGCGGCGACGGACGTGAGCGCGGCGGCGCGGCGGCGACGCGGGGACGCTGTGCGGCTGCGGGCCATGGTTACCCCCGAAGGTGATGACGTGCATGACAAATCCCCAGGGAACTCCCAGAGAGTAGCGAGAGATCATCAATTACCCGGTCAAGGTCGGCCAAGCAACATAGAAAGGTGATCAATGCCCATATGGGGGATTCCGGAGGACCGGGCTCCGCGCTCGTCCGCTCCGGCTGCCGCGCCGGACGGCTGGCAGGATGCGCGCCATGACACAGCTTCAGGAACGCGACGAGGCCTGGCAGGAACTGGTGCTGACGGCCCGTCGGACGGTGACCGACGGCCTGGTCGTCGGGACCTCGGGCAACGTCTCGGTACGCGTGGGTGACACGGTCCTCGTCACCCCGACCGGCGTCCCGTACGAGGATCTCGGCCCGGACGATCTCGTCGCCTTCGGCCTCGACGGTGAGCGGCGGGCCGGCACCCTGAAGCCGACCAGCGAGCTCCCCATGCATCTCGCGGTCTATCGGCACACCGATGCCCGCGCCGTCGTGCACACCCACGCCGTGCACGCCACCGCGGTCTCCACGCTCGTGGCCGAGCTCCCGCCCGTGCACTACATGACGGCGGCGCTGGGCGGCCCCGTCCGCGTCGCCCCCTACGCCACGTACGGAACACAGGAGTTGGCCGAGAACATGCTGCGCGCGCTCGCCGGGCGCACGGGTTGCCTGCTCCAGAACCACGGCGCCCTCACATACGGAGACACCCTCGCCGCTGCGTACGACCGCACCGCCCAACTGGAGTGGATGTGCCGCCTGTGGCTCACCGCCCACTCCGTCCCCGGCCTGACCCCGTCGCTGCTGACCGAGGAGCAGCTGCGCGAGGTGGGGGAGCGGCTGAGCGGGTACGGGCAGCAGGGCGCGCGCTGACCGGTCCGCGCCGTTCGCGTCACTCGTACCCGTCGCCCCACTGGCCGGGGCGGGCGCGGGCCAGGACACTGGACGGGTGCGCACCGCCAAAGCGACGGCCGCTGCCGTCACCGCCGTCCTAGGGGCCTCGGCCGCCGCGATCGCCGCGGGCCGTCTGGCCAGCGACGCAGCGCTCAAGGCGCCCGCAGGCCGCCCGCTGCCCACCGAGCCACGACTCACCGTGCACGCCACCGCCGCGGGCCAGGTCACCCTGACCCGCGACCTGGCCTCGCTGCGCCCCGGTACGTACGGGTTGCAGGGTGACGGCTACCACGCGGTGGTCGGTCCGGTCGTCGAATCGGCCACGACCTCCGCCGACACCGTCGTACGCCGCCTGGAGCGGGTCACCCACGGCACCCTGGAGCCCGGCGCCAAGGCCTGGCTCACGCCCCCGGTGCACATCGGCGACCCCAAGGCCGCCCTCGGCCTGGACCACGCCGACGTCGACGTGCCCGGCGAACTCGGCGCGCTGCCCGCCTGGTTCGTGCCCGGCACCCGGGACACGTGGGTGATCACCGTGCACGGCCTCGGCACCACCCGCGAACACCCCATGAACCTCATGGAGTTCCTGCACCGCCACCAGTTCCCGGTGCTCGACCTCGCCTACCGCGGCGACCTCGGCGCGCCCCGCTCCCCGGACCGCCTCGGCCACCTCGGCGAGACGGAGTGGCGCGACCTGGACGCGGCGATCCGCTACGCCGTGCGCTACGGCGCGCGGGACGTCATCGTGCTCGGCTGGTCGACGGGCGCCGCGATGGCCCTGCACGCGGCGGCCCACTCCGCGCTGCGCGACCGCGTCAAGGGCCTCGTCCTGGACTCGCCGGTGCTCAGCTGGGAGGCGACGCTGCGCGCCCTGGCCCGCGCCCGCCGCACCCCGGGCCCGCTGCTCCCGCTCGCGGTCCGCGCCGCGCAGGGCCGCACGGGCCTGAGCGGCGACCGCCTGGCGGAGGCCGCGGACCCGCGCGCCCTCAAGGTCCCCACGCTCCTGATCCACGGCCCCGGTGACGAGGTGTCCCCGTGGGCGCTCTCCCGCCGCCTGGCGGACCGCCGGCCGGACCTGGTCACCCTCCACGAGGTGGACGAGGCCCCGCACAACGCGATGTGGAACGCGGACGCGAAGGGCTACGAGGAGGCGTTGAGAAGGTTCCTGACGCCGTTGATGTAGCGGCTCCACGGTGGCTCCACAGCGGCTCCGCGGGCGGCTCGACGGCGGCTCCACAGGGCGCCCGTTTGGGAATTGGCAGGGTCAACCGAGAGACTGCCCTTCGTGACGTCCCGTACCCCGCGCGACTCCCGGCTCCGACTCGTCAGCCCGCGCCGCCAGCCCCTGGCCGCCCCGACCCCGCGGCCGGTCGCCGCACGCCGTCCCGCACCCCGCCCACCGGAGGGCACCCCACCGCCCGCGGAGCTCGCCCGCGCAGCCCGTCGCGACCTCGCCGCGGCCGTCCGCGTGGCCCGCTGGGCCGACACCAGGATCGGCCCCGGCAACAACATGGCCGCCCGCGACGGCAAGGGCACCCTCTCCGACGCGACCGCCCTGCGCGCCGCGGACGAGCTCGGGCTGACGGTCGATCAGGTCCGCGCGGACTGGGACACCGCCCGCCTCGCCGGACTCGTCGAGGTGCACGGAGCCAGCGCCCGGCCCGGCTGGCGGCTGCGCGCCTGGGACCGCGACGACACCGCCGTGCTGCGCGGCTGGGTCGCCCTGTTCGACGCCTGGTCGCTGGTCCACCCCGCGCCCGAGGAGGTCGACCCGGCCGCCGTGGCCGAGGTCGTCGAGGCGATGCCGCAGCTGCTGAGCTTCCTCCAGCTGATGGCGGACCGGGTCGCCGCGGCCCAGCTCCTGGACCTGCTCGACCAGCGCGTCACGGAACTGCGCACGGAACGCTGCGAGATCCCCTACGGGCCCCAGCCGGAACCGACGCCCCCGCAGGACACCCCGCTCCGCCCGCTGCTCGACTGGTCCCTGCGCGGCCTCGCCGCCGTCGGCGCGCTCACGTACGACGACGACCACGCGACCCTCACCCCGCTGGGCAGCTGGGCGGTGTGGGTCAAGCTGGAGCAGATCTGCGTCGCCGCCCAGTCCCCGGCGGGCAACATCGAGGTGTCCGCCGAGGACATGCTGCGCGGCTGCGCGCGGCTGCGCCCGAAGGCGGCGCGCGACGAGTACCGGGCCTGGCTCGCCGCCCGCGACATCGGCACCGCCGTCACCGACCTCCTCGACGCCGCCCGCGGCGAGGACGCCCTGCTGCGCGGCCTCGCCTTCGAGGCGCTGCGCGTCGTCGGCGCCCCCGCCGAGCCCGAGGTCCGCCGCGCCGTCGACGACCCGCACCTGCGGCCGTACGTCCTGCTGTGGCTCGCCGAGTACGAGGGCGCCGACCCCGAGGACGTGCACACGGTGCTCAGCCGCGAGGAAGCGACCTGGCTGTGGGTGGACACCGCCGCCGCCGTCGCCGACCACGGCGAAGCCCCGCTCCTCGTACGGCACTTGGAGGCCGCGGTGCAGCCCACGGTGCCCGCGCTGATCGAGGAGGTGCGCGCCGTCGGGCACCCGCGCACGGTGCAGGTGCTCGTCGCGCTCGCCGCCGCGCACCCCGACCCGGCCCTCGCGAAGGCGGTCCGCAGGGCGGCCTTCCAGGTGCACACCGGCGGCGCGTAGGACGTCAGCGGCCCGGTCTCACCGGAAGGTGTCGCACTGGGCCATGTCGCCGCTCTCGAAGCCCCGGTAGAACCACTGCTGGCGCTGCTGCGCGGAGCCGTGCGTCCACGTCTCGGGCGTCACCCGGCCCTGGTACCGCTCCTGGATCCGGTCGTCGCCGACCGCCGCGGCGGCGTCCAGGCCGTCGCGGATGTCCGCGTCGGTGAGGCTCGTGATCAGCGGCCTGCCGGTGGACTCGGTGGGCGTGGTCGTCGCGTGCTTCGCCCAGACGCCGCCGTAGCAGTCGGCCTGCAGCTCGACCTTCACCGCGTTGCTGTTCTCGCCCGTGCGCCCGTCCTGGGCGCGCGTCAGCGTGCCCATCAGGTTCTGCACGTGGTGCCCGTACTCGTGCGCCACGACGTACGCCTGCGCGAAGGGCCCGCCGCTCGAACCGAACTTCGTGCGCAGCTCGTCGAAGAAGCCGAGGTCGAGATAGACGCGCCGGTCGCCGGGGCAGTAGAAGGGCCCGACCTCCGAGGTCGCCGAGCCGCACGCGGTGGCGACCTGGTTGGTGAAGAACACCGTCGACGCGGGCGTGTACGTGGCGCTCCTGCGCCCGAACTCCGAGCCCCAGAAGTCCTGCACGCTGTTGACCACGGCGACCGTCCGGCAGTCCTGCCTGCTGTTCGCGTCCGAGCCGGTACGGCACTGCTCCTGGACCTGCGCCTCGCTGGACATCTGCACGGCCGGGGCGCCGGTGGTCCCGTCCGAGAGCCCGAACTGGTCGGTGCCGAAGAGCAGCCCGAGGACGAGCGCGATCACCCCCACGAGGCCGCCGCCCATGGTGGCCCTCCCGCCCGGAAGCCGGCTGCCGCGCACGTCCTGGACCTCCGATGTGTCCAGACGCGCGTCGTCGTCGAACTGCATGCGCACCGCCTTCTCGCCGGTCATCGACCCCCTCATCCTGTTACGCCCCTGGTCAGCGGGTCCTGATCCGAGGGCCGAACGGGGGACGCGCACACCTGGGAAAAGAGCTTGCACGTCACCGGTAAACTGGTTCGTATGACGTTCCTTCTCTGGGTGCATTAGCGGCGCTGATTGGCCCCCGCCCTGTCAACCAGCCGTTAATCCTGTCCTGGAGTACCTCCCTTGATCACCGCATCCGGTATCGAACTGCGCGCCGGCGCCCGCATCCTCATCGAGAACGCCACGTTCCGTGTCGCCAAGGGCGACCGCATCGGCCTGGTCGGCCGCAACGGAGCGGGCAAGACGACCCTCACGAAGTGCCTGGCCGGCGAGGGCATGCCGGCCGGCGGCACCATCTCGCGCTCCGGCGAGGTCGGCTACCTCCCGCAGGACCCGCGCACCGGCGACCTCGACGTGCTGGCCCGCGACCGCATCCTCTCGGCCCGCGGCCTCGACGTCCTGATCCGCAAGATGCGCGAGAACGAGCAGCGCATCGCGAACGGCTCGGGCGCCACGCAGGCCAAGGCCCTGCGCCAGTACGAGCGCCAGGAGACGGAGTTCCTCACCAAGGGCGGATACGCCGCCGAGGCCGAGGCCGCCACCATCGCCGCCGCCCTGAACCTCCCGGACCGCGTGCTCGGCCAGCCCCTGCACACGCTCTCCGGCGGTCAGCGGCGCCGTATCGAGCTGGCCCGCATCCTCTTCTCGGACGCGGACACGCTCCTCCTCGACGAGCCCACGAACCACCTGGACGCGGACTCGATCATCTGGCTGCGCGACTACCTCAAGACGTACAGCGGCGGCTTCATCGTGATCTCCCACGACGTCGAACTGGTCGAGACGGTCGTCAACAAGGTCTTCTACCTGGACGCCAACCGCTCCCAGATCGACGTCTACAACATGGGCTGGAAGCTCTACCAGCAGCAGCGCGAGGCCGACGAGAAGCGCCGCAAGCGCGAGCGGCAGAACGCCGAGAAGAAGGCCGCGACGCTGAACGCGCAGGCCGACAAGATGCGCGCCAAGGCGACCAAGACCGTCGCCGCGCAGAACATGGCCAAGCGCGCCGACAAGCTCCTCGCCGGTCTCGAAGAGGTCCGCCAGTCCGACAAGGTCGCCAAGCTGCGCTTCCCCGAGCCCTCGCCGTGCGGCAAGACGCCGCTCATGGCCGAGGGCCTGTCGAAGTCGTACGGCTCCCTGGAGATCTTCACGGACGTCGACCTGGCCATCGACAAGGGCTCGCGCGTCGTCATCCTCGGCCTCAACGGCGCGGGCAAGACGACCCTGCTCAAGCTCCTCGGCGGCGCGGAGAAGCCCGACACGGGACAGGTCATCGAGGGCCACGGCCTCAAGCTCGGCTACTACGCGCAGGAGCACGAGACCCTTGACCCGGAGCGCACGGTCCTGGAGAACATGCGCTCCGCGGCCCCCGACCTCGACCTGATCCAGGTCCGCAAGACGCTCGGCTCGTTCCTCTTCTCCGGCGACGACGTCGACAAGCCGGCCGGGGTCCTGTCCGGCGGCGAGAAGACCCGTCTCGCGCTCGCCACGCTCGTCGTGTCGTCCGCGAACGTGCTGCTCCTCGACGAGCCCACGAACAACCTCGACCCGGCCAGCCGCGAGGAGATCCTCGGCGCGCTGCGCACCTACAAGGGCGCCGTCGTCCTCGTCACGCACGACGAGGGCGCCGTCGAGGCCCTCCAGCCGGAGCGGATCATTCTGCTTCCGGACGGAATCGAGGACCTGTGGGGCCAGACGTACGCGGATCTCGTGGCCCTCGCATGATCAACTCGGTGCTCACCGGGTGATCCACTCGGTGGGCACCGGTTGATCCATTGAATGATCCACTCCGTCTGGATCATTCGGCCGATCCGTGATCCTTCATCTGGGTGAGATCTCCTCGTACCCAGGTGTGTCGTGCACGGAAATTGGGGTCGCGTCGTGCATGGCGCCCTTGCGGCGTCCGGGCCGTGTTTGACCTGCCAGTTCTGTCGGGCAGGCGTTTTTCGGGGCCGCGAAAACCCGCCGGAATTCCCGATTCCACTCGTGTGGATCCCCGTCGCACCCGTAATTGAGGGTCCATGGACCTTGCCGAATGGGTGGCCAGGAAGCCCGCAAGGGGTGATCATGGGAAATCCAGAGCGCACTTCCCACGAGGAGGCACGGGTGGCCGAGACTCTGAAGAAGGGCAGCCGGGTAACCGGCGCCGCGCGCGACAAGCTCGCGGCAGACCTGAAGAAGAAGTACGACTCCGGTGCGAGTATTCGGGCATTGGCCGAGGAAACCGGTCGCTCGTATGGCTTTGTGCACCGGATGCTGAGCGAATCCGGGGTCACGCTGCGGGGTCGCGGCGGGGCCACGCGAGGCAAGAACAAGGCCGCGTCGGCCTGACCCTCGCAGGGCTCGTTGGGTTCAAAGGCTCCAACTGACCACCCGGTCGGTCCGCTGTCCGGCCGGGTGGTTACTGTGCAGTCACTTACGTCCCGTACGACTACGTGCCGTACGGCTGCGCAGACCCGGAGGTCCAGATGAACCTGCCCGCACCGCTGCTCGACAAGGACGGCGTCCGGCTCACCGTCGACGATGCGATCGCCACGGTCAGCCTGACCAACCCGGACAAGCGCAACGTCCAGAGTCCCGCTCTGTGGCGGGCGTTGGGCGAGGCCGGGCGTGCTCTGCCGGGGTCCGTGCGGGTCGTCGTGGTGCGCGCCGAGGGCAAGTCCTTCTCCGCGGGCCTCGACCGTCAGGCCTTCACGCCCGAGGGCTTCGACGGTGAGCCGTCCTTCATCGACCTGGCACGCGGCGACGACGACGTCCTCGACGCGACGATCGCCGAGTACCAGGACGCGTTCACCTGGCTGCGGCGCAGCGACATCCTGTCCGTCGCCGCGGTGCAGGGGCATGCCATCGGGGCCGGGTTCCAGCTCGCCCTCTCCTGCGATCTGCGCGTCGTCGCCGACGACGTGCAGTTCGCCATGCGCGAGACCAGCCTCGGCCTGGTGCCGGACCTGACGGGCACGCATCCGCTCGTCTCGCTGGTCGGCTACGCGCGCGCCCTCGAAATCTGCGTCACCGGCCGCTACGTCCACGCCGACGAGGCCGTCAGCAGCGGCCTGGCCAACGTGTCCGTCCCCGCGGGCGAACTCGCGGGCGCGACCCAGGACCTGGTCGCGGCCCTCGTCGCCGCGCCCCGCGACGCCGTGATCGAGACGAAGGCACTGCTCCAGGGCGTCACCGACCGCACCCTCGACGAGCAGCGCACCGCGGAACGAGCGGCGCAAGGCCGCCGCCTCCGCGACCTGGCGGGCCTCGGCGACTGAGAGCCACTCCAGCCCGCCCGGCGCCTTTCAGCCCGCCCGGCATCTTTCAGCCCGTCCGGCGTTTGAGGACAGGGGGGTCTGGGGGCGCAGCCCCCAGGGACGGGACGGGAAGGGGCGGCGGGGGCGATCTACGTCGTGAGCTCCGTGACCAGCACCGCAACAGTCGGATTGTTCGGGATCGCCCTGGCCACGGCCACCCGGACGGCCCCGGTCACCTCGATGGCGCGAGTGTCCGCCGCCACCGCCAGCTCCACACGTACATGGCGACGGGGGAGGGACGCCTCACCGGGCTGCTCCTCGATGTGGACCGCCCGCCCCAGACCACCGAGCGCCCCGGTCAACCGCGTCACCCCCGGCACCCCGAGCACCGCCTCCGCCACCCGTTCGGCGTCCCCGGAGCCACCGCCCGACTTCGGACCGGGCGCCGGCTCCGGCTCATCCGTGGAACCGGCCCCCGCTTCCACCACCTGATCGGCCTCATCGAGCAGCGCCGTGACCTGGAGGTCGACCTCCGCCACCACCAGGCCGACCCGCTCCGCCGCCCCCGCGAGCGCCTCCCTCAGCCGATCGGCGGCAACCGGCAGCGGTTCCTCGGCCGTCGCCGCACAGTCCGCCGTGAGCCGCAACGGCCCCGGCGGCAGCGCGCTCGGCGGGGCCGGCACCGAGGGCTCCTCCGCCGCGTCGGGGTCGGCGAGACCGAGGCGCAGCGCGCCGAGACGTACGCCGCGCACCCCTTGAACCGCACGGCGCAGCGCCTGTGTTGCTGCCGGTTCCGTGATCCACGCACCGTCACCGGGCCCGCCGAGCGGCAACAGCCTGCCGAGCCCCAGCTGCGTACGCACTGCCTGTGTCCATCGATCAGCCGTCATTGCCCCAGGCTGCCCCATACCGGGCGCGCCTTCGCGCAAGCGCACTTAATGTGGGCAAAAGAAAGCAGCACCCCACCGAGATCCCACCTCACCGAGGGGACGGCCCGATGAGTGACACCGCGCAGAAGCCGGGCGAGACGCCCGGTTCGACCGCAGCCAGGACCAATGTGACCAAGCGGGGCAGTGGCGACCCCGCCAGCAGGGGACGGACCACCATCGCCGACGGTGTCGTCGAGAAGATCGCGGGCCTCGCGGCGCGCGACGTCGACGGCGTCCACGCCATGGGCAGCGGCATCTCCCGCACGTTCGGCGCGGTGCGCGACCGGGTGCCCGGCGGTACCAAGTCCGTGTCGCGCGGCGTGAAGGCCGAGGTCGGCGAGGTGCAGACGGCGCTCGACCTGGAGATCGTCGTCGAGTACGGCGTGTCGATCGCGGACACCGCGCGCGGCGTGCGGGAAAACGTGATCACGGCCGTCGAGCGGATGACCGGGCTCGAGGTCGTCGAGGTCAACATCGCCGTCAGCGACGTGAAGCTGCCGGACGAGGAGGACGAAGAGCCGGAGTCACGGCTCCAATGAGATCTGTGGGCGTAGCTACGGGCTTCCCTAGGAGGAGCGCACGATGAATCTGGCCGTGGTCGGCATGATCGCCGGCATGGCCCTCGGATTCGCCGGTTACTTCGGCGGCTTCGGGGCCTTCCTGCTGGTGGCGGCGCTCGGCGCCATCGGTTTCGTCGCGGGCCGGTTCCTGGAAGGGGACCTGGAAGTCGGCGAGTTCTTCCGTTCGCGCGGCGATCGGCGGGGGTGACCGATGGCGGCACAGGTCGCGCCGGCCGAGCGCGGCGCGACCCGGATCGCCGACCGGGTCGTCGCGAAGATCGCCGCGCACGCGGCACGAGAGGCACTCGACCGGATCCCCGAGGACGGGGCGGCGCCGGGAGCCACGGTCACCGTGCGGCAGGACAGCGCGCGGGTCCGGATCAGCCTTGAGCTGGAGTACCCGACGGACATCGGCCGCCAGTGCGGTGCCGTGCGTCGTCAAGTGTCCGAGCGGGTAAGGGAGTTGGCGGGAATGGAAGTGCCCGAGGTGGCCGTCCAGGTCGAGCGGTTGCACTCGGCGCACACCCGTGGAACGGACCGGGGGAGGATCCGATGAGCGAACCCACCCGGCCGATTCCGGTGGTCGAGCGGGAGGAGAGCGAGCTCGACCAGTCGGCGTCCGCCGCGTCGTACGAGCCGCACCCCACGCTGGAGAGCGAACAGAAGGCGAGCCGCTTCTGGTCGGGGCGGCGCGTCCCCGCGGCGCTCGTGGCCCTGGTGATCCTGGCCGCCGCGGGGCTGCTGCTCTACGACGTGGCCGCCGTGCGGGCGGGACACGCGTCCATGCAGTGGCGGAAGACGCTCGCCGACGAGCTCTCCACGCGGCCCCTCGACGACACCGCCGTCCTCATCGGCGCGGGCGTCGCGGCCGCGCTCGGCCTGTGGCTGATCGTGCTCGCGGTGACGCCGGGACTGCGTGCCCTGCTGCCGATGCGCCACACCCATCCGGAGGTCCGCGCGGTGCTGCACCGCGACGCCGCCGCGATGGTGCTGCGCGACCGGGCCATGGAGGTGGCCGGCGTGCAGTCCGCACGGGTCCGTGTGAAGCGCCGCAAGGTGGATGTGCGGGCGCTCTCGCACTTCCGTGAACTCGACGACGTACGGGCCGACTTGGACGCCACACTCGGCGACGGGATCAAGCAGCTCGGGCTCGGCAGGGCCCCCGGCCTCTCCGTGCGTGTCGCGCGGCCGGGGAAGAAAGGGTGAGCGGCGTGCTCAGAACCGTCAACCGGATCGTGCTCGGGGTGCTCGGGCTCGTCCTCGTGGTCGGCGGCGGCTCGGTGCTCGCCGTCGGGCTCGGGGTGAAGCCGCCGTCGTGGTGGATCCACGACGGCCCCGACGACGTGCTGGTCAGCGATGCCGACCGGGCGCGCTGGCACGACGAGGGCTGGTTCTGGCCGACGGTGATCGCCGTGCTCGCCGTCGTCGTGCTGCTCGCCCTGTGGTGGCTGGTGGCCCAGCTGCGGCGCCGCAGGCTCGCCGAGGTGCTGGTCGACAGCGGCGACGGCGAGGGCGCGCTGCTGCGGGGCCGGGCCCTGGAGAACGTCCTCGCGAGCGGCGCGGAGTCCCTGGACGGGGTCGACCGGGCCGGTGTGCGGCTGACCGGCCGCCGCTCCGCTCCGCAGGCCCGCGCGAACCTCACCCTTGAGCCGCACGCGGTTCCCGGCGAGGCGCTGAGGCTGCTGAGCCAGGACTCCCTGAGGCAGGCGAGGGAGTCGGCGGGCCTGGAGGAACTCCCGACGGAGGTCCGCCTGCGGGCGGTCAAGCACCGTGCGGAACGGGTGAGTTGAGCCCGCTCAGCATGTGAGCACGAGCACAGTTCGAGCCCGTCCGGCGATCGACGCCGGACGGGCTCGATTTCTTCTTTCAGATGTCAGAACCCGTGCCGGAAGCCGCCGTCCACCGGCAGCATCACACCGGTGAGGTACGACGCGGCGGGCGAAAGGAAGAACGCCGCGGCCCGCCCGAACTCCGCCGGAGTCCCGTACCGCCGCAGCGGGATACGGGACTCCTGCGCCGTCCGCGCCGCCTCCGGATCCGCCGCGAGACCGTCCAGCTCGCGCACCCGGTCCGTGTCGATACGCGCGGGCAGCAGCCCCACGACCCGAATGCCCCGCGGTCCCAGCTCGTCCGCGAGGGACTTGGCGAAACCGGCCAGCCCGGGACGCAGCCCGTTCGAGATGGTCAGCCCAGGGATCGGCTCATGTACGGAGCCGGACAGCACGAATCCGATGACCCCGCCCTCGTCCAGCTGCGCCGCGGCCGCCCGCGCGAGCCGCACCGCCCCGAGGAACACGGACTCGAACGCGGCCGTCCACTGCTCGTCCGTGTTGTCGGCGACGAAGCCGGGCGCGGGCCCGCCGACGCTCACCAGAATCCCGTCGAAGCCGCCGAACTGCTCGCGGGCCGCCGCGATGAGCCGCTCGGCGACGTCCGGGTCGGCGTTGTCGGCGGCGACGCCGTAGGCGTTCGGCCCGAGTTCGGCCGCCGCCTCCTTGGCCTTCTGGTCGTCGCGTCCGCTGATGACGACCTTGGCGCCGTCGGCGACCAGCTCGCGCGCGGCCGCGTTGCCGAGGCCCCGCGTCGCGCCGGTGACTACGTACACACGGTTCTTCAGTCCAAGATCCATGGCCCTATCCTCCCTCTCCCTCGTCGGCCGTGCCGAACAGGGTCAGCGCCGTGCCCACGAGGCCGATATGGCTGAACGCCTGCGGAAAATTGCCGAGCTGCCGGCCGGCCACGGGGTCGTACTCCTCGGCGAGCAGCCCCACGTCGTTGCGGAGCGCCACGAGCCGTTCGAACAGCTCGCGCGCCTCCTTCGTGCGCCCCGTCATGTGCAGCGCGTCCGCGAGCCAGAACGAGCAGACGAGGAAGGCGCCCTCCTGGCCCGGCAGCCCGTCGACGACGGCCTCGTCCGCGCTGTAGCGGCGCACGAGACCGTCGTACGACAGCTCGTCGCGGACCGCGTCGACCGTGCCGAGCACGCGCGGGTCGTCCGGTGGCAGAAAGCCCACGCGCGGGATGAGCAGCAGCGCGGCGTCCAGTTCGGACGAGCCGTAGGACTGGGTGAACGTGCCGCGCTCCGCGTCGTAGCCGCGCTCGCACACCTCACGGTGGACGGCGTCGCGCAGCTTGCGCAGCCGGTCGATGTCGCCGGGCAGCCGCGGGTCGTCCTCCATGGCGCGCACGGTGCGGTCGGCGGCGACCCACACCATCACCTTCGAGTGCACGAAGTGCCGTCGCGGCCCGCGCACCTCCCACAGCCCCTCGTCGGGCTCGCGCCACGCCTCCTCCAGGAAGTCGAGCAGCGCCAACTGCAGCCGCCAGGCGTGCGAGCCGGCCTGAAGGCCCTCGCGGCGGGCGAGCGCGAGGGAGTCGACGACCTCGCCGTACACGTCCAGCTGGAGCTGGTGCGCGGCGTCGTTGCCCGCGCGCACGGGGCGGGAGTCGTGGTAGCCGCTCAGCCAGTCGAGCTCCTGCTCGGGAAGGCGCCGCTCACCCGCGAGTCCGTACATGATCTGCAGGTCGGCCGGGTCGCCCGCGGCGGCCCGCAGCAGCCAGTTGCGCCAGGCCTCGGCCTCGTCGAGATACCCGGCCGAGAGCAGCGCGCCGAGCGTCAGGGTCGAATCGCGCAGCCAGCAGTACCGGTAGTCCCAGTTCCGTACGCCGCCGATCTCCTCGGGCAGCGAGGAGGTGGGGGCGGCCACGATGCCGCCGGTCGGCGCGAAGATGAGGGCCTTCAGCGTGAGGAGGGAGCGGAGCACGGCCTCCCGATGCGGGCCTTCGTAGCGGCAGCGGTCCGCCCATGCCTGCCAGTCCTCCAGGCTGTGCCGCAGCGACTCGTGCGGGTCGATCAGCTGCGGGCGCTGCTCGTGCGAGGGATGCCAGGTCAGGACGAAGGCGACGGTCTCGCCGGCCTCGACCGTGAACTCCGAGTGGGTGCCGAAGTCCTCGCCCCACGTGTGGACGTCCGGTTCGCTGCGCAGCCATGCCGAGTCCGGGCCCGCGACGGCGACCCGGTGCCCGTCGCAGCGGCGCATCCACGGCACGACGGAGCCGTAGTCGAAGCGCAGGCGCAGCGTGCCGCGCAGGGTGACGCGTCCGCTGAGGCCCTCGACGATGCGGACGACGTCCGGGGCCTCGTCGCGCTGCGGCATGAAGTCGGTGACGCGGACGCTGCCGTCCGGCGTCTCCCACTCGGTGTCGAGCACGAGGGAACCGGGGCGGTACGCGCGCGTGGTGCAGTGTTCGGCCCCTTTGGGCGCGAGCCGCCAGTGGCCGTTCTCCTCGCTGCCGAGCAGCGCGGCGAAACAGGCGGGGGAGTCGAAGTGGGGCAGGCACAGCCAGTCGATCGACCCGTCCCTGCCGACGAGCGCGGCGGTCTGGTGGTCACCGATGAGGGCGTAATCCTCGATATGTGGGCGCACACGCCATGGGTTCCCCGTCATCGGCCCGGGGTTGCATCACATTTCGGGTGGGCCACTTTTCGGGTGGGGCCCGCGAGGCACTCGGTCAGGCGACGGCGGCCGGCGTCTCCGCCTCGGAGGTGGCCGCCTCTTCCTTGCGACGCCGTTCCCGCAGCTCGCGCCGCACCAGCACCACCCAGCCCACGGGCACCGCGGCGGCGAACAGCCACCACTGGATGGCGTACGCGTAGTTCAGCGCGGAGTCCTCCTTGCCGGGGGCTCCGACCAGCTCGGGGGTTCCGCTCTTCGATTCGGGCGCGGTCTGGGCGACGTAGCCGCCGAGCACCGTTTCGCCGAGGCGCTCGGCCTCCTGCTTGCTGTTGATCAGCATGACCTGCCGGTCGGGCAGGTCCTTGATGTCCTTGATGCCGCTGGCCTCGGTCGTCTCGTTGGGCATCAGACGGCCGGTGACGGTGGTCTCGCCGCGCGGCGGGGCGGGGACCTTCGGGAAGGAGGTCTGCGCCCCGTTCGCCGGGATCCAGCCGCGGTTGACCAGCACGACCTTGCCGTCCTTCAGGACGAACGGGGTCAGGACGTGGTAGCCGACCTCTTCGTTGGAGTTGACGCGGCGCCGCACCACGACCTCGTCGTCGGTGTCGAAGCGGCCCTTCGCGGTCACCGAGCGGTACCGCTCGTGGCTGTTGACGACGTGGCCGGGGGACGCCAGGTCCTCCACGGGTACGGGCTTCGCGTTGAGCGCGTCCGTGACCAGCTGATTCCTGGCATCGCGCTCGTGGTAGCGGTCCATCTGCCAGATGCCCAGCCGGATCATCGTGGGGATGAGGACGAGGGCGACCAGGGTGAGGATCACCCACTGCCGGGTCAACAGGAAGCGGTACACCCCATGACCGTACAGCGGCGGGCATGGGGTGCTTTCAGTGGGGTGCGCCCGATTGTGGCGGGCGTGTGCCGAAGGGTTCAGACGTTGTCGACGATGCCCACCTTCCCCTCCGCGCGGGAGCAGTGCGCCCCGCAGAACCAGTGCCCCTCGACCTCGACGCCCTGCCCGATGATGCGGCACCGGCAGTGCTCGCAGATCGGCGCCATGCGGTGAATGGCGCAGCTGAAGCAGTCGAAGACGTGGACCGCTCCCTGGGCATGGACCTCGAAGGACATGCCGTAGTCGTTTCCGCAGACTTCACAACGTGCCATGCGCCACAGGGTGGGTGCCCGAAGCGGCGCCGGGCGAGCGGTGCGGGGGCGAGTCGCCCCGCGTTCACCCGTCTGCCCGGACCGGTGGCCTACGCGACTGGCCCACGCGTGTGGCCTACGTGTGCGGTCTACGCGCCGTCCGCCGGCGCCACGTCCTGCAACAGCTGCCCGAACGCCGCCTCGTCCATGACCGGCGTCCCGAACTGCTTCGCCTTCACGACCTTCGACGTGTACGAGTCCGGGTCATTGGTCACCAGGAGGCTGGTGAGCCGGGACAGGCTCGTCGCCACATGGAGGCCCGCATCTACGGCCCGGTCCTCCAGGAGCTCACGGTCGACCGATGTGTCCCCAGAGAACGCCACCCGCATGCCCTGCTTGAGCGGCCTGCCCGGCTCGTAGCGACCCGGGTTCGGGTACGGGCAGGCCGGGCGCTTGCGCGAGGCGCGCCACGTGCCCCCGCCGCCTCCCCGGTAGGAGGAGGACCCGGGCTGACGCGGCACCGAACCCTCCGACCACTCGGTGAGCGGACGGCATTCGAGCAGCGGCAGCCGCACATTGTCCGCCGCGGCCGTGCGCAGGCTCGGGCGGAACGCCTCCGCGAGCACGCGCGCGTCGTCCAGCGCGTTGTGCGCTTGCTCCTGTACGACGCCGAAGTGCGCCGCGAGGGACTCCAGCTTGTGGTTGGGCAGCGGCAGGCCCAGCTCCTTGGAGAGCGCGATGGTGCACAGGCGCTGGCGGACCGGGGCGGTGCGCTCCGCGCGCGCGTACTCGCGGGCGATCATCGACCAGTCGAAGACCGCGTTGTGCGCGACCAGGACGCGGTCCGCGAGGCGTGCGGCGAACTCTTCGGCGATGTCCGAGAACAGCGGGGCGGACGTCAGCACGTCCGTCGTCAGGCCGTGGATCCACACGGGTCCCGGGTCGCGCTGCGGGTTGACCAGCGTGTACCAGTGGTCCTCGACATCGCCCCGCGCGTCCAGGCGGTAGACGGCGGCGGAGATGATCCGGTCGTCCCGGGACAGGCCGGTGGTCTCCACGTCGACGACCGCGTATCCCTGCGGATACGCGGCCGGCCAGGAGGCTGCGGACGCTGCGGTCGGATGGTCTTCGAGCATGGTCCCAGAGGATACGGGCCGTGACTGACACTCCGGTCGCCGCCTGCCCCGCGAGCCGTGTCGCGGATCACGTCGAGGCTCAAGTGGGCGGCTCCAGGAGCGACTTCACCAGGGCGCGTACCGAAGTTGTGAAGATCCGCTCCGGGTCGGCGGGCGCGGCGAGCGCGCGGGCCAGCACCCGGTCCTCCTCCGCCGTGCCCGCGCCCCAGAGTTCCTCCTCGCGCGGGTGCTGCGCCGGGGCGCGCTCCCGGTTCCGCTCGACGAGGACGTGGCCGACGACCTGGAAGAGGACCGCGCGCACGGCCTCCGCGGCGGGCGTCCCGCGCAGCCCTGCGGCGTGCACCTCGTGGACAAGCGCCTGCTGTGCGGGCAGGAACATCCGCTCGGTGAGGCCCCGTTCATGGACCATCGCGATCAGATGCGGGTGGGCGCGCAGCCGGCGGCGCAGCGTGCGCGCGACGGAGAGGACGCGGTCCTGTGGCGTGGCCCCGCGGGGTCGGAAGCCGCCGAGGTCGGCGACGGTCCGCTCCACGAGAGCGTCGAGCAGGGACTCGCGGTTGCCGACGTGCCAGTAGATCGACGTGACGGCCGTGCCCAGTTCGGCCGCGAGCTTGCGCATGGTGAGCGCCTGCGGGCCGTGCTGCTTGACGAGATCGGCGGCCACCGCGACGACCTCTTCGCGGGTGAGCGGCGCGCGTGCCGTCATGCCTCGCCCTCCCCGTCTCCCGCGGTCTCCATGTCATCGACCGGCCGGTGCATGTCTCTTTACCCTTCATCGCCGCCGGTGTAACTGTGTTACAGGCGCCTCGCGAACGACCGAACGACCCCCATCACGTCTCGTACGAAGGGTGGTACGACATGGCACGCGTACGGTACGGAGCGCGCAGTGAGGCGGAGATCGCCGCTTCGCGCTCGGCGAGCAGCAAGCTTCCCGACATCTGGTCCACGGGTGTGGTGGCCGTGTGGGAATCCGATCCGGACGCGGTGGCCGCGGTGCTGCCGCCGCCGCTGAAGCCCACGGGCCGGCCCCTGGTGCGGGCCAACATCAGCAAGGTCGACCTGCCGGGCTATCCGCTCGGCGCGGGCTCGGTGGCCGTCGCCGCCGAGCACGGGGGAGTGGAGGGCTGGTATCCGCTCGTCATGCCGATGACGCACGAGCGGGCGCTGATCGGAGGCCGCGAGGTCTTCGGCGAACCGAAGAAGCTCGGCGAGGTCACGGTGGAGCGCGACGGGCTCGTCGTGAAGGCGGCGCTCGCGCGGCACGGCATCGCGTTCGTGGAGGTGCGCGGCGCGGTGAGCGAGAGCCTGCCGCTGCCCGAGCCGTCGCAGAAGACGGACTTCTACTTCAAGTTCCTTCCAGGGGTGGACGGTTCGGGCTTCGACGCGGAGCCGGTCCTCGTGCACTGCCTGCGCAACGAGAAGGTCAGGAAGCTGGAGCGGATCACCGGGGACATTGTCCTGCGGGAGTCCATGTACGACCCGATCGTCGACCTCCCGGTGCGGTCCCTGGTGGAGATCACCATCGGCGAGAAGACCACCGACCAGAAGGGCAAGGTCGTCGAGCGGGTCAGCGCCGAGGCCCTGCTCCCGTACATCCACCAGCGCTACGACGACCCGCAGCAGATCCACGACGGCCCGCCCGAGGGGAGCGCCTGACATGGAGCTGCGATCGGGACAGGTCGCCGTCGTCACGGGCGCGGCGAGCGGGATCGGGCTCGCCATGGCGCGGCGGTTCGCGGCGGACGGCCTGAAGGTGGTTCTTGCCGACGTCGAGAAGGGCGCCCTGGAGAGCGCTGCCGAGGAGCTGCGCCGTGGGGGCGCGACCGTGCACGCGCGCGTGGTCGACGTCGGCGAGCGCGAGCAGGTCATGGACCTGGCGGCGGACACGTACGCGACGTTCGGCGCCTGCCATGTGCTGTGCAACAACGCGGGTGTCGGCTCGGGTGCCGAGGGCCGGATGTGGCAGCACGAACCGAACGACTGGAAGTGGGCGTTCAACGTCAATGTGTGGGGTGTCTTTCACGGCATCCAGGCCTTCGTGCCGCGCATGATCGAGGGTGGCGAGCCCGGCCACATCGTCAACACGTCCTCAGGGGACGGCGGCATCGCGCCGCTGCCGACGGCGTCCGTGTACGCGGTGACGAAGGCGGCCGTCGTGACCATGACCGAGTCGCTGTACGCGCATCTGAAGGCGGAGCACGCGCGCGTGGGCGCGTCCGTGCTGTTCCCCGGCCCCCACATGTTGCGCACGGGCCTGTGGGAGTCGCACCGCAACCGGCCCGACCGGTTCGCGAAGGAGCGTCCACGTAAGACGCCGTACCGCAGCCTCGACCAGTGGGAGGCCGCCATGAAGGAGGCCGGGAACGAGGTCGAGTTCACGCCCGTGGAGGAGGTCGCCGACTTCGTCGCGGAGGGCATCGCGGCGGACCGGTTCTGGCTGCTTCCCGAGAGCGAGCACAGCGACAAGCAGATCCGGGGGCGGTCCCAGTCGATGCTGGACCGGGCGAACCCGGCGTATCTGGAGAGCTTCATTCTCGATTGAGCACGGAGGGAAGTGTGATGACCGACCAAGACCCGTACCTGATCATCTCCTCCGACTGCCACGCCGGGCTGCCCACCGAGGAGTACCGGCCCTACTTGGACAGCCGTTTCCACCGCGACTTCGACGAATTCCTCGGCGAGCGGGACAAGCGCCGCGAGGAGGCGACCCGGCTCGGCATCCGCAACGACGCGTTCGCCGCCAAGTGGTTCGAGGACAACGAAGAGGGCCTGCGCGGCGGCTGGGACTCCGCGCAGCGCCTCAAGGAGCTCGACGGCGACGGGGTGGCCGCCGAGGTCGTCTTCCCCGACGCGGACGCCGTGGACAGCCAGACGGCGGCGCCCTTCGGTGTCGGCCTCGGCCTCTCCGGCGACCAGGACCCCGAGCTCGGCATGGCGGGCGCGCAGGCCCACAACCGCTGGCTCGCCGAGTTCGTCGGGCAGAACCCCGAACGGCACTGCGGCGTCGCCCTGCTGCCCGTCACCGCCGACCCGGACAAGGTCGTCGCCGAGATCCACCGCGCCAAGGAGTCGGGGCTCGGCGCCCTGATGATCCCCTCCATGTGGGTCGACCAGGACCCGTACCACGCGCGCCGCTACGACCCCGTGTGGGCGGCGGCGGCCGAGTGCGGGATGCCGGTGGTGACGCACTCGGGAGCGGCGCCGCGGCACGAGTACGGCGACCATCTCGGCATCTACGTAAGCGAAGTGACGTGGTGGCCGGCCCGGCCGCTCTGGTTCCTGCTGTGGTCGGGCGCCTTCGAGCGGCACCCGGGGCTGAAGTTCGGTGTCGCCGAGTCCGGCTGCTGGTGGCTGCCGAACCTGCTGTGGTTCATGGACCGCCTCTACCTGGGCGCGCACGGCGGCAAGAAGCTGTCCCCGTTCGCCGAGCTGAAGCGCTCCCCGGCGGAGTATCTGGACCGGCAGGTCTTCGTCTGCGCCACCAACACCAAGCGCCGCGAACTCGCCCAGCGCTACGAGATCGGCGTCGACAACATCCTGTGGGGCAGCGACTTCCCGCACCCCGAAGGGACCTGGCCCGACACGCGCGCGTGGTTGCAGAAGACGTTCCACGACATCCCGGTCTCCGAGACCCGGCGGATGCTCGGCCTGTCCGCCGCCGAGGTGTTCGGCTTCGACACCGCGAAGCTGGCGCCGCTCGCGGCCCGCATCGGCCCGACCCCGGCCGACCTCGGCCAGGACGCCGACCAGAGCGCCGTGGAGGCGTCCTGGGCGCGTTCGCGCGAGGTGGGCCGGCACTGGCTGACCGAGAACGACTTCCCGAACATCGGGGTGACCCCATGAGCCCTTCTCAGGACATGAGCCCTTCCGGCGACCGGTACACCGTCATCTCCGCCGACTGCCACGCGGGCGCCGATCTCCTCGACTACAAGCCGTACTTGGAGGCGCGCCACCACGACGCGTTCGACGCGTGGGCGGCCGGCTACGTGAACCCGTACGCGGACCTGCTCGCCGACACCGCCGATCGGAACTGGAACTCCGAGAGGCGCGTCGAGGAGCTGGAGCGGGACGGCATCGTCGCCGAGGTCGTCTTCCCGAACACCATCCCGCCGTTCTTCCCGTCCGCCTCGCTCATGGCACCGGCGCCCACGCGTGAGGAGTTCGAGCAGCGCTGGGCCGGCCTGCGCGCCCACAACCGGTGGCTTGCGGACTTCTGCGCCGCCGCTCCCGGCCGCAGGGCGGGGGTCTTCCAGATCCTGCTCAACGACGTCGACGAGGCCGTCAAGGAGATCCGCTGGGCGGCCGAAGCGGGCCTGAAGGGCGGCCTGTTGCTGCCCGGCACGCCGCCGGGCTCGGGCCTCCCGGAGCTCTACTCGTCGACGTACGACCCGATCTGGCGGACCTGCGCCGAACTCGGCGTCCCGGTCAACCACCACGCTGGTTCGGCGTCCCCGCCGCTCGGCGAGGAGCCGGCAGCCCGCGCGGTCTTCATGGTCGAGACGACGTGGTTCTCGCACCGCGCCCTGTGGCACCTCGTCTTCGGCGGCGCCTTCCGTAAGCACCCCGACCTGAGGCTCGTCCTCACCGAGCAGGGCTCGGGCTGGATCCCCGGCGTCCTGGACATGCTGGACTACTACCACGCACGTCTGGTCCGCGCGGCTACGAAGGCGAACACGGCCGAAGCCAAGTTCGGTGTCGGGCTCGCCGACTCGATGGGGGAACGCCCCTCTACTGTGTGGCGCGAGAACTGCTACGTAGGCGCGAGTTTCATGCGGCCCCACGAAGTGCCCCTGCGGGACCGGATCGGCCTCGACAAGATCATGTGGGGCAGCGACTACCCGCACGACGAGGGCACGCACCCGTACACGCGCGAAGGCCTGCGCATCGCCTACGCGGGGCTTCCGAAGGACGAGATCGCCGCGATGGTCGGCGGCAACGTGGCCCGCGTCTACGGGTTCGATCTCGGCCTCCTCGACCCCATCGCGGCGCGCGTGGGCCCCACGGTCGCGGAGATCGACGAACCGCTCAAGGAACCGCCCGCGGACGCGACGAGTCCGGTGTTCGCGCCGGG
Source organism: Streptomyces sp. UC4497 (assembly GCF_054871485.1). Classification (NCBI taxonomy): domain Bacteria; kingdom Bacillati; phylum Actinomycetota; class Actinomycetes; order Kitasatosporales; family Streptomycetaceae; genus Streptomyces; species Streptomyces sp. UC4497. The sequence goes on along the minus strand of NZ_JBTYHB010000050.1, from coordinate 40,389 downwards.
GGCGTCGGTACGCGTGTGGTGATCCGCCGGGTGGCATGCTCACCGCGTGACGGAACCCGGAGCGCAATCCACCCATGACGAGTCCCACGGCGGCGCGCTCGGCTCGCGGCTCAACTGGCTGCGCGCCGCCGTGCTCGGCGCCAACGACGGCGTGGTCTCCACCGCGGGCCTCGTCGTCGGCGTCGCCGGGGCCACCGACGACCGCTCCACGCTGCTCACGGCCGGGCTCGCCGGGCTGCTCGCCGGATCGATGTCCATGGCGGCCGGCGAGTACGTCTCCGTGTCCACACAGCGCGACTCCGAGAAGGCGGCCATCGCCATGGAGAAGCGCGAGCTGAAGGAACAGCCGGAGGCTGAACTGGAAGAACTCACCGACCTGTTGGAGGAGCGCGGGCTCAGCCGGGAGGTGGCCCGCGAGGCCGCCGAGCAGCTCACCGAACGGGACGCGCTGCGCGCCCACGCGCGCGTGGAACTCGGCATCGACCCCGACGACCTCACCAACCCGTGGCACGCGGCTTGGGCCAGCTTTCTTGCCTTCACGGCGGGCGCGCTGCTGCCGCTGCTCGCCATCGTCCTGCCGCCCTCCGCGTGGCGGCTGCCCGTCACGGTCGGCTCCGTACTCGTCGCGCTCGCCCTCACCGGCTACAGCAGCGCCCGGACGGGCAGCGCGGCGGTGCGGCCCGCGGTGTGGCGCAACGTGGGCGGGGGAGCGCTCGCGATGGCCGTCACGTATGCGGCGGGTTCTTTGTTGGGTGCGGCCGGAGTTTGATCCCTTACCGCCAGTAATACTTGTCGGTAACTACCTATAGCCGGGGGCAGGTCAGGGCACTTACGGTGCACGCATGCCGTCCCCGAACCTGCCCGATGCCGTGCTGTGGTCGATCCCCGCCTTCGTGCTGCTCACGATCGTGGAGATCATCAGCGTCCGGATCCACCCCGACGAGGATGCCGCCGGCTACGAGACCAAGGACGCGGCGACCAGCGTCACCATGGGGCTCGGAAGCCTGGTCTTCGACTTCCTGTGGAAGATCCCGATCGTCGCGATCTACACGGCGGTCTACGAACTGACACCGCTGCACGTGCCCGTCCTGTGGTGGACGATCCCGCTGATGCTGCTCGGCCAGGACTTCTTCTACTACTGGTCGCACCGCGGGCACCACGTGATCCGCATCCTGTGGGCGTGCCACGTGGTGCACCACTCCAGCCGTAGGTTCAACCTCACCACGGCGCTGCGGCAGCCCTGGACGAGCCTGACCGTGTGGCCGTTCTACCTGCCGCTCATCGCGCTCGGCGTGCACCCGGCGGCGCTCGCGTTCTGCTCCTCGGTCAACCTCGTGTACCAGTTCTGGATCCACACCGAGCGCATCGACAAGATGTGGCGGCCCTTCGAGTTCGTCTTCAACACGCCCTCCCACCACCGCGTCCACCACGCCTCCCAAGGCGGCTACCTGGACCGGAACTTCGGCGGGATCCTCATCGTCTGGGACCGGCTCTTCGGGTCGTGGGTGGCGGAGGTCGAGCGCCCCGAGTTCGGGCTCACCAAGAACATCGGCACGTACAACCCGCTGCGCGTCGCCACCCACGAGTACGCGGCCATCGCCAAGGACTTGAGGGCCGCGACCAGTTGGCGCGAGCGGGCCGGGAGGGTCTTCCGGGGGCCGGGATGGAAGCCGGAGCCCGTCGCCGCCACGAACGCCCCGCAGAAGGTCACCGAGGGCGCCGCGTGAGGCCTGCCGCCGCGATGTGGCGCGCCGGGTTCTTCGTGGCGTGCGCCGCCGACCTCGTCGCGCTGCTCGCGGGCGCGGAGGGCGCGCACGTCGTCCTCAAGCCCCTGCTCATGCCGCTGCTCGTGGCGTACGTGATCGCGTGCCGCGGCCCCCGGCTGCTGTGTGCCGCCCTGCTGCTGGGGTGGTGCGGCGACGTGCTGCTGCTGTTCGACCAGGACACCGTTTTCCTCGCCGGGATGGGCGCCTTCGCCGTCGGGCACGTCTGCTATCTGGTGCTGTTCAAGCGGCAGGGGACGGCACGCGCGCGTGGTGCGCTGCTCGGGGCCGCCTACGGCGTCGCGCTCGTCGTGACGGTGACCGCCCTGTGGCCCGATCTGCCGGCGGACATGCGCGTGCCGGTCGCCGCGTACAGCGTGCTGCTGACCTGTATGGCTTTCGCGTCCTCCCGGCTCGGGGTGGCGGCGGGCGTCGGTGGCGCGCTGTTCCTGCTCTCGGACTCGCTCATCGCCATGGGCGTCGCCGACTGGCCCGCCCTGCCGCGCCCCGACTTCTGGATCATGGGCACCTACGTAGCGGCCCAGTACCTGCTCGCCCGTGGCGTGCTCGGGGAGCGGGCCGCGGCCCCTTCGGCGTACCGTGAAAGGCGCGTCGAAACCCGGCGCGTCGCTCACTGACCTGCATCGATTGCAGGACCTGCACGAAGGAACACCCCATGCGCGCCACCACCATCCACGCCCCGTACGACATGCGCGTGGAGGACGTTCCGGACGCCGCCGTCGCGCTGCCCACGGACGCCGTGGTGCGGGTCCTGCGCGCCTGCATCTGCGGCAGCGACCTCTGGGCCTACCGGGGCGAGGCCGCGCGGCAGCCCGGGCAGCGCATCGGGCACGAGTTCCTCGGCGTCGTCGAGGAGACCGGCTCCGAGGTGTCCGTCTTCAAGCGCGGGGACCTGGTCGTCGCGCCCTTCATGTGGTCGGACGGGGTGTGCGACTACTGCCGCGAGGGCCTGACCACGTCGTGCGAGCACGGCGGGTTCTGGGGCGCGGTCGGCCATGACGGAGGCCAGGGCGAGGCCGTGCGCGTCCCCTTCGCCGACGGCACGCTTGTCGCGCTGCCCGCCGACGCCGCCTCCGACGACCGTCTGCTGACCGCCCTCCTGACGCTGTCCGACGTGCTGGGCACCGGCCACCACGCGGCGCTCGGCGCGGGCGTGCGCAAGGGCGCGACCGTCGCCGTCGTCGGGGACGGCGCCGTGGGCCTGTGCGGAGTCCTCGCGGCCCACCGGCTCGGCGCCGAGCGGATCATCGCGCTCGGCCGCCACCAGGTGCGTACGGACATCGCACGGCGCTTCGGCGCCACGGACGTCGTCGCGGAGCGCGGCGAGGCGGCGGTCGCTGCGGTCCGCGAACTCACCGGCGGCCAGGGCGCGCACTCCGTGATCGAAGCGGTCGGCACCGAGCAGTCCATGAACACCGCCGTGAACATCACCCGCGACGGCGGCGCCATCGGCTTCGTCGGCGTCCCGCACGGCAGCGGCAGCGGAGTCGACCTGCGCGTCATGTTCGACCACAACATCGCGCTGCGGGGCGGCGTCGCCCCCGTCCGCACGTACATCCCGGAGCTGCTGCCCGACGTCCTGGACGGGACCATCGACCCGTCGCCGGTCTTCGACATGACGGTCGACATGGAGGGTGTGCCGGGCGGCTACAAGGCGATGGACGAGCGCACCGCCCTGAAGGTGCTCGTCACCAACTAGGGCCTGTACGGGGCGCCTCCACGGAGGCGCCGGCTCACCAGCGGATCGGCACCGGCAGCGCCGTCAGCGCCGCCGACACCGCCACCACGACCGCCAGGACCACGACCTCCGCACGCGCGGGCGCGTAGGCCTTCGTGCGGTCCGGGGCGCGACGCAGGCGCAGCCGCGCCGCCAGGGCGAGGCCCGCGACGACGGCGACGAGGAGCACCTTAGCGAGCAGCACGCGCCCGTAGGCCGTCGTCGTCAGCTGGTCGACGACCGTGCTCGGCGGCATCCGGCGCAGCGTGCTGCACACGCCCGTCGCCGTGATGGCCGCGAGCAGTACCGCGGCCACGCGCGCGTAGAGGCCGAGCAGCGCCGTGCCCGCCTCGGGGGCGCTCGTGCGCCAGGCGTACGTCGTGCGCAGTACGTACAGCAGTCCGCCCACCCACAGGGCGGCGCAGATCAGATGGACCAGGGTGAGACCCGAGCCGAGCAGCGCGCTGTCCTCGGCCGCGGGGTGCGCCCGCAGCGCCTCCGCCACGGCCACGGCGGTCAGCGGGAGGAGCGCGGTCGTGGGACGCCGCCAGCGGGCGCACAGGGCCGCGAGCAGAAAGCCGTTGACCTCCACGAGCGCGAGCGTGCCGTCACGGGTGCCGCCCAGGCCGCCGATGTCCAGCGCCGCGACGCTGTGCGGGATCAGGTTCCCGGAGGCCACCACGGAGGCGAGCCCGAGCGCCGCCGCGAACCCCGCCCACGGCGCGTACGCCGACCAGGTGCGGGGCGGCTCCCGGTTCGGGTCCACCCTGCGCGCGAGGAACCCGGCGAACACCTCGCCCAGCTGGACGCACAACGCCGCGAACAGGACCGTGCGCAGGAGCGCGATCACGCCGACGCCGGGCGCCGATGCCTCCCCGGTGCCGTCGAGCGCGGCGCGCGGTCCGAGCAGCGGGATCAGTGCGGCCACGGCCACGAGTACGAGCACGGCGACGGCTCGCCCCGCGCCGGGTCTGCGCAGGGAGACGTCGGCCCCGACGGGAACGGGCGCCTCGGTGGGCGGCGGTATGGAACTCACCACTGGATCTTCACCAGGCGGCGCGGATCCCGGCAAGCGCAGACCTACAAGTGGGGCATGCGAATCCGGACCATGTGCGGACGGTGCCGCGTCCGGGTCCGGGCCCGGGTGGTCCGGGGCTGCGCTGCGTCGGTTCACGTCTACGTAGGACGCGATTTCGCGCCCCCGCGGTTCACCCCGCCGGCAGCCACCCGGCCCCGTCCGTGCCCCAGCACCCGGGAGGGCGCGCCCAGTTGGCCGGTCCTCCGTCGAACGACAGGGGCGGCAGGGCGTGCCGCAGGCGCCCGACCGGGCTGTCCGCCTCGGTCAGCCAGGCGGCCGGATCGTCCGCCACGTACGGCTCCGCGGGCTCGCCGTACCCACTCGGGTGCGCCCCCTGCACGAGCCAGGCCGCCGTCTGCGCGAGCGCGAGCCGCACCACCCGCGAACCGCCCTGCGCCGTCTGCTCGGTGAGCGCGCGCAGCACCGCTGCCGCGAGCAGATAGCCCGTACCGTGGTCGAGCGCCTGCGCGGGCAGCGCCCCGGGGCGCCCGGGGGAGCCCTCCGTCGCCGCGATGCCCGCCGCCACCTGGACGAGGCTGTCGAAGCCGCGCCGCCCGCTCCACGGCCCGTACCCGCCCCAGGCCGACAGCGCCGCCACCACGAGCCCCGGCCGCCGCTCGGCGAGCGCCTCCGGAGCGAGCCCGAACCGGTCGAGCGCGCCCGGCCGGTACCCCGTGACCACCACGTCCGCGCCCGCGAGCAGTTCGTCGAACGTCCGCCGGTCCGCCCCGTCCGTCAGGTCGAGCCGGGTCGAGCGCTTGCCGAAGCCGGTGTCGGCGTGCGCGTCCGCCGCCTCGGGCAGCTGCGGCGCGTCCACCCGCAGCACGTCCGCGCCGAGCAGCGCCAGGGTGCGCGTGGCGACAGGACCCGCGATGACGCGGGTGAGGTCGAGGACCCGGATCCCGGCCGCGGGCGAGAGCACTCCGCGCGACAGCACCCGGTCCTGCGCCGAGTCGACCCGGTCGAGCGTCAGGAGCGGACGAGAGGCCACCTGAGCGCCCTGCGGATGCGCTGCCCACTCCTCGGGCGTGCGCAGCGCGACGGCCAGCCCTCCGGCCGCGTAGACCGTCTCCTCGACCTCGGGCGCGGAGCGCTCCGCGAGCAGCGGCGCCACCTCGTCCACGGTCGCGTCCACGCCGACCCCGAGGGCCGCGCACAGCCGCGCCCGGTGGTGCGGATAGTTCGCGTGGGTGCGCAGCCAGCCGTCCCGCGTGCGCCAGAAGCGTGACAGCGGCGCGAAGTTCACCGGCGCGCGCCCGTCGATCAGCAGATGCCGCTCGCTGGTGAACGCCGTGGCCACCGCGCCGTCGTCGACCCGCACCCGGATGGCGCCGAGGGAGTGCCTCGCGCGCGTGGCGGCCAGTTCGGCGGCGGCGAGTGAGCAGCAGGCGACGACGGATCTCGCCAGGTCGACGGCGGGGAGGCGGGCGGGCAGCGCACCCGCGCGCGTGTGGTACGAGACGCGGGCGAGCAGGGCGGGGTCGCCGCCGAGCGCCGCCCACGCGGCCCGGGTGTCGACCGGTACATGGGGCGCATGTGTCATGTCCGCACTATCGCGCAGCACCTGGCCCCGGCACACGGGCGGCACACACAGGGGACGGGTGGCGTGCGCCACCCGTCCCCTGCCCGCCTCGCATGTTCCTTACGGATTACGTCACTTGACGGCCTTCAGCGCGTCGACGATCCCGTACCCGTAGAAGCCGTTGCGCCGCTCGGTGCCCTCGCAGACCGCGTCGACCGTGCCGTCGCCGTCACCGTCGTACGCGGTCGGGCACGCCTCCTTGTCGGCCTGCGCCTTCATCAGGGACTGGAGCTGCGCCGGAGTGGCCTTCGGGTGCGTCGACTTGAGGAGCGCGGCGACGCCCGCGGCGTGCGGCGATGCCATCGACGTGCCCTGAAGCCAGCCGTACTGGTTGCCCGGCATCGTCGACAGGATGCGGCCGTTCTTCGACGGGGTGTCCGCCGGGATCTGGTACTTGTCGCCGCCCGGCGCCGCGATGTCGATGACACCGTTGCCGTACGTCGAGTAGTACGACTTGGCCTTGTTCACGCCCGTCGCGCTCACCGTGACGACACCCGGCAGCTGGGTCGGGATGTCGAAGCAGGTGTGCGGGTCGATCGTGCGGTTCACCGGCGTCGAGTCGTCGGGGCTGGAGTCGTCCACGATCGCGTCGGAGTCGAGGTCGTGGTTGGAGTTGCCCGCCGACGCCAGGTTCAGGGTGCCCTTCTTCTGGGCGTACAGCTGGGCCCGGTTGACCGCGTCGACGATGGCCCGCTGGTCGGGGTCGTCCATGCAGTTGTAGAGCCAAGGGTCCACGTAGTAGCTGTTGTTGGTGACCTCGATGCCGTGGTCGGCCGCGAACACGAAGGCGCAGACCACGCTCTCCGGGTAGAACAGCTCGCTGACCGGGTCCGCCACCTTGATGCCCGCGACCTTCACGCCCGGCGCGACACCGGCGACACCGATCCCGTTGCGCGCGGCGGCGATCTCACCGGCGACGTGCGTGCCGTGGTAGTGGTCCGGGTTCGCGGGACGCCAGGCGCCCGGCGAGGCGTCCGCCTTGCCGCCGACGCAGTTCGCGGACTGCGAGGCGGAGAAGTTCGGGGCGAGGTCGGGGTGCGTGTCGTCCACGCCGGTGTCGATGACGCCGACGGTGACCTTCTTGCTGCCCGGGTTGATCTTCGCGGCCTTGTCGGCGCCCATCGCCCGCAGGTCCCACTGGTCGGCCTCGAGCGGCTCCTGGGCGGAAGTGGCCTGCGCGGCAACGGACTTGGCGTCCGCCTTCGACAGCTTCTGGACGGCGCCCTCTTCGGTGGTGCCGGCCGCGCTGAGCGGCGCGGTGCGGGTCGCACCCGCCGTGGCCACCCCCTTGACCGCGCGCATCTGCTTGCCGAAGTCGGGGTTCGAGGAGTGCACGACGAAGACGCCGATCTTCGCGTACGTCTCGACTATGGAGCCGTCCGCCGCGGATATCGCCTTGGTCACCGAGGAGATCGTGCGGGCATCGGTGCCGCGCGTGTTCACCACGTATGCGAGTGAGGAGGCCGAAGTGGCCGTCGCCGAAGGCGAGTCGGCGACAGGGGCCGCCGCCGCGGACGGCAGGAAGCCGAAGGAGGCCGTCAGCGCGATACCGACCGGCAGGGCGAGGGCCAGGCGGCGCCGGGACGTCGGGCGTCCGGCGGTCGGGCGTCTGGAAGGCAGATGAGCCATGGGGTCTCCACATCATCCGTCGTTTATGGAAATGCCCGGTACACGAGTGGGTTCCGGGCAGGTACATGACGCGTGGTGCGGTGTGAACGTATCCCTGGTTGCCGCAGGTCATCAACGAGTTCCGAAAGAAACAAGGTGAGTTGAACCGCGTCGACCGGGCTCCCGTGCCGTTGTGCAGGGGGTCGGGGAGCTCTACCATCGCGACCCGGCCCGCGTGATCCAGATCACGTTGAGGTTTGAGAGACAGCATCCATCGCGAGGAGAGTCCGTGGCCACCGACGCACCACCACCGCAGCAGGGCAGCCCGCACGACGGGCCCGCGCTGCCCTCCACCGAGAAGTTCATCGAGGTGCAGGAGGGCGCGGAGTTCGGTGAACTGCGCCGCGCGCACCGCTCGTTCGCCTTCCCGCTGACCTTCGCCTTCATCGCCTGGTACCTCGTGTACGTGCTGCTGTCGAACTACGCGGGCGACTTCATGGGCACCAAGGTGTTCGGCAACATCAACGTCGCCCTCATCCTCGGGCTCGCCCAGTTCCTCACCACGTTCCTCATCGCCTGGTGGTACTCGCGGTACTCCGCCGCGAAGCTCGACCCCAAGGCCGAGGCCATCAAGTCCCGTCTGGAGGGCGGCGCATGAGCCCCGCACTGCACGTACTCGCCGCCGGTGAGGCCAGCGAGCACCGGCCACTGATCATCAGCCTGTTCGCCGTGTTCGTCGTGGCGACGCTCGTCATCACCGTCTGGGCCGGCCGCCAGACCAAGAGCGCGTCCGACTTCTACGCGGGCGGCCGCCAGTTCACCGCCTTCCAGAACGGACTCGCGGTCTCCGGCGACTACATGTCCGCCGCGTCGTTCCTCGGCATCGCGGGCGCCATCGCCCTCTTCGGCTACGACGGCTTCCTCTACTCGATCGGCTTCCTGGTCGCCTGGCTCGTCGCGCTCCTCCTGGTCGCCGAACCGCTGCGCAACTCCGGCCGCTACACGATGGGCGACGTGCTCGCCTACCGGATGCGCCAGCGCCCGGTCCGCACGGCGGCCGGCACCTCGACGATCGTCGTCTCGATCTTCTACCTGCTCGCGCAGATGGCGGGCGCGGGCGTCCTCGTCTCGCTGCTGCTCGGCATCACCTCGGACGCGGGCAAGATCGGCATCGTCGCGCTCGTCGGCGTCCTGATGATCGTGTACGTCACCATCGGCGGCATGAAGGGCACCACCTGGGTGCAGATGGTCAAGGCGGTGCTCCTGATCGCGGGCACGCTGCTGCTCACCTTCCTGGTGCTCCTGAAGTTCGACTTCAACGTCTCGGACCTGCTCGGCACGGCCTCCGAGACCAGCGGCAAGGGATCGGCGTTCCTGGAGCCCGGCCTCAAGTACGGCCTCACCGCCACGTCGAAGATCGACTTCATCTCGCTCGGCATCGCGCTCGTGCTCGGCACGGCGGGCCTGCCGCACATCCTGATCCGCTTCTACACGGTGCCGACCGCCAAGGCGGCCCGTAAGTCGGTCAACTGGGCCATCGGCATCATCGGCGCCTTCTACCTGATGACGATCGCGCTCGGCTTCGGCGCGGCCGCGCTCATCAAACCGGAGGAGATCATCGCCTCCAACCCGGCGGGCAACACGGCGGCGCCACTGCTCGCGCTCCATCTGGGCGGCGTCGACTCCAGCTGGGGCGCGATCCTGCTCGCCTCGATCTCGGCGGTCGCCTTCGCCACGATCCTCGCGGTCGTCGCGGGCCTGACCCTCGCCTCGTCCTCCTCGTTCGCGCACGACATCTACGCGAACGTCATCAAGAAGGGGCAGGCCACCGAGAAGCAGGAGATGAAGGCGGCCCGCTGGGCCACCGTCTTCATCGGCATCGTCTCGATCGCCCTGGGCGCGCTCGCCCGCGACCTGAACGTGGCGGGCCTCGTCGCCCTGGCCTTCGCGGTCGCTGCCTCCGCGAACCTGCCGACGATCCTGTACTCGCTCTTCTGGAAGCGGTTCAACACCAACGGCGCGCTGTGGTCGATCTACGGCGGCCTGTTCACGGCGGTCTTCCTGGTCCTCTTCTCGCCCGTCGTCTCGGGCAACCCGAAGACCTCCATGTTCAAGGGCGTCGACTTCCACTGGTTCCCGCTGGAGAACCCCGGCATCATCTCGATCCCGGTCGGCTTCCTGCTGGGCATCATCGGCACCTACGTCGCCAAGGAGAAGGCCGACAAGGGCAAGTACGCGGAGCTCGAGGTCCGCTCCCTGACGGGCACCGGGGCCCACTGACCCGCTCCGTTCCCCGTGTGCCGTGCCCCGCGTCGTAGATCCCTACGACGCGGGGCACGGCACACTCGTCTGTTCGCAGGCCTGCCGCTGTCATACCTGTCACGTAGGCTCGGGATCAGTAGGGAAGTACACGCCGAGGGAGGGGGCCCACGTGCTCATCGACACATACGGCCGAGTGGCAACCGACCTGCGGGTCTCGCTGACCGACCGGTGCAATCTGCGGTGCACGTACTGCATGCCCGAGGAGGGTCTGCAGTGGCTGTCCAAGCCCGACCTGCTGACCGATGACGAGATCGTCCGCCTCATCCGCATCGCGGTCACCGACCTCGGCATCACCGACGTCCGCTTCACCGGCGGCGAGCCCCTGCTCAGGCCGGGCCTGGTCGGCATCGTCGAGCGGGTCGCGGCCCTGGAGCACCGCCCGAAGATGTCCCTGACGACGAACGGGATCGGGCTGAAGCGCACGGCGCAGGCGCTCAAGGAGGCGGGCCTCGACCGGGTCAACGTCTCGCTGGACACGCTCCGCCCCGACGTCTTCAAGACCCTGACCCGGCGCAACCGGCACAAGGACGTCATCGAGGGCCTCGAAGCGGCGCGCGACGCGGGCCTGACCCCGGTGAAGGTCAACTCGGTCCTGATGCCGGGGCTGAACGAGGACGAGGCCCCCGACCTTCTCGCCTGGGCCGTCGAGCACGACTACGAGCTGCGCTTCATCGAGCAGATGCCGCTCGACGCCCAGCACGGCTGGAAGCGCGAGGGCATGATCACCGCGGGCGACATCCTCACCTCGCTGCGTACGCGCTTCGAGCTCACCGAGGAAGGCGCCGGCGAGCGGGGCTCCGCGCCGGCCGAGCGCTGGATCGTGGACGGCGGACCGCACCGCGTCGGCGTCATCGCCTCGGTGACCCGCCCGTTCTGCTCGGCCTGCGACCGCACGCGGCTCACGGCGGACGGCCAGGTCCGCACGTGCCTGTTCGCCACGGAGGAGACGGATCTGCGGGCGGCCCTGCGCTCCGACATGCCGGACGAGGAGCTGGCCGACATCTGGAAGACCGCCATGTGGGGCAAGAAGGCGGGCTCGGGCCTCGACGACCCGACGTTCCTTCAGCCGGACCGCCCGATGTCGGCGATCGGCGGCTGAGGCCTCAGCCCTCGGCCCCGGTCCCGTTCTCGGCCCCGGAGGCCTCCCACTCCGCCAGCGTCACGACGTCCTTGAGGAACCCGCGTACGCCGAGGAACTTGGCCAGGTGTTCGCGGTGCTCCTCGCACGCCAGCCACGTCTTGCGGCGCTCAGGAGTGTGCAGCTTCGGGTTGTTCCACGCGAGCACCCACACCGCGTCGGCGCGACAGCCCTTGGCCGAGCACTGGGGAGTTTCGGGCGACGGTCCTGAGAGGTTCGCGAGGTTCACGCGTCAACCTTAAACGCCCTGGAAGGCGCCCTGAGAAGGCCCTGGAAGACCCCGGAAATGGCGACGCCGAGCAGCCACGGGGGGAGCTGCCCGGCGTCGGTCCGTCGCTCCGACGGGGGATGCGGAGCGCTCACGCAGTATGTCACGGGGGACCCGCCGCCCGGCACCGGAACAACATGATTGATCTGAGCTTTTCTTGAGCTTTGTCGACCGGTTGTGCGCCCGGCGCGAGCCTCGCTCAGGCCCGGTCCTCCGGGGCGGATTCCGCCGCGTCGGCGGCCGGCACCGGCGAGATCATGGGCCGCGAGGGCGCGGGCACGAAGGTCGACGGAAGCGAGGGCGCGTTCTCCCGGCCCGCGTTCGCGAAGACCACGGCGACGTAGGGGAGGAGTACGCCGAGCACCAGCGTCACGATGGCGACATGCCGCTCCACGTTCCACAGCACTGCGGTGAGGATGACGGAAATGGTGCGGACGGTCATCGAGATGATGTACCGGCGCTGTCGGCCGCGAACATCGTCGGCGAGCCCCTGCCGGGCGCCCGTGATCCGGAAAACCTCGGCCCCACCGTTGTCCTTGCGCTTCCGCATCACACTCCACCACCCGCCAGCTCGCCGGACTCTCCCCGGACCGGACTGCGTCCACGGTACGCCCGGTATGCGTCGGCTACGAGACCGGGGGCGGGCCTGTCCTGGGCGCGTGGCCTGCGCAGTACCACGTACGGAGCTGTCCGACATGCGCCGTATGGCGTACGCGGTGACACTGATCGTGTGGGTGGCCGCCAAGGCATCCCGCACCTCACGAGGAGGCGACGACATGACCTGGTTGTGGGCGATCATCGTGGGCCTGGTGCTCGGTCTGATCGCAAAGGCGATCTTGCCCGGCAAACAGCAGATCCCGCTGTGGCTGACGGTGGTCTTCGGCATCATCGGCAGCGTCCTGGGCAACTGGGCGGCCACCGGGATGGGGGTCAACGACACCGGGGGCATCGACTGGATCCGCCATCTGCTGCAGCTGATCGGAGCGGTGGTCGTGGTCGGCGTGGGCGACCGCTTGTGGGTGGCGCTGCGGGGGAACAAGAGCAGGGCGTAGCAACGGGAGCAAGGCCTAGCAGCGGGAGCAAGGCCCGGAAACGGCTGAAGGCCCGGCCCCGCCTGAGCGGCGGGCCGGGCCTTCCGGGTACTACGGGGTGCGAGAGCGCTACGCGCCCTTGACCTCCACGGCCGCGAGGTTCTTCTTGCCGCGCCGCAGCACCAGCCATCGCCCGTGCAGCAGCTCGTCCGCGCCCGGCACGAAGTCCTCGGCGGCGACCTTGACGTTGTTCACGTACGCGCCGCCCTCCTTCACGGTGCGGCGCGCGGCCGACTTGCTGGCGACGAGGCCGACCTCGGCGAACAGGTCGACGACCGGGCCGAGCTCGGCGACCTCGGCCCTCGGCAGCTCGGACAGCGCCGCGGCGAGCGTCGCCTCGTCCAGGTCCGCCAGGTTCCCGTCGCCCTGACCGAACAGCGCCTTCGACGCGGAGATCACGGCGGCCGTCTGGTCGGCGCCGTGCACCAGCGTCGTCAGCTCCTCGGCAAGCGCACGCTGCGCGGCACGGGCCTGCGGCCGCTCCTCCGTCTGCTTCTCCAGCTCTTCGAGCTCCTCGCGGGACTTGAAGGACAGGATCCGCATGTACGTCGAGATGTCCCGGTCGTCCACGTTCAACCAGAACTGGTAGAACGCGTACGGCGTCGTCATCTCCGGGTCGAGCCAGACGGCGCCGCCCTCGGTCTTGCCGAACTTGGTGCCGTCGGCCTTCACCATCAGCGGCGTCGCCACGCAGTGCGCCACGGCGTCGGGCTCCAGGCGGTGGATCAGGTCGAGCCCGGCCGTGAGGTTGCCCCACTGGTCGGAGCCGCCCTGCTGGAGCGTGCAGCCGTAGCGGCGGTACAGCTCAAGGAAGTCCATGCCCTGCAGCAGCTGGTAGCTGAACTCCGTGTAGCTGATGCCCTCCTGGGACTCCAGGCGGCGGGCCACGGAGTCCTTGGTCAGCATCTTGTTGACCCGGAAGTGCTTGCCGATGTCACGCAGGAACTCGATCGCGGACATCCCGGCGGTCCAGTCCAGGTTGTTCACCATCGTCGCCGCGTTCTCGCCCTCGAAGTCGAGGAACGGCTCGATCTGCGAGCGCAGGCGGGAGACCCACTGGGCGATCGTCTCCGGATCGTTCAGCGTGCGCTCCGCCGTCGGGCGCGGGTCGCCGATCTGACCCGTGGCGCCGCCCACCAGGGCGAGCGGGCGCAGGCCCGCCTGCTGGAGCCGGCGCATGGTGAGGACCTGCACCAGGTGTCCGACGTGCAGGGAGGCCGCGGTCGGGTCGAAGCCGCAATAGAACGTGACCGGACCGTCCGCGAGCGCCTTGCGCAGTGCGTCCTCGTCAGTGGACTGGGCCCACAGGCCACGCCACTTGAGCTCGTCGACGATGTCGGTCACGGTTCTGGTTCTCCTTGAACAGGTCTGCTGGAACCCTGCCAGTCTATGGGCGCCCACCGACAGCGCCGTACCGAGTTGTCCGGCGCCGGCTCAGACGCCCTGGCTGACCGAGCTCATATTGAAGTCCGGCACCCGCAGCGCGGGCATCGCGGCCCTGGTGAACCAGTCGCCCCACTCCCTGGGCAGCGTCTTCTCCGTCCGCCCTGCCTCCGTGGCCCGCCCGAGCAGGCCGACCGGCGACTCGTTGAACCGGAAGTTGTTCACCTCGCCCACGACCTCGCCGTTCTCCACGAGGTACACGCCGTCGCGGGTGAGGCCGGTGAGCAGCAGCGTCGCCGGGTCGACCTCGCGGATGTACCAGAGGCAGGTGAGCAGCAGGCCGCGCGTGGTGCCGGCGACCATCTCCTCCAGGGACTTCGTGCCGCCGCCGTCGAGGATCAGGTTGTCGATGGCGGGGGCGACCGGGTGCCCGGTGAGCGCGGCGCTGTGCCGGGTCGTGGTGAGGTGCTTGAGCTCGCCCTCGGAGATCCAGTCGGTGGCGCCCACCGGCAGCCCGTTGTCGAACACCGACGACGCGTCGCTGGAGGCGTGCGCGAGGACGAACGGGGCCGATTCGAGCCCCGGCTCCCGGGGGTCGCTGCGCAGGGTCAGCGGCAGCTCGCTGAGCCGCTCGCCCACCCGCGTACCGCCGCCCGGCTCGGAGAACACGGTGCGGCCCTCGGTCGCGTCCCGCGCCCCCGACGACCACATCTGGTAGATCAGCAGGTCCGCCACGGCGGTCGGCGGCAGCAGCGTCTCGTAGCGCCCTGCGGGCAGGTCGATACGCCGCTCCGCCCAGCCGAGCCGCGTGGCGAGCTCCGCGTCCATGGCCGCCGGGTCGACGTCCTTGAAGTCCCGCGTCGAGCGCCCCGCCCACGCGGAGCGCCTGCGCCCGTGCGACTTGGCGTTCAGCTCAAGCGTCCCGTTGGGCTGGTCGTGACGCAGCCGCAGCCCCGCGGACGTACCGAGGTAGCTGCTGGTCAGCTCGTGGTTGGCGAACCCGTACAGCTCCCGGCCGCCCGCCTTGGCCCGCGCGAACGCCTCGCCGAGCGCCGGCGCGAAGTCCGCGAAGACGGCGGAGGACGTCTCGGCGGGCGCGTCCGTGAAGTCGGGGGAGTGCGGTACGTCGCCGATCAGCGGCTGCGCGTCCTCGGCGGGCCCCGCCTTGGCCGCGGCCTCCTCGGCTGCGCGGACCAGCGGCTCCAGGTCGTCCGCGGTCACGGCCGACCGGGACACGACGCCGGACGCCGTGCCCTCCTTGCCGTCGACCGTCGCGACGACGGTGAGGGTGCGCCCGCGCGTGACGCCGTTCGTGGTGAGCGCGTTGCCCGCCCAGCGCAGATTGGCGGTGGACGTCTCGTCGGCGATGACCACACAGCCGTCGGCCCGCGACAGCTCGAGGGCGCGCTCGACGATCTCGTAGGGCTTGTTCGTACGAGGGCTCATCGACCGGCCTCCTGCGTGGTGTTGAGGATATTGACGCCCTTGAAGAGGGCCGACGGGCAGCCGTGCGAGACGGAGGCGACCTGGCCCGGCTGGGCCTTGCCGCAGTTGAAGGCGCCGCCGAGGACGTACGTCTGCGGGCCGCCGACCGCCGCCATGGAGCCCCAGAAGTCGGTCGTCGTCGCCTGGTACGCGAAGTCCCGCACCTGCCCGGCCAGCTTCCCGCCCCGGATCGCATAGGCGCGTTGCGCGGTAAATTGAAAATTGTAACGTTGCATGTCGATGGACCACGACCGGTCGCCCACCAGGTAGAGCCCCCTGTCGACCCCCGCGATCAGGTCGTCCGTCGCGAGCCCGCCCGGATCCGGCTGCAGCGACACATTCGCCATCCGCTGCACGGGGACGTGCCCGGGGGAGTCCGCGTAGGCGCACCCGTTGGAGCGCTCGAAGCCGGTCAACTTGGCGATGCGCCGGTCGAGTTGATACCCGGCAAGGGCCCCGTCCTTCACCAGGTCCCAGGACTGCCCCGCCACGCCCTCGTCGTCGTAGCCGATGGTCGCGAGCCCGTGCTCGGCCGTCCGGTCACCGGTCACGTTCATGATCTCGGAGCCGTACTTCAGCTTCCCGAGCTGGTCGAAGGTGGCGAAGGACGTGCCCGCGTACGCCGCCTCGTAGCCGAGCGCGCGGTCCAGCTCGGTGGCGTGCCCGATCGACTCGTGGATGGTCAGCCACAGGTTGGACGGATCCACCACCAGGTCGTACGCGCCCGCCTTCACGCTCGGCGCGCGCATCTTCTCGGCGAGCAGCTCGGGGATCTCGGCGAGCTCCCGGTCCCAGTCCCAGCCGGTCCCGGTCAGGTACTCCCAGCCGCGCCCCACCGGCGGCGCGATCGTGCGCATCGAGTCGAACTCGCCGCTGGAGTCGTCCACCGCGACCGCCGTCAGCTCCGGGTGCAGCCGCACGCGCTGCTGCGTCGTGACGGTCCCCGCCGTGTCCGCGTAGAACTTGTTCTCGTGGACGCAAGTCAAGGAGGCGTCCACGTGGGACACCCCGTCCGCCGAGAGCAGCCGCGCGCTCCAGTCGGCGAGCAGCCCGGCCCGCTCCTCCTCCGGGACGGTGAAGGGGTCGATCTCGTACGAGGAGATCCAGGTCTTGTCCGAGTGGACGGGCTCGTCCGCGAGCTCGACCCGCTCGTCTGATCCCGCCGCCTTGATGACCTGCGCGCTCAGCTTCGCCATCGCCACGGCCTGCGAGGCCACCTTCGCCGCGCCGCCCATCGTCAGATCGACACCGGAGGCGAACCCCCAGGTCCCGCCGTGCACCACGCGTACCGCATAGCCCAGGTCCGTACTGTCCGAGGAACCCGAGGGCCGCGCGTCCCGCAGCCGCACGGAAGCGCCGCGCACCCGCTCGAGGCGGAAGTCCGCATGGTCCGCTCCCAGCGCGCGTGCGCGCGCGAGGGCGGCGTCGGCGAGTGCCCTCAAGGGCAGTGCGAGGAACGACTGATCGATCTCGTGGGCCATGGGCGGCTTCCCCTTCTGTCGCGGCACAGTGCGTGTGAGTGAACCACGACACGTGCTGTCTGTGGGAACCCCACAGACAGCACCCCCTCGCCCTGTCGCCCCCGGATTCGGCACCCGGTGCCGCAGCCGGATAGGTTCAACGGGTACCTGACCGCCGAAACGAAAGGGTGATCCGTTGAGCCGCTCGGTTCTCGTCACCGGGGGAAACCGGGGCATCGGCCTCGCCATCGCCCGCGCCTACCTGGAGCAGGGCGACAAGGTGGCCTTCACCTACCGCTCCGGAGAGCCCCCGAAGGAGCTCGTCGACGCCGGCGCCCTCGGCGTCCACTGCGACATCACGGACTCCCAGCAGGTGGACGCCGCCTACAAGGAGATCGAGGAGAAGCACGGCAACGTCGAGGTCCTGGTCGCCAACGCGGGCGTCACCAAGGACCAGCTCCTCATGCGCATGTCCGAGGAGGACTTCACGTCCGTCCTCGACACCAACCTCACCGGCACCTTCCGTGTCGTGAAGCGTGCCAACCGCGGCATGCTGCGCGCCAAGAAGGGCCGCGTCGTGCTGATCTCCTCCGTGGTCGGCCTGCTCGGTTCGGCGGGGCAGGCGAACTACGCCGCTTCGAAGGCGGGTCTCGTCGGCTTCGCGCGCTCCCTCGCCCGTGAGCTCGGGTCGCGCAACATCACCTTCAACGTCGTCGCCCCCGGTTTTGTCGACACCGACATGACCCAGGCGCTCACCGACGAGCAGCGCAAGGGCATCGTGTCGCAGGTGCCGCTCGGCCGGTACGCGCAGGTCGAGGAGATCGCCGGAGTGGTGAAGTTCCTGACCTCCGACGACGCCGCGTACATCACTGGAGCCGTCATCCCGGTTGACGGCGGACTGGGAATGGGTCACTGACTGTCATGGCTGGAATTCTCGAGGGCAAGAAGATCCTCATCACCGGTGTGCTGATGGAGTCCTCCATCGCCTTCCACACCGCGAAGCTGGCCCAGGAGCAGGGTGCGGAGATCATCCTCACCGCCTGGCCGCGGCCGACGCTCACCGAGCGCATCGCCAAGAAGCTGCCGCAGCCCGACAAGGTCAAGGTCCTGGAGCTCGACGTCTCGAACGACGAGCACCTCGCCCGCCTGGAGGGCCAGGTCCGCGAGCACCTCGGCGGCCGCCTCGACGGCATCGTGCACTCCATCGGCTTCGCGCCGCAGGACGCGCTCGGCGGCAACTTCCTGAACACGCCGTTCGAGTCCGTGTCCACCGCCATGCACGTCTCCGCCTTCTCCCTGAAGTCGCTGACGATGGCGCTGCTGCCGCTGATGAACGAGGGCGGCTCCGTCGTCGGCCTCACCTTCGACGCGCAGTTCGCGTGGCCGCAGTACGACTGGATGGGCCCGGCCAAGGCCGCTCTCGAGGCGACGAACCGCTACATGGCGCGTTACCTGGGCGAGCACGACGTCCGCAGCAACCTGGTCTCGGCGGGCCCGCTCGGCTCCATGGCCGCCAAGTCCATCCCGGGCTTCAGCGACCTGGCCGCCGTGTGGGACTCGCGCTCCCCGCTGGAGTGGAAGCTGGACGACCCGGAGCCGGCCGGCAAGGCCATCGTCGCGCTGCTCTCGGACTGGTTCCCGAAGACGACGGGCGAGATCGTCCACGTCGACGGCGGTCTGCACGCCATCGGTGCCTGACCTCTGGTAGCTCACTCGTTCGGCCCACCGGCCGGGCGGGCCGTAGGGACCTCAACGCACGCTGGTGCGAGGAGGTCCCTACGTGCGTCCGCACCCCCGTTTCACCGCCGCCGTCGTCCTGTTGCTCTCGCTGCCGTACGTCTCCGCGTGCGCGCAGGCGCAGGGGGCGACAGCCGAAAAGGGCGACCATGCGCGCGTGGCAGAGGAAAAGCGGGAGCGTTCCGGTGCGGACTGCCGGATCGACATCGACCGGGACCTCGTGAGCGCGACCTGTCACAACCCGTATCCCACGATCGACCGCGTCGCCCTGCACATCGAGTGCGACGTGTGGTGGGACATCGACACCGATTCACGCCCGAAGGCGGTGTTCCCGGCCGAGACCCTGCGGCTGGACGGCCGGTGCTGGAAGAACGTGCGGACGGCCTGGGTCAGTCACCGGAAGCCGGCGCGGTGAGCCGCCCGGGGCGGCAGTCGAACGGATAGCGCGCGGCCTCCTTGGCTGCGGCCTCGGCGTCGCCCACCCGGATCGCGTCGACGAGCGTGGTGTGGTCCATGTGGTTCTCCGCGGTGAGCCGCTCGCCCACGTCCTCGCGCAGCCAGTCCCGCATGACCTCGCCGAGGTCCGCATACATCGCCGTCAGCACCTCGTTGTGGGACGCGGCCACCACGGCCAGGTGGAACGTCGAGTCCGCTGTCACGAACGCCTCCGTGTCCCCGGACGACCAGGCCTCCTCACGCCGTACGAGCAGCGCGTCGAGCTGCTTCAGGTCGCGCTCGGTGCGCCGCTCCGCCGCGAACTTCGCCGCGCTCGACTCCAGCGTGGCGCGCAGCTCGGCGATGTCCTGCGGGGCGGCCTCCGCGAACCGCCGCTGCATGACGCCCGCCAGCTCGCTCGTCGCCACGACGTACGTGCCCGAGCCCTGCCGGATGTCCAGCAGGCCGTTGTGCGCGAGGGCGCGCACCGCCTCTCGCACCGTGTTCCTGGCCACACCCAGCTGTTCCACGAGCTCGGGCTCCGTCGGGATACGGGAGCCCACCGGCCACTCGCCCGAGGAGATCTGGGCGCGCAGGGCGGAGATGACCTGCTCGGACAGGGCCGAGCGCTGGGGCGAGGTCAGCGGCATGACATTCCTTCGTGCGGCGGAGGTCGTACGGTAGCGAACCGATTGGACAACCAATCATCCCATGATTCTAAGATGGGTCTCATGGCTAGTGAGGAAACCCCGACGATGGCACCACCGAGCGCCGCCCACGAGACCCCCGTGCTGACCGAGCAGCCCGCCCCGCGCGCGTGGGTGGTCCGGCTCGTCGTGGTCGGCATCGTGCTCGCCGCGGTGAACCTGCGGCCCGCCATCACCAGCCTCGGCGCCCTCCTTGAAGAGGTCCGCGACGGGCTCGGGATGAGCGGCAGCGTCGCCGGGCTGCTCACCTCCGTACCGCCGCTCTGCTTCGCGATCTTCGGCGTGATGGCGCCCCGGCTCGCCAAGCGCTTCGGCCCGAGCGCCGTCGTCTGCGCCGGCATGTTCGCCATCGCCGCGGGCCTCATCATCCGCCCGTTCACCGGCGGCACCGCCGGCTTCCTCGTGGCCAGCGCGCTCGGCCTGATGGGCATCGCCGTCAGCAACGTGCTGATGCCGGTCATCGTCAAGCGCTGGTTCCCCGACAAGGTCGGCACCATGACCGGCCTCTACTCGATGGCCCTCGCGCTCGGCACCTCCACCGCGGCCGCCGCGACGGTGCCGGTGACCTCGGCGCTCGGCGGGAGCTGGCAGGCCGGGCTCGCGATCTGGGCGGTGCTCGCCGTCGCGGCGGCCCTGGCCTGGCTGCCGCTCGTGGGCAAGAAGGACACGGCCACCCTGGCGGCCGCCGCCTCACCCGCCGCCGAGTCCGCGGCGGCCTCCGAAGGAAGCGGTCTGCGCATCGTCCGCAGCCGTACCGCCTGGGCGCTCGCCGTCTTCTTCGGGCTCCAGGCCACGGCCGCGTACATCACCATGGGATG
Source organism: Streptomyces sp. UC4497 (assembly GCF_054871485.1). Classification (NCBI taxonomy): domain Bacteria; kingdom Bacillati; phylum Actinomycetota; class Actinomycetes; order Kitasatosporales; family Streptomycetaceae; genus Streptomyces; species Streptomyces sp. UC4497. Next base: position 19,776 of record NZ_JBTYHB010000050.1, on the reverse strand, counting down.
GATGGCGCAGATCTTCCGCGACTCGGGGGTCTCCGCGTCCACCGCGGGCGTGCTGCTCGCCGTCACCATGGCGATGGGCATCCCGCTCGGCTTCGTCATCCCGCGGATGGCCGCCCGGCTGCCCAGCCAGGGGCCGATGGTGATCGCCCTCGGCCTGTGCGGTCTCGCCGGTTACGCCGGCCTGTACTTCGCCCCGGCCTCCGGCGCCTGGGCGTGGGCGGTGCTGCTCGGCATCTCCAACTGCGCCTTCCCGTTGGCGCTCACCATGGTCGGGATGCGGGCCCGCACGGGCGCGGGTGTCGCCAAGCTGTCCGCCTTCGCGCAGTCCACCGGTTATCTGATCTCGATCCCCGGACCGTTGCTCGTCGGCGTCCTCAACCAGCACAGCGGCGGTTGGGGCGTCCCGATCGCGTTCATGGCCGCGCTGATGGTGCCGCAGATCGTGGTGGGCGTGTTCGCGGGCCGCAACCGCACCGTCGAGGACGAGGCGGGCGAGGCGCCCAAGGTCGCCCCGGCGTCCTGAGGGGCGCGGACAGGTGCGACACTTGGCGCATGTCGCCTGTGCTCGAGCCGAATCCCCAGAACGGCCAGAAGAAGCTCCTCCTCGTGCTCGGCGCGATGCTGGCCGTCACCGTCGTCGTCGGCATCATCGCGTCCATCGCCGCACCGTAGGACGGGTCCCCGGGAGCGTGGTGGGGTTAACTCCACCATCCCCTAGGGGGCCAGTGTCAGGGTGAAGTGGGTGGATCACCGGATGGGCCCGAGGCCCCCGGTTCCGTAGCTTCGAAGTGTCGCCGAGAGAGTCGGCGCACCGGACGAAGCGCACCCACGGAACACGGCCCTCGGAGGCAGCAGCCATGTCGATGTCAGCCCCCACGCACACCCGGCCCGACGTGGCAGCCACGGGTCGCGTCGACGTCCGGCTGCCGTGGTGGGCGATCGTGCTCCCGGCCGTGGCCTTCGTGGCACTGCTCCTGCTGATCCTCAACCCGGCGGACGCCCAGGCCGTCGCGGGCGACCCGAGCCTGGTCCACATACTGGACCGCGCGAAGGACCTGGTACTCCGATAGAGCCTCCCCACAGGCCGTTCACTCGTGCCGGGCGACCCCGTCAACTCCCTGCGCCCGGCCGAGGGTTTCATGCGAAGCTGGGAACCATGAGCGTCGCAGAACCCCGCAGGATTGTCCTTTTCCGGCATGCGAAGGCGGACTGGCCGCAGGTCTCCGATCATGAGCGGCCGCTCGCCGAGCGGGGCCGCAGGGATGCCCCCGTCGCCGGCCGCAAGCTGGCCGACGCAGGCATCTCCTTCGACCTGGCCCTGTGCTCGACCGCCACGCGTACCCGTGAGACCTGGAAGCTCGCCGTGCAGGAGATGCCGGAGCGACCGAAGACCGTGTACGAGGAGCGGATCTACGAAGCGTCGCCCGGCGAACTGATCGCCGTGCTGAACGAGACCCCGGACGACGTGCACAACGCCGTGCTGATCGGCCACAACCCCGGCGTGCAGGCCCTCTCCGAGATCCTCGCCACGGACGCCGAGGGCGACGCCCGGCAGCGGCTGAACCGACGCGGCTTCCCGACCGCCGCGTTCTCCGTGCTCACGTTCACCGGACCGTGGAAGAGCCTGGAGCCCGGCACCGCCACGCTCGCCGACTACTGGGCGCCGAGCGAGTAACCGCCACCGCCCGTCCGTCATACGTACGACGTGGGGCCCGGTACCGACGATCGGTACCGGGCCCCACGCACGACGTCCTACGCGCCCTGCGCGTCCGCGGCCTCGACCTCTTCACGCGTGACGCCCAGCAGGTACAGCACCGTGTCGAGGAACGGTACGTTCACCGCCGTGTGCGCGGCCTCGCGCACGACCGGCTTGGCGTTGAAGGCGACGCCGAGCCCGGCCGCGTTCAGCATGTCCAGGTCGTTCGCGCCGTCACCGATCGCCACGGTCTGCTCCAGCGGCACCCCCGCCTCGGTGGCGAACCGCCGCAGCAGGCGCGCCTTGCCCGCGCGGTCCACGATCTCGCCCGTGACCCTGCCGGTCAGCTTCCCGTCGACGATCTCCAGGGTGTTCGCCTGCGCGAAGTCGAGCCCGAGGCGCTCCTTCAGATCGTCCGTGACCTGCGTGAATCCGCCGGACACGACGCCCACTTGGTAACCGAGGCGCTTGAGCGTACGGATCAGGGTGCGCGCGCCCGACGTCAGCCGGACCTCGCTGCGCACCTTCTCCACGACCGAGGCGTCGAGGCCCGCGAGCAGCGCCACGCGCGCGTGCAGCGACTGCTCGAAGTCGAGCTCGCCGCGCATCGCCGCCGCCGTCACCTCGGCGACCTTGTCCTCGCAGCCCGCGTGCGCCGCGAACAGCTCGATCACCTCGTCCTGGATGAGCGTCGAGTCGACGTCCATCACGACGAGCCGCTGCGCGCGCCGGTGCAGTCCGGCCGAGACGACCGCCACGTCCACGCCCAGCTTCGCCGCCTCGGTGGCGAGGGCCGTGCGCAGCTGTTCCGTCGGGGTGCCGGACACCGCGAACTCGACCGCCGTCACGGGGTACTTCGCGAGCCGGAAGATACGGTCGATGTTGCCGCCGGTGCCGGTGATGGCGGCCGCTATCGACGCGGCCGACTCGGCGGTGAGCGGGTGACCGAGGACGGTGACGTGGGAGCGGCCCGTGCCGCGCGGACGGTTGTCGCCGATGCCGGAGATGATCTCCGCCTGCATCTTCATCGACTCGGCCCAGCTGTGGACGGTCGACCGGAGATCCCCCTCGAGCCCGGCCGGCGGCTGGGTCACCAGGGCACACAGGACGATGCGGCCGCGGGTGACGACCTGCTCGATGTCGACGACATCCACGGAGTAGGCGGCGAGGGTGTCGAAGAGCCCGGCGGTGATGCCGGGCCGGTCCTTGCCGAAGATCTTGACCAGGAGAGTGGGGACGTCCGCCGGAACGTCCACGGGAGGGGCATCAGCGGTGGGCTGGGGCTGCGAAGCGCTCATGATGGCGCCTACGTTATCGGGCCTGTGTACGGACCCCGCAATCACGCCCACCATGTAAGCCCCTGCCCTTCAAGCCCCTGCGGCGGATGGGCGGCGGGGTCCGGTTTTTCAAGCCCCGCCTTGTGGACGAGACTCGCGGGGTCCGGGGCAGAGCCCCGTGACCGCTCCACGGGCCACCGTCACGGGTCATACGGCCGTAGATACGGGTTCGTATCGGGGTTGGCGGGCCGATACGGGCTACTGGGCTGATACGGCCCCGCCGCCCCGCCGCCAGGGGACGGCGCGGGCCGAACCCGCCCGGTCGCATACGCCAGCACCGCGCCAAGCGCCCCCGCCCCCGCCCCCCACGCCGCCCCGAGCAGCACCGCCATCCCGATCTGCCCGTGCAGCTCGATGCCCGCCCCGAACGCGTCGAAGCCGAGGACCGAGAGCGAGGCGGTCGCCGATACGTCGGTGAGCCACACCAGGAGCGGCAGCGCGAGCGCCGTCACGCCCCCCAGTCGCAACGCGCACCGCCCCGCGAACCCCAGGACACCCCGTGTCACGGGCGAGCGCACGGCCGTCAGCACCCCGGCGAGCAGCATCATCACGGCCGCCGCGACCCCCAACAGCCACACCCTGCCGTCGAGTTCCGCGAGCCGCCCCAGCGTCACCGGCTCGTCGGACGCCACCCTGAGCAGTTCGTCCACCGGATCCGGCAGCAGCTTCGCCAGCTCACCCGTCGCCTCGCCGTCCCAGGGCACGAAGAGGCCGAGGGGGATGCCGAGCCACACCCCGTTGGGCGCCCCGAGCAGCGCGGCGCCCGCGATCCGCTTCGGATGGTCGTCGCCGATCGCCGCGTACGCCGCCGCTGCCAGGCCCGCGACGACCGCCATCAGCAGCACCGCCACGAGCGCCGACGCGGCCGGTCGGACCGTCCGGTTCAGCGGAGCGAGCGCGCGCGGCAGCGGAGCGCGCCGCGACGCGAGCAGGGCGATCACCAGGACACCCACCACGAACGCCGCGCCGCCGAGCAGCGAAGGGACCGTCTCCACGGTGAACCCGACGGAGGCCTTCGCGTCGACCAGGTCACCGATCCGGTCGGGCAGCGCGTCACCGATCCCGCCCGGCAGCTTGTCCGCGATGTCCCCCGGGAGCGCGTCCCCGCCGCCCGGAATCTTGTCGAGCCCCAGCTGCGAGCCGTCGATCGTGATGACGTCGTGACCGGCCCAGGCGAGGCCGCCCATCATCGCCACGAAGAGCGCCACCACGGCGCCCGCACGCGCGAGGAGTTCGCCCGGCGCCACCTCAACTCCGGCCGCGCGCAGGGAGCGTAGAAAGAACCAGCTGATTGCGAGCGCGCCCACCAGACCCACGCCGAGCGGCGCGATGTCGATCGCCGTCTCCGCCTGCGCGCCCTCGATCCCGAAGGCCGAGACGTCCCCGGAAGGCGTCACACGGCCACCCGCCGCGAGTGCCACCACGGCGGCCGTCATCGGCCCGAGCGAAGCGGCCGTGTCCGCCTCCAGCAAGTGCAGGCCGAGCGCCGCGACTCCGGCCATGGCGATGAACGCCCAGCTCACCGCGGCCACGGCGGACAGCAGGACATCGCCGACGGGCAGGCGCGCGCGCCGCTTCGCGTCGTGGCCGCTCTCCGCCAAGGACATGAAGGACCCCCCGATCCGCCCCGCCTCGCCCCCTGAGATCCCAATTGCGCATGATCCGTTGCGAGTTGTGGGCGCCTACCACTCTCCGGGGCCGCATCCGTACCGTCAACGGGGCGCGTGCCAAGGGCTGTGCGGGAGGTACGAACGGGCTTCGCGCAAGGCCCGCCTTTCGGTCACGGAGGGCTTCCTGAAATAGTTCCTCACGATGTTCGACATCCCTAGACTCCCCATGTCGGGGGAAAAACTCGGGGGACAACTCAGTGGGGCATGGAGTGCCTGATCTCGTACTGGAATTGAATGGCAGGACCTGGACGCTCGACGCGTCCAGGCCGTACACCCTCGGACGTGATCCGCAGGGTGACATCGTGCTCGACGACGCCCGGGTGTCCTGGCGTCACGCCACGATCAGCTGGGGCGGCCGCAGTTGGGTCATCGAGGACCACGGCTCGACCAACGGCACCTTCGTGCAGGGGCACCGGATCCACCAGATGGAGATCGGCCCCGGCTCGTCCGTGCACCTGGGCAACTCCACCGACGGCCCCTGCCTGACCGCGCAGGGCAGCGCCCGCACCGCCGCCGTGGCCTCGCCGCACCAGGCGCAGCAGCAGGCCGCGGGCCTCGCGCAGCAGCCGCCACCGCAGCAGTACCAGCAGCAACCGAGCTGGTCCCAACAGGCGCCCCAGCAGCGCGAGGCGCCACGGCAGCAACAGCCGCCGCAGGCGCAGTGGGTGCCGCAGCAGCAGGGCGCCGGCGGGGTCGCGGGGGCCCCGCCCGTGTACGGCGACCGCAGCCCCACCACGTTCCACCAGCTGGCACTCGGCCGCGTCATGCGCATCGGCCGCTCCCTGGAGAACGAGCTGGTCGTCTCCGACCTTCAGGTCTCGCGGCTGCACGCCGAGTTCCACGCGTCGCCCGACGGCCACTTCGAGATCCACGACCTCGGCTCGCACAACGGCACGTACGTCAACGGCCAGCCGATCCCCAAGGGCGGCACGACCCTCCTCGGCCCGAGCGACATCGTGGGCGTAGGACACTCCACGTTCCGCCTGGTTGGCGACCGGCTCGAGGAGTTCGTCGACACCGGTGACGTCTCCTTCTCCGCGCGCCATCTGACGGTCACCGTCGACGGCGGCAAGCAGATCCTCAAGGACGTCTCCTTCGGCGTCCCGGAGAAGTCGCTGATCGCGGTCATCGGCCCGTCGGGCTCCGGCAAGTCGACGCTCCTGAAGGCGCTCACGGGCTACCGCCCCGCCGACAAGGGCGATGTCCTCTACGACAACCGGAACCTCTACAAGCAGTTCGCCGAGCTGCGCCAGCGCATCGGTCTGGTCCCGCAGGACGACATCCTGCACAAGGAGCTGACCGTCAAGAAGGCGCTCAAGTACGCCGCCAAGCTGCGCTTCCCCGCGGACACCAGCGAGCAGGAGCGCCAGCAGCGCATCGACGAGGTGCTGCGCGAGCTCAAGCTGGACATCCACAAGGAGAAGAAGGTCACCTCCCTCTCCGGTGGCCAGCGCAAGCGCGTGTCGGTGGCCCTGGAGCTGCTCACCAAGCCGTCGCTGATCTTCCTGGACGAGCCGACCTCCGGCCTCGACCCGGGCATGGACCGCGACGTCATGCAGCTGCTGCGCGGACTCTCCGACGACGGGCGCACGGTCCTCGTCGTCACCCACTCGGTGGCCGAACTGGCGCTCTGCGACAAGCTCCTCGTGATGGGTCCCGGCGGCGCCGTCGCCTACTTCGGCCCGCCGGAGGAGGCCCTCAACTTCTTCGGCTACAAGACGTGGGCCGATGTGTTCTCGGCGTTCGAGAACTACCGCGACTACGACTGGGCGGGCCGCTGGAAGGGCTCTCAGCACTACCAGATGTACGCGGCCGACATCGACGCCGTCGCCGCGCAGTCGGACCCGGTGGCGCCGCCCTCCGCGATCAAGCCGCCCAAGACGCAGCCCTGGGGCTCCCAGCTGTTCACGCTGATCCGCCGCTATGTGTCGGTGATCGCCTCCGACCGGGGCTTCCTCGGCCTGATGGTGATCCTGCCTGCGGTCCTCGGCCTCGTCTCTGTGGTCATCCCGGCCGACTTTGGCCTGGGCCCGCCCAAGCCACCGGCCAAGTACAACGGGGACGCCGGCACGATCATGCTGATCATCGCGGTCGGCATGTGCTTCTCCGCGGCGGCCAACTCGGTCCGCGAGCTGATCAAGGAGCGGGTCATCTACGAGCGGGAACGGGCCACTGGCCTGTCCCGCTCCGCGTACCTGATGTCCAAGGTCATCGTCCTCGGCGTGATCACGGCGTTCCAGGGCGTCATCATCTGCGCCATCGGCTTCATCCCGCGCGAACTGCCGAAGGAAGGCCTCCTGCTGCCGCCGGCCGCCGAGCTGTGCATCTCGATCATCGCCCTCGGCTTCGCGTCGATGATGTTCGGCCTGGTGATCTCCGCGCTGGTGAAGACGTCCGAGAAGACGATGCCGCTGCTGGTCATGTTCGCGATCGTCCAGGTCGTGTTCACCGGTGTGCTCTTCCAGATCTACGGCACCGTGGGCCTCGAGCAGTTCGCCTGGCTGATGCCGTCCCGCTGGGCGGTGGGCGCCGCGGGCGCCACCCTGGACCTCAGCAAGCTGATGCCGCCGTGGGACCCGAAGAACCCGAACGACTTCGACCCGCTGTGGGAGCACTCGGTCACCCAGTGGGGCATCAACCTCACGGTCCTGCTCGTGCTCGCCGTCGTCTGCGGCTTCGCCGTCGCGCGCCTGCTGCGCCGCCACGAGCCCGAGGTCATGCGCAAGTAGGAGAGTCCGTAGGGACACACGAAGGGCGGCACCCTGTGGGTGCCGCCCTTCGTGCCGTGGGGGTTCAGCGTGTGCCGGACCTGGAGGTCCCGACTACAGGAATCAGTACGCGCTGTCCACGTTGTCGATGGAGCCGTACTTGTCGGCCGCGTAGTTGGCCGCGGCCACGATGTTGGCGACCGGGTCGGTCAGGCTGTTCGCGGTGCCGTCGACGTGGTAGGCGTCGAAGGTCGGCTGGATGACCTGCAGCAGGCCCTTGGACGGCGTGCCGTTCACGGCGTTGATGTCCGTGCCGTTGACCGCGTTCGGGTCGCCGCCCGACTCACGCATGATGTTGCGGTGCAGGCCCTCGTACGAACCCGGAATGCCCTTGTCCTTCATGATGGCGAGGGATTCCTTGATCCAGCCGTCCAGGTTGTTGGCGTAGACCGGCTTGCGGGCGGCGGCACGCGCGGCGGCCTGCTGGGCCTCGCGCTCCTTCTTCGCCTGCGCCTCGGCCTTCGCCTTGGCCTCGGCCTGGGCCTTCCGCTCGGCCTCGGCCTTCTTCTTCGCCGCGGCCTCCTTCTGGGCCTTCAGCTTCGCCTCGGCCTGCTTGGCCTTCTCGCTGGCGGCGGCCTGCTGGTCGGTGACGCTGGCGTGGACGTCCTTGATCTGCTTCGCACCGGCGTCGGTGGTGAACGCGACCGGGGCGGCGGCGACCGTCTCGTCCTTCGCCTGGGCCTGGGTGTCCTGACCCGGCACCAGCGTCACCGCGAGGGCGGCGGCGCCGAGAGCGGCGACACCGGCGAGCGAGAACTTGTGGGTGCGGGTCAGCTGACTATGGCCCGCGTTGGCGTGCTTGGACATGAGATGGGGACCTCTCTAAGAACGGAAGTCGCTCGCCGACCGGGGGACCGGACGGTCGTGTTTGGGACACGAACTCCACGGGTAGGACCGCGGGGCGCCGAACAACGATGGACATTCTTAGCGGCCGCAAAATGCCGAGGCAAAGGTGTGACCTACGAACCCGGGTAGTGGGCCGGGGAGGCGCAAAAAGGGGCAAGAAGCCAATGTCCGACTTCCTGCCCCAGTCCAGCAACGGACCAAAGTCCCGTACTCATCCACTACGGACCTTCGTACGTGACGTGGGCCCTATGCGCGGCGTCACACGCGCCCCCTCCCGAACTCACTCGTGGTTGCCACTGCAACGCACAGCGTGAGGCCTCTCCTCCGGGAGGATGAGGTGCACGTCGCCGAACTCGTGCCACAGGTAGCGCCCCCTCAGCGCCTCCTCATACGCACGGTCCACGGCGGCCCGCCCCGCCACCGCCTCCAGCATCAGAAGGTGGGAGGCCTCCGGCTCGTGCAGCCCCGTCAGCAGCCCGTCCACCACCCGCACCCCGCGCCCGGGCGTCACGACGAGCTCCGTCCAGCCACGGGCCGCCCGTACGACCCCGTCACCGTCGACGGCGGACTCGACGGCCCGCACGGCAGTGGTCCCCACGGCGATGACGTTCTGTCGCGCGGCCCGCGCGGCGTTGATCAGGCGGGCCGACGCCTCGGGCACCTCGAAACGTTCCGCATAAGGAGGCTCGTGCGACTCGGCGGACGCCACCCCCGTATGCAGCGTGATCGGCGCGAACTGCACACCCCGGCTCACGAGCCGCGACACGATCGACTCAGTGAATGGCCGCGCGGCACTCGGCATCTCCGCGCTGCCCGCCCCGGCGGCGTACGGCAGCGCGAACACCGTCTGGTAGGCGGCCAGCGGCTGATCCCGCTCCGTGTAGGAGTAGCGGATGGGCCTCCCGCGCCGGCCGAGCAGCGCGGGCACGTCCCCGGTCGCCCGCACCCACCACAGCCGCTCGCTCCCGGCCGCCAGCGGCTCCTCATAGGTGAGGCGTACGCCGCCGGGGAGCGCGACCACGGACCCCGCGGGCCCTCCGGCGCGCGGCCCCGTCGTGCCCCGGTCGTCCGGGTCCCGCAGCTCGACCGCCCAGCGCCCGTCGTCGCCGCGCGTCGAGAAATGCACGACTACGCGCGCGTGCCCCACCGCTCCGTCGACGGCGGCCGCCAACGTAGGAGACGTATTGACGACGAGCAGATCCCCGGCCCGCAGCACGGACGGCAGCTCGGGGAAGCGGTGATGGGCGGTTTCGGTGCCGCGCGACACCAGAAGGCGTACGGACGATCTGTCCCGGCCGGGCCCCCGCTGCTCGGCCGGGACCCGCGCCGACAGCTCCTCGGGCACCCGCAGCGCGAGCGCCATCACGACTCCAGAAGGGACGGGGCCGAGTAGCGCCCGCTCGCGGGGCGCCGGTCCAGGAGACCCAGGAAGGCGGGGACCACGTCCTCGGGGCGCGGCACCTCGCTCAGATCCTCGTCCGGCTCGGCCGCCGCCAGCATGTCCGTCCGCATCCCGCCCGGATCGACCGCCCACACGCGCAGCCCGGGCTCCTCCATCCCGAGCACGGCCACGAGCTGGTCGAGGGCCGCCTTCGTCGACCCGTAGCCGCCCCAGGTGGGGTACGCCTCCGTGGCCGCGTCCGAACTCATGCTGATCACCGTCCCGGCTGGCGCCTCACGCAGCAGCGGCAGCGCCTCCTGGAGCAGACCGAGCGGCGCCACCACGTTGACCTCGAGCGCCGACCTGAAGTCGTCCAGCGAGTGACGGTCGAGCGGCACCAGCGGCTCCGCGCCCAGCACGCTCGCGTTGTTCACCAGCAGATCGAGCCCGCCCAGCTCCCATGCCGCGGCGATCAGCTCCACCCGGTGCCCGCCGTCCGCGACATCGCCCGGCACGGCCGTCACCGCCCCACCGTGCTTGCGCAGCCGCTCCGCCACGTCCTCCAGCGGCCCGGCGTTGCGCGCGTCCAGGACCAGGTCCCAGCCCCGCTCGGCCAGAGCCGTCGCCAACGCCCTGCCGAACCCCCGCGAAGCCCCCGTGATGATCGCTACCGTCATGACACCGTCCCCTTGCGTACGTCATCCGTTGTGCGTCGTGTCCTCAACGTAGGAACGCGGCGGCCCTCGGCACCTCGTACGCGAGCAGCAACAACGCAGGGCCCTTCGCCCTACGCCGACCGACCTAGGCGGAGCGCTCCCTCGGTCCGATCCGGCTGTCACACCCCGCCGGTACGGTGAGCCCATGAGTCAGGGTCCACGTACAGGCTTGGCCGCGGTGAGCGCCGCGCTCCTCGCCATGAGCAGGCATCTCGAGGTGCGCGACGTCCTCAAGACGATCGTCGCCTCGGCCCGCGAGCTGCTCGACGCCGAGTACGCGGCGCTCGGAGTGCCGGACGACCACGGGGGCTTCGCCCAGTTCGTCGTCGACGGCGTCAGCGAGGAGCAGTGGAAGGCCATCGGCCCGCTGCCGCGCCAGCACGGCATCCTCGCCGCGATGCTGCGCGAAGCGAAGACCGAGCGCCTCGCCGACGTCCGCAAGGACCCCCGGTTCGAGGGCTGGCCCTCCGCCCACCCGGACATGTCCGACTTCCTCGGCCTGCCCATCAAGGACGGCGAGGAGACGATCGGCGCCCTCTTCCTCGCGAACAAGAACTGCCCCAAGCCGCAAGGCGGTTGCGGCTTCACGCAGGACGACGAGGAACTGCTCGGGATCCTCGCCCAGCACGCGGCCATCGCGCTCACGAACGCCCGGCTCTACGAGCGCAGCCGTGAGCTCACCATCGCCGAGGAGCGCTCCCGGATCGCCCACGAGCTGCACGACGCGGTGAGCCAGAAGCTCTTCTCGCTGCGCCTCACCGCACAGGCCGCGGCGACCCTGATGGACCGTGACCCGGACCGCGCCAAGGGAGAGTTGGGCCACGTCGCGGAGCTCGCCGCGGAGGCCGCCGACGAACTGCGCGCCGCCGTGGTCGAGTTGCGCCCCGCGGCCCTCGACGAGGACGGCCTGGTCGCCACCCTGCGCACCCAGATCCAGGTGCTCGACCGCGCCCACGCGGCGCACCTCACCTTCACCACCAGCGGCATAAAGGCGCTGCCCGCCGCCCAGGAGGAGGCGATGCTGCGCGTCGCCCAAGAGGCGCTGCACAACGCACTGCGCCACTCCGGAGCCGAGAAGGTCCGGGTCGCACTCGACAAGTGCGGCCAGGGCGCCGTGCTGCGCGTCACCGACGACGGGGCGGGCTTCGACCCGAAGGCGATCCGCAGCGCGGGCCGCCACCTGGGCCTTGTCTCCATGCGCGACCGGTCCGGCGGGGTCGGCGGCAGACTCACAGTGGAATCGGAGCCCGGCAAGGGCACCACGATCGAGATGGAGGTCCCCGGTGGCTGACCCGATCAAGGTACTGCTGGTCGACGATCACCAGGTCGTCCGCCGGGGCCTGCGCACCTTCCTGGAGGTGCAGGGCGACATCGAGGTCGTCGGCGAGGCGGCGGACGGCGCCGAAGGGGTCGCCCGCGCCGAGGAGTTGAAGCCCGACGTCGTCCTGATGGACGTCAAGATGCCGGTGATGGACGGAGTCGACGCGCTGCGCCGGCTCCGCGAACTCGACAACCCCGCCAAGGTGTTGATCGTCACCAGCTTCACCGAGCAGCGCACCGTCGTCCCCGCCCTGCGCGCGGGGGCCGCCGGTTACGTCTACAAGGACGTGGACCCCGACGCCCTGGCCGGCGCCATCCGTTCCGTCCACGCGGGCCACATCCTGCTGCAACCCGAGGTCGCGGGCGCCCTGTTGGCCCAGGAGGAGACCAACGGCGGTCAGGGGAGGGGCGGTTCCCTCACGGAGCGCGAGCGCGAGGTGCTCGGCCTGATCGCCGACGGCCGCTCGAACCGGGAGATCGCCCGCGCCCTCGTCCTCTCCGAGAAGACGGTGAAGACCCATGTCTCGAACATCCTGATGAAGCTCGATCTGTCGGACCGTACGCAGGCCGCCCTGTGGGCCGTGCGACACGGCATCGCGGGCTGAGACACGAGGTCGCGGGCCGAGAGGCACGCGCGGGCGCACGGACGCGACGGCAACACGGAGCGTCGCACTCCGTTCTGGAATTCATACCGTCGTGTAGATGTCCCTCGGACGGCGTATCCCTTTGAGGGGTGGCGCGTTCTCCAATGCGTGCTGCGGCGGTCATGTCGCGGCGACCGCTGAGGAGGATCCAGAAGTGAAGAACCTGAAGAAGGCCGCGGCCGTCACCCTCGTGGCCGGCGGCCTTGTCGCCGCCGGTGCGGGCCTCGCCTCCGCCACCGACGGTGCGCACGCCCACGGCCACGCCGTGAAGTCCCCGGGCGTCGGCTCGGGCAACCTGATCCAGGCCCCGGTCCACATCCCGGTGAACGCCGTGGGCAACACCGTCTCGGTGATCGGCGCCCTCAACCCGGCGTTCGCGAACGACGGCTACAACGGCTGACGTGTGCTCAGGGTTCGCCGGCCCCCGGGGTGTTTCCCCGCGGGGCCGGTCCGCTTTTTGGGGCGGCACTCCTGTTCGATAGCGCGGCTGGTCGATTCGTCGGCCTATTGATCCAATCGGGCGGATCGAACGTTCACCCCGTGTCCCTCACGCGCCCCGCGCGTTTCTCAGCGTGCGACCCCGCGGCTGGGGTCGGACCGCAATATCTGGAGGAACGCTTCTCATGAACATCGCCAAGAAGGCCGCCGTGGCCGTCGCTGTCGCCGGCATCGCCGCGGGTGCCTCCGCCGGTGCCGCCTTCGCCGACTCGAACGCCGACGGCGTGGCCGCGAACTCCCCGGGCGTCGGCTCGGGCAACAACGTGGGCGTTCCGGTTCACGTCCCGGTCAACGTCGACGGCAACTCCGTCAACGTCATCGGCCTGCTGAACCCGGCGTTCGGCAACACCGCGGCGAACAACTGAGGTTCGCTGCCCCCGAGGCACAGGAAGGCCCCCACGGACCCGGTCCGTGGGGGCCTTCCCCCGTTCCCGGCCCCGTGCTCAGCCCCGCTCCCGCTCCTCCACGAACGCGTTGTACGCGGCCACCTGCGCGCGCCGGGCCGTCCGCTCCACCGGGCGCAGCGCGAGCGCCCGCGCCCCCATCTCCGACGCGCTCACGGCGCCCCCGTGCCCGCTCTCGTACGCCACGGAGACCAGCAGCCCCACCCGCTGCGCCAGTTCGAGCACCCGCACCGCCCGTCCCGGATACCCCGGAGCCAGCGCCTCGCGCCCCCGCTCGGCCCGCGCCCGGTACGCGTCCACGGCGGCCTCGGACACCGGCCCCGACCCGGCCACGTCGAGCCGCGTCAACACCTCGGTCGCGTCCCGCAGCGCCTCCGCCAGCTCCCGCTCCGCCTCGCCGAGCGAGGGCACATCCGCCGGCGGCGCCTCCCGCACCGGCAGGCAGTGCCACATCACCGAGACGTGCACATCGCCCTCGGGACCGACCTCGTCCACCTCGGGCACGAGCCCGAGCGCGGCGCCGTGACAGACCACCGCCTCCTCGGCCTCCAGAGCCCGCGCGTTGAACTCCGGCGGCCCGCTGAGCCCCAGCGGATGGCCCGGCGCGGGCAGCGCCACGCGCAGGCCGCCGACGCCGAGCGCCCGCAGCCGGCCGAGTGCCAGCGTCAGACCGACGGGCCCGTCCTCGCCCGGAAGCCCCGCCACACGGTGCGATGTGTCCTCGCCGACAATCGCGAGCGCCGCGTCATCGGGCGCGACAAATCCACCAAGAAGGGCATTTCCCCAGGCCGCCAGGCGTCCGGAGCGTGGTTCAGTGAGCATGCGACCCACCTTAGAAGCCCGCAAAGCTGCCAAAAGCCCGACCGATGGAATGGACCGCGGGGGCGGTGGCGTAGGTTTTCCCTGGGGGCCGTGCCGAGCAGGAACTATGCGAAGGCATGACGGACGCGGCGAACAGACGAGACTGCAATGGGAGACAACGCGCTCATGAGCGATGTACTGGAGCTGGAGGACGTATCCGTGGTCCGCGAGGGCCGGGCTCTGGTGGACCAGGTCTCCTGGTCGGTGAAGGAGGGGGAGCGCTGGGTCATCCTCGGACCGAACGGCGCGGGCAAGACCACCCTCCTGAACCTCGCCTCGAGCTACCTCTACCCGAGCAGCGGCACCACCACGATCCTCGGCGAGACCCTCGGCAAGCCCGGCACGGACGTCTTCGAACTGCGCCCGCGCATCGGCGTCGCCGGCATCGCGCTCGCCGACAAGCTGCCCAAGCGGCAGACCGTCCTGCAGACCGTGCTCACCGCCGCGTACGGCATGACGGCCGGCTGGCAGGAGGAGTACGAGGAGATGGACGAGCGGCGCGCCCGCGCGTTCCTCGACCGGCTCGGCATGAGCGAGTACCTGGACCGCAAGTTCGGGACGCTCTCCGAAGGAGAGCGCAAGCGCACGCTGATCGCCCGCGCCCTGATGACCGACCCCGAGCTGCTGCTCCTCGACGAGCCCGCGGCGGGCCTCGACCTCGGCGGCCGCGAGGACCTGGTGCGCCGCCTCGGCCGCCTCGCCCGCGACCCGATCGCCCCCTCGATGATCATGGTGACGCACCACGTCGAGGAGATCGCCCCCGGCTTCACGCACGTCCTGATGATCCGCCAGGGTCAGGTCCTCGCCGCGGGCCCGATCGAGCTCGAGCTCACCTCCCGCAACCTCTCCAAGTGCTTCGGCCTCCCGCTGGTCGTCGAGGAGAGCAACGGGCGCTGGACCGCCACCGGCCTGCCCCTCAGCTGACCCTTCGCGCTCCCGCGCAGGCCGGACTGCCCCTGTCCGCGCGGGAGTTGCGGATCTACCATGGCCCTGTGGCAGACATCGACGCATGGGTGTGGTGGCTGATCGGGGCGGCCGCACTGGGAATCCCACTCGTCCTCACCGCCATGCCCGAACTGGGCATGCTGGCCGTCGGCGCCGTGGCGGGCGCCGTCACGGCAGGCCTCGGCGGCGGTGCCGTCCTCCAAGTGGTGGTCTTCGCCGCTGTGTCGTGCGCCCTCATCGTGGTCGTACGCCCCATCGCCAGGCGCCAGCGCGCGGAACCGCCCCAACTGGCCACCGGCGTGGACGCCTTGAAGGGCAAACAGGCCGTCGTCGTCGAGCGCGTCGACGGACAGGAGGGCGGCCGGATCAAGCTGGGCGGCGAGATCTGGTCCGCCCGCGCCCTCGACGCCGACGCGACGTTCGAGCCGGGCCGGCAGGTCGACGTGATCGACATCGAAGGCGCCACCGCGATCGTCATGTGATCCGACAGGTGATCCGAACCAGCCCCGCCACGTGGGCAGTTCTGACACACTCGACTGCGTAAGACCTCATGATCTTCCGGCGCGAGGGCGCCGGAACCACGACGGTACGAACGGTACGAGGGGCACGGGAGACTCGATGTCAGCGATCATCATCGTCCTGATCATTCTGGTGGTGTTGGTCTTCATCGCGCTGATCAAGACCATCCAGGTCATCCCGCAGGCGAGCGCCGCCATCGTCGAGCGCTTCGGCCGCTACACACGCACGCTGAACGCGGGCCTGAACATCGTCGTCCCGTTCATCGACTCGATCCGCAACCGCATCGACCTCCGCGAGCAGGTCGTGCCGTTCCCGCCGCAGCCGGTGATCACCCAGGACAACCTGGTCGTCAACATCGACACCGTCATCTACTACCAGGTGACGGACGCGAGGGCGGCCACGTACGAGGTCGCCAGCTACATCCAGGCCATCGAGCAGCTCACGGTCACCACCCTGCGAAACATCATCGGTGGCATGGACCTGGAGCGGACCCTGACCTCCCGCGAGGAGATCAACGCGGCGCTGCGCGGCGTCCTCGACGAGGCCACCGGCAAGTGGGGCATCCGCGTCAACCGCGTCGAGCTCAAGGCGATCGAGCCGCCCACCTCCATCCAGGACTCGATGGAGAAGCAGATGCGCGCCGACCGTGACAAGCGCGCCGCGATCCTCACCGCCGAAGGTATCCGCCAGTCCCAGATCCTCACCGCCGAAGGTGAGAAGCAGTCCGCGATCCTCAGGGCCGAGGGTGAGGCGAAGGCCGCGGCCCTGCGCGCGGAGGGCGAGGCCCAGGCCATCCGTACGGTCTTCGAGTCCATCCACGCCGGAGACCCGGACCAGAAGCTGCTCTCGTACCAGTACCTGCAGATGCTCCCGAAGATCGCCGAGGGCGACGCCAACAAGCTCTGGATCGTCCCCAGCGAGATCGGCGACGCCCTCAAGGGCCTCTCGGGCGCGTTCGGCAACTTCGGCGGCTCCATGCCGGGCAGCGACGCCAAGACACCGCCGGTCATGCCGACGCCGCCCCAGCCGCGCCGCGAGCAGCCGCCGATCGACTAGGACATCGACCAGTACGTCGAACAACGCGAGGGCCCGCCGACCGTATGGTCGGCGGGCCCTCGCGTCATGTCCCTACGCGGCGGTCTGCGACAGCCACTCCGGCAGCCCGACCCGACCACCGGCACCGAGCGACAGCAGCATCGCATCGGCGGGAGTCGGCTCGAACGGCTGCCGCAGCAGCGGCATCCCCGCCTGCTCGGGCGTCCGGTTCGCCTTGCGGTGATTGTCGGCGGCGCAGGACGCCACCGTGTTCAGCCACGAATCAGCACCGCCGTGCGACCGCGGCACCACGTGGTCGACGGTCGTCGCCCGCTTGCCGCAGTACGCGCACCGGTGCTGATCCCGTACGAGTACACCCCGCCTGGACCACGGCGCGCGTCTTCGGAACGGCACCCGGACATACCTGCACAGCCTGATCACCCGGGGCACCGGAATATCGATCGCGGCACCACGCATGCGCAGCTCGGGATGGACCTGCTCGACAACGGCCTTGTCCTGCAGCACCAACACGACGGCTCGATTGAGCGTCACTGTGGAGAGCGGCTCGAAGCTCGCGTTCAGCACCAGTGTGTCCCGCACCCTGCCCACCTCCCGTACACATACGCACCGGATCACCCCTCGGCGTCCGTGCGTCAACTCTGGCCGTGCACGCCGAGATGGACAACGCAATATCTGCCCTACGCAAAAAATGCCCGCCCCTGATCAATTCCATGACCAGAGGCGGGCAAACGTTCCATGAACGCGGGGTTTGGCTCAGCCCTCGGCGGGCGCCCCGTACTCGGCGACGACCTGGGCCCGAGCGATCGTGTGGAACCGCAGGTTGAACCCGACGAAGGCCGGCGTGGCATCGGAGTCCGGGCCGAGCTTCTCCTGGTCGACCGCGTACACGGTGAACACATAACGGTGGGCGGGGTCCCCGGGAGGCGGCGCCGCGCCCCCGAACTCCTTCGTCCCATAGTCGTTGCGCACCTGCACGGCGCCCTCGGGAAGCCCCTCGAACTTGCCGCTGCCGGCACCCACCGGCAGTTCGGTCACCGAGGCCGGGATGTCGAACACGCTCCAGTGCCAGAACCCGCTGCCGGTCGGCGCGTCCGGGTCGAAGCACGACACGGCGAAGCTCTTGGTCTCCGCCGGGAAGCCCTCCCAGCGCAGGTGCGGCGAGGTGTTCCCGGCCGCGTACACCTGCGCGTCGTCCAGCGTCCCGCCCGGCTCGAAGTCCTGGCTCACGACGGTGAACGACGGCACCTGCGGATGAAAGTCATGAGGAAGCGAAGCCCTCTGGGGCTGCTCGGTCACAACGACACCTCCTGGATCTACGGAAACACTGGTCCCACAGGGCCTGTCGACCCTGCTCCTGAAACCCTAGAACCAGTTCCTCTTGCTGCCGACCTCGGACAGCCACTGGTGCAGATACGCGGACCAGTCCGTGCCCTGGAAGTCCTGGTGCCCGACGACGAACGACCGGAACGTGTCGCGGCCCTCGCTGAACAGCCCCGGCTTCTTGTCCATCTCCAGTACGACGTCCATCTCCCGGTCGTCGGCCACGAAGCTCAGCTCCACCTGGTTGAGCCCCCGGTACTGCTGCGGCGGGTGGAACTCGATCTCCTGGTAGAACGGCAGCTTCTGCCGCGTACCCCGGATGTGGCCGCGCTCCATGTCCGCGCTCTTGAACCGGAAGCCGATGCGGATGAACGCGTCGAGAAGCGCCTGCTGCGACGGCAGGGGGTGCACATTGATCGGGTCGAGGTCACCCGAGTCGACGGCCCGGGCGATCTCCAGCTCGGTCGTCACCCCGATGTTCATGCCGCGCAGCTGCTGCCCGTCGATCATCGTGACGGGCGTCTCCCACGGAATCTCGAGCCCGAACGGAACGGCGTGCACGGCCTGCGCCTTCAGCTCGAACGCGCCCCCGAGCCGCACCTTGGTGAACTCGATGTCCTGCTTCGTCTCCTGGTCGTTCCCCTCGACCTCGACCCGCGCCTGCAGACCGACGGAAAGCCCCTCGATCTCCTGGTCGACGGACCCGCCCTGGATCCGCACCTCACCCTGGACGACACCACCGGGCACGACATTGACCTCGGTGAGCACCGTCTCCACGGACGCCCCGCCCGCGCCCAGACTCGCCAACAGCCGCTTGAACCCCATGCCTCGATCTCCTCCGTGTGCGAACCACTGCTGATACTGCTGACTACAAACGCGGGACACCCGCGCCCGGTTCCGCGAGCGCGTGTCCCACCCCGCTCCACTACCCTCGGAGGGCATGATCGCGGCCCCTGACCGTACGCCCCTCGCACGTGAGTTCTTCGACCGACCTGTACTGGACGTCGCCCCCGACCTACTCGGACGCACGCTGGTCCGCTCCACCCCGGACGGACCGATCGAGCTCCGCCTGACCGAGGTCGAGGCCTACGACGGCGCGAACGATCCCGGGTCCCACGCCTTCAGAGGCCAAACCGCCCGCAACAGCGTGATGTTCGGGCGCCCCGGACACGTGTACGTCTACTTCACCTACGGCATGTGGCACTGCATGAACCTCGTCTGCGGCGAGGAGGGCAGGGCGAGCGCCGTGCTGCTCCGCGCCGGCGAGATCATCGAAGGCGCCGAACTGGCCCGCAAGCGTCGACTATCGGCCCGGCACGACAAGGAACTGGCCAAAGGCCCGGCCCGCATGGCCACGGCCCTCGGCGTGGACCGATCCCTGGACGGCACCGACGCCTGCGCCCGAGCGGGCTCCCCACTGAGAGTCCTGCACGGCACCCCCGTCCCCGCTGACCAGGTACGCAACGGCCCACGCACCGGCGTGTCCGGCGAGGGTGGCGTCCACCCCTGGCGCTTCTGGATCGCCAACGACCCGACGGTGAGCCCCTATCGGGCCCATACTCCCCGCCGCCGCTCAACTTGACGCGCCCCTACGGGATCCGTAATGTGGCCCGAGCCGCTGAAGCCGGATCTGGCGCTCAGCCAACCCCCGGAAGCGGCCAAACCACTCATTACGACTTCCCTCTGCGGGGTCTTTTCGGCGTGCTCGCATGCCGAAATTCGAACTCGCGAAACTCGATTATGAGTTGCCGGGAGATTCGGCTAATGTGGTGGACACGCCGAAAGGCAGAGGCCC
>NZ_JBTYHB010000049.1:0-65808 GCF_054871485.1 Streptomyces sp. UC4497 | reverse complement strand
GGCCCCCCCACCGGCTGTGGCGCGGGGGGGGCCGGGGGTGTCCTGGGGGCGCGCCCCACTGCACAACCCCCCTGCACACCGGGGGCCACGTCTGCTCGGCTTTGCCTGGGTCGACGGTGGACGGGATGGGAGCTCCTCGCAACCACTCGCGGATCCGCACTCGGCAGCGCGACCCCTTCCCCCGGTGCCGGCCGATCCCCCGCCGGAGGCATCGTCTTTGACCGTGGCCGGTGTGTGTCGGGTGCTCGACTCATGATCCCGGCCTAACCACCCGTGGGCGCGCGTCGGCGCAGCGCCCGTAGCGCGGGCCGAAGGCATGAGCGCGAAGGGCAGCGGAGCCGGGAAGCGCGCCCGGCGGAGCGGAGCGCAGCCGGGGCTTGATGAGGTAGAGAAACCTGTAACAACCCCTGGGCCCTGGTCGGTTGGACTAGTTGCCTGCCGGGTCGGTGAGCTTGCGGCCGTCGTGGGTGCGGATGTGGGGCGCCATGTCGTTGGTGAGGGCGTCTGCGATGCGGATGCTGTAGGCCTCGCTCATGGCGTCCATGGCTTCGTCCGGGGCAAGCCAGCTGACGGCGGTCGACTCGTCCGAGAGCTGTTCGGTCCCGCCGTGGGGGCTGCATCGGAAGACCAGGGCGACAACCCCGAGGGGCATGTTCTTGTAGACCCCGGTCAGCCGCTCGACGTGCACCTTGATCCCGGTCTCTTCATAGACCTCGCGGCACACCCCATCCTCGATGGCCTCATTCCGCTCCAGCACTCCGCCCGGCGGCTCCCACCGCCCGTTGTCGGCGCGACGGATCGCCAACACGCGCCCGTCCTCGCGCACGACGACACCCGCCACGGATACCGAGTGGAGAGGCGTTGACGGCTTCATCAGGCTGAGCGTTGGCCGGTGGAAACCAGGCGGCTCGTGAAGCCTTCGTGGCACAGCCGCTCGTACGCCTGGATCACGTCGTCCGGCACGGGCTGGCTGATCATGAAGCCCTGTTCCGGGTAGATCAGCAGCCGCTGAAGTGCGCCCACGAGCATGTCGATGACCTTGCGGGCGTCTCCGATGGAATCGACGTACTCGCCGAACGTCATCGGGGTGGAAGCGCTGAGGAACTCGACCTCGGGCCACAGCTTCCGGGCCGTGGCGTACGCGCGCCTCTCCTCGTACGGCTTGCTGATCAGAAGCACGGAGGAGACGGGGATGCCGGCCGCTTCCAGCACGGCCTTCGAGAAGCGGATGTTCTCGCCGGTGTTCTTCGCCTCTGGCTCGACGAGCACGGCGGAGCTGGGTACGCCGAGTTCCAGCGCTCGGTCCCGGTAGTGGACGGCTTCGCCGCGTGGCATGAGGTCGCGCGTCGTCGGGCTGGTGGCTCCGGTGAACACAAGCAAGGGAGCCAAGCCGCGGTTGTAGAGGTCCACCGCCGTGTCGGCCACGCCCAGGTCGTGGCTGCCCAAGCCGATGGCGACCGAGCAAGGCCTGAGAGTGTGGCCCATCTGGTGGTAGTCCCACAGGCGTCGCGCGTCGTCCCATGCCTGCGTCGAGATCATTACTGCCCCTTCTCGCCCTTCGCGGAGTCCGGGACCTTGAAGTCGTACTCCCAGGCGAAGCGCGAAGCCGCGTGCACACCAATGGCGAATTCGACCACTGTGCCAGAGGCGGTGTAGGTCGTTCGATGCAGCTCTACGACAGGCTCACCGGGCGGGAGCTGCAAGAGCTTCACCTCGTCTGATGAGGGCGCCCGAGCGAAGATCTCTTCCTTCATGTGGTCAATCTCGTACCCGGCGTCATAGAGCACCTTGAAGCCGCCGCCGCGACCAGCGGGACCCGGAGTCGGGTCGACGATCCGCGTGCCTTCAACGTGTTCGGGCCGGTAGTAGCTCGTGAGGGTGTGAGTCGGCTGGTCGCCTTCCTTCACAACGCGGGCGCGCGCGTAGACCTCTGCGCCTTCGGGCAGTCCATGGGCGGCTGCGACGAGCGGCGGGGCTTCGACACGGCTAACAGTCTGGGTCTGCTCGTTGCGGTGGTAGCTGCGTCCCGATGCCACTCGGTCCGCGATGAACGCCACCTCGTCGCTGTCGCGCCACTTGGCCTTGTCGTATCGGGCGATGCCGAGCCTCTTGAGCGGCACCTGCTGTCGTACGACGGTGCCGTGCCCTCGGGATGACGTGACCAGACCTTCGGCCTCCAGAGCCTTGTAGGCCTGGTGGACGGTGGACTTGGAGCCCTCACCCTGGTCGACCAGTTCCCTGATCTGCGGAAGCTGTGCCCCCGGCGGGTATTTGCCCTGATCACCCCGCTTGATCTCCTCAGCCAGCTTGTCCGCTAGCTCCCGCCACTTGGACGCCATTGGGCGACTCCTCTCGACCAGTCCAGTCAAACACAGTCCCAGGACTGTTGACAGTCCCAGGACTGCGGGCAATAGTCGTTCTAACGAGTTCGCAGTCCTAGGACAGTGAACGGCGGGCCTTCTTTGGGCTGCGCCAACGCAACGACTCAGGGAGTAGCACATGCCGTCCTTCAAGATCGACCTTTCGACCGCTGTGGTGTTCGTGGCGACTGCGCCGGAACCGAAGCTGGTCAACAAGAAGACGGGTGAGCGGGCCGTGGACCGTGAAACGGACGCGCCGCTGTCGACGGTGGGCCTGCTGGTCTCGGACGAGGGTGACGGCAACCTGTACCAGGTGACCGTGCCGGAGACGGGGCTTCCCGAGGGCCTGGCGCCGGGTATGCCGGTGAGCGTGACCGGCCTGAAGGCCCGTGACTGGGAGAACACGTTCAACGGCGAGAAGCGGCACGGGATCGCGTTCCGTGCGATCGCGCTCACCCCGGGGGCCTGATCATGGCCGACCTGACCATGTGGCTGGAGGCGACGGGCGCTCTCGCGGGTGCGGGTGGCGTCGGCTACGCCAAGGTCCGTGCGCCGCGCGTGTACTGGGGAATGGTCGGTCTGCCGATGGCCTGGGGCCGGTTCTCGTTCTCGTACAAGAACACGATGGATGTGTGCGGGCTGACGGTGCAGCCGTCCGGCCTGCGGGCGTTCATGTCCCGCCGGATCGCTCGCGGTGAGGTTCAGCCGGTGGCGCCGAAGATCCGCCGGGTGCGGGGTACCTCGACCGGCCTTCGGGTCACGCTTCGTCTGCCTGCTGGCATGGAGCCCGCCGATATCGCGGCGGCCTCGGAGCGGCTGCGGCACGCATGGGGCGTCCATGCGGTCCACGTCCGCCCGACCAAGCCGGGGTACGTGGAACTGCGGATGACCGGCTTTGACCTGCTCAAGCGGGTGCAGATGCCGAAGAAGGCCGCGCCGCACGGGCTCGTGGTGCCGGTCGCGATCCGGGACGACGGGAGCGTGTACGAGCGGAACTACCGCGAGATCCCGCAAGCGCTCACCCTCGGGGCGAACCAGTCCGGCAAGTCCATGTATCAGCGCAACCTGATCAAGGGTCTTGCCCAACTGCCCGTCGCGCTGGTGGGGATCGACTGCAAGCGCGGGGTCGAGCAGAACCGCTACGCCCCGCGGCTGTCCGCCCTCGCGACCAACCCCGACGATGCCGCCTCGCTGATCGATGTACTGGTGGCGGAGATGGAGGACCGCTTCGATCTGCTGGCCAAGCACGGCGTATCGGATCTGTGGGAGCTTCCCGAGGACCTGCGCCCGGCGCCGATCGTGGTCCTGGTCGACGAGATCGCCGAACTGTTCCTGATCTCCTCGAAGAAGGATGAGGAGCGTCGCGAGCGGATCGTCACGGGCCTGATCCGGCTGGCCCAATTGTCCCGTGCGGTTGGTCTCTACCTGGAGATCTGTGGGCAGCGGTTCGGCTCCGAGCTGGGTAAGGGCGCGACCATGCTCCGTGCTCAGCTCACCGGCCGCGTGGTGCATCGGGTCAACGACAAGCAGACGGCGGAGATGGGGCTGAACGACGTGGCCCCGGAGTCGGTACCGGTGGCGTGCACGATCCCCGCCGACCGGCCCGGACAGGCCGTTGCCGCTGATGCTTCCGGCGGCTGGGGCCGCATCCGTACCCCGCTGACCACCGTGGACGAAACCGTCGCCGTCTGCCGCGAGTTCGCCCACCTGGCGCCGGACTTTCCGGCCCTCGATCCGTTCCGGCCGGCACCCGCGCCGGTTCCCGCGTCGACGATTCCGCCCCGGCCGACTACGGCCCCTGCGATCGGCTGACGCTCCCTCCCAATCCGGTTGGCGTGACCGTCTCGCGCCAGGTCCCTACCCCGCCCATGTCTGATCCGAGAGAGGAACCACGCTCATGTGCTCGACCTGCGCCGACCTCAGCATCACGTCCGCCCTCATCTCCGATCTGAGCGATTACGCCAACACCCCGGACGCCGACCCCGAGTTCGTCGAGGTCACCGCGTACGGCCTGGCTGTCGCCCTGTACGGCGCCTACGAGCCCGCGATGTACCCGCCGCCCGGCCACGGCTACCCCAGCGGCAACCGCTGACCGCCTGTCCGGGCCCGACCCCCGCTAGGAGGTGATGACGGTGAACCGCTCGATCCGTCTCGACGCCGTGCTCATCCAAGCCGTGATCGCCGGAGCCCTGTCCTTCTCCCACCTGCACGACCTGGCCGAAGCCGCCGGACAGTCCGGCTGGAAAGCCTGGGCCTACCCGATCAGCGTCGACCTGCTCTTGGTCGCGGCCTGGCGCCGACTGCGCACCGCTCGCGGTGACCGTGCCGCCTGGGCCTGGTTCGTGATCGCGCTGTTCGCCTCGCTCGGCGCCAACATCGCGACCGCCGGACTCCTCGACCTCGACCACGTTCCGGCCTGGCTGCGCATCGTTGTGGCCGGATGGCCCGCGCTCGCCTTCCTCGGCGGCACGCTCCTCGTCCACACACCGGCCGACACCACCCCGGCCGCGATGCCTGCGCCGGAGCCGACCGAGGAACCGACCCCGGTCGACGTGCACCGTGTCGACTCCGCGCCCGTACTCGACGAGCGTCCGGAGCCGACCGAGCCCGCTGAACTCCCGGCCTCCGAACCGTCCCCGACCCCGACCCCGAAGCCGGACCCGGTGAGCGTTCCGCCGGCACTTCTGGACCACGCCCGAAAGCTCGCCGACAAGCACCACCAGGCCACCGGCAACCCGCTCCCGGCCGCGAGCCTGCGCGCCCAACTCGGTCTGCCCGCACCGGTCGTCGACTCGATCGCCGCGCAACTCCAACTCACCTGACCAGGAAGGAGCACCACCCTCATGACCGCTTACCGGCGCTTCCGCAACGTCCGCAAGTTCGGCCCGGTCCAGGTCGCCACCTTCTACGACGGACGCGGAAGGGACCGCCACACCGCTGCCTGTACCGCGCCCCGCTGCGACTTCTCCACGGAGTACAACGACCGCTCCGCCGCCGAACTCGCCGCCCGCACCCACCGCTGCTCGGCCTAGGAGACCTCGTGGACGTCCCGCTCTGGCTCGCCGTGATCGTCGTCGGAGTCCTCGGCATCAAGCTCACCCGGCCGCCGCTCTGGCTCGTGATCCTGCTCCTGCTCGGCGGCTACCTCATCGCCCACAGCTTCCTCGGCCCGGCCGTCGGCTCCCTCATCAACTAGCCCACACCGGAAAGGAGTTCCGCCCGTGTTCACGCCGAAGATCCCGGTCAACGACCAGCCGACCGGCCAGACCATCCCGCTCAGCGGCGCCGCCATCGAGCACCACCAGGCCCCGGCGCCCGCACCGGTCGCCACGTCCCGGCCCACGGTCCAGCTCACCCCCGGCTCGCTGGCGCTCCTCGTCGGCGGCGGAACGGCTGCGGTCCTCGTGGTCGGCACCGTGCTCGTCTCCATGCTCCTCGCGGTCGCCATCACCGCTGGATCACTCGCGATCGTCGCACTCGTCGTCCGCTCGCTCATGAACCAAGAGCGCAAGTAACGCCCTCCGGGGCGGCCTCAACCGCCAAGTTTCCGCCGCCCCGGACGGCTACACCCCTCCAGATCCCACGGACCCGAAAGGGAAGTCTCATCATGGCCCAGCACACCCCTGCCCGCTCGCGCGTCTGCCGAGACTGCGACGGCTTCCCGACCGTTGCCGTATCCTCCGGCCTCGGCCGCGACCACGCCGGAAACCTGCACGTCATCAAGGTCACCTGCCGCACCTGCAAGGGCTCCGGCGTCGCGTCCGTCCGCACCCTCGCCCGCGTGGGGGTGACGGCATGAACGCCCTGAACATGAACGTGATGGCCCACCTCGACGCCGATCAGGCCTTCACCATCGACACCTTCCCCGGCGCCACGTCCGGGACCCCCTTCGTCAGCCTGCACATCGGCGAAGGCGCCGGGCGCATCACCCTGATGACGAGCGCGACGGACCTTGAAGGCCTGCACGCCCTGGCCATCACCGCCCTCGACGCGGCCCGGGCACTGGAAGAGATGATCGCTTCCACGGGCGAGGTGAGCGCGTGACCGACACCGCCACCATGGCGGGCCTGGACCCGACCACTCTCGCCGACGTGCTGAGGGTGGCCGGGTCCCCCGGCTTCGACCGCATCCAAGACCAGATCCGCCGCACCGGCGGTTGCTCCGACCCGATCCACCTCCAGGGCTCGACCGTCACCCGCGACCGCGCCACCGGCCAGGCTCTGTACTCGTACTCGACCGACACCGAGCCCGGCGGCAAGCTCCGGATCGCCTGCGGTAACCGCCGCGCCTCGCGCTGCCCCTCGTGTGCCTGGACGTACGCGGGCGACACCTACCACCTGATCCGCGCGGGCCTCGTCGGCGACCCGGCTAAGGGCACCCCGCCCACGGTCCGCGAACATCCCCGCGTCTTCGCCACGCTCACCGCCCCGAGCTTCGGCCCGGTCCACAACCGGCCCGGCACCCGGCCCTGCCGCTGCGGCACCCGACACCCGGAAGACGCACCCGAGTTGGGCACCCCGCTCGACCCGGACACCTACGACTACGCGGGCGCGGTGCTGTGGAACAACCACGCTTCCGAGCTGTGGCGCTACTTCACGATCTACCTGCGCCGCGAGATCGCCGCCCGCGCCGGACTCACCCAGAAGGCAGCAAAGGAACAGTCCCGGCTCTCCTTCGGCAAGGTCGCCGAGTACCAAAAGCGCGGCGCCATCCACTTCCACGCCGTGATCCGCTTCGACGGCACCGAAGGGCCGGACTCCCCACCGCCGCCCTGGGCAACCGTCGACCTCCTCACCGACGCGATCCGCGCGGCAGCTGCTCGCGTCCGCGTCGACCTGGACGCCTCCGGCGACCACCCGGCCCGAGTCCTGTGCTGGGGCGACCGCCTCGACGTGCAGACCATCAAGGCCTTCGGCGACGGCTCCGAGATCACAGAGGCAGCGGTCGCGTCGTACGTGGCCAAGTACGCGACCAAGGCCGCCGAGACGACGGGCACCGTGGACCGCCGCATCGGCAACAAAGAGGCCCTGGCCCTCCTCGACGTGCCCGATCACCCGCGCCGCCTCATCGAGGCCTGCCTCGACCTCCACGACACCTACCCCGATCGCAAGCTGCGCGACTGGGCGCACATGCTCGGCTTCCGCGGCCACTTCTCCACCAAGTCCCGCCGCTACTCGACCACTCTCGGCGCCCTGCGCCAGGTCCGCGCCGACTACCGCGCCGCCCAGCACCGCGCCGCACTCGGCCTGCCCGACCCCGACGAGATCGACGAGGGGACCACGCTGACGCTCGCCCACTGGACTTATGCCGGCCACGGCCACACCCCCGGCGAGTCCTGGATCGCGGCCAACGTCCGCCGCGACATCGAGCAGAACCGCGAACTCGCCCGCCAAGAACTGCCCGCACAACTCGACATGGAAGGAGCCACCACGTGACCACCGCAGCTTCCGACCTGCTGACCGTGCCCGAGGTCATGACGCGCCTCAAGCTAGGACGCTCCAAGGTCTACGACCTGATCCGAACCCGCCGTCTGCCCTCGATCACCATCGGCCGCTCTCGCCGGATCCCTGCCGACGCAGTGCAGGACTTCATCCGTGACCAGCTGGTGGAGGCTGCCTGATGGCGTCGCGCCGTAGCCGTGGTGACGGTGGCCTGCACTGGGATGAGAAGCGGCAGCGCTGGATCGCCACGGCAAGTCTCGGCTTCGATCCAAGCGGCAAGAGGATCGTCAAGCGGGGGAGTGGCCAGACCAAGACCGAGGCGAAGAACAAGCTCAAGGAGGTGTTGCGCGACCACGAGGACGGGCTTGCCATCGCGCCCACCAACTACACGGTCGCGGATGCGGTGAACGACTGGCTTGCGTATGGCCTCGCTGGGCGCGACGAGC
This sequence comes from Streptomyces sp. UC4497, assembly GCF_054871485.1. NCBI lineage: Bacteria > Bacillati > Actinomycetota > Actinomycetes > Kitasatosporales > Streptomycetaceae > Streptomyces > Streptomyces sp. UC4497. The sequence goes on along the minus strand of NZ_JBTYHB010000049.1, from coordinate 57,561 downwards.
GCACGATCGAAGCGGTCACCGGGTTGAGCCGAACCCACGTGATCCCGGGCCTGGGGGCACGCAAGCTTCGTGATCTCAGTGCCGAGGATGTCGACCGCTGGTTGGCCGTGAAGGCTCGAACGCTCAGCACGCGCACTCTTCAGGGCCTGCACTCCTGTCTGAACCGCTCGGTCAAGCGGGCCATGGCGCGGGACAAGGTGAAGCGCAATGTCGTCGAGCTGTGCGCCGTTCCGGCCGGCCGTCCGGGGCGCCCGTCCAAGGCGCTCACCTTGGTCCAGGCGGAGGCCGTGCTCAAGGCGGCTGAGGGGACCTCGATGTACGCGTACATCGTCGTCGCCCTGCTGACCGGTGCCCGCACCGAGGAACTGCGCGCGCTGACCTGGGACCACGTCTTCCTCAGCGGCAGGCCGGACGCCAATCCGCCGCAGCCCCCGCACATCGCCGTGTGGCGGTCGGTCCGGCGTGGAGGGGACACCAAGACGCGGAAGTCCCGGCGCACCCTCGCCCTGCCTGCGCGCTGCGTTGAGGTCCTGTGGGCCCAGTTCGAGGACCAGGGCTGGGATCGCCTCGCCGCTGGTGACGACTGGGAGGAGAACGGGCTCGTCTTCTCCTCGGCCGTCGGCAAGCCGCTGGATGCGACCAACGTCCGTCGGGCCTTCCGGGCGGCGCTCAAGGATGCCGAGGGGATCAACGCCGACGACTGGACTCCTCGGGAGCTGCGGCACAGCTTCGTGTCGCTGCTCTCCGACAGTGGCGTCCCCTTGGAGGAGATCTCCCGCCTCGTCGGCCACTCCGGGACCGCCGTGACTGAGGAGGTCTACCGGAAGCAGATCCGGCCCGTGATCCAGACCGGCGCGGTGGTCATGGACGGCATCTTCAAGCGGGATCTCAAGGCGTAGTCACGCAGATAGACACGCATGCAGAAACAGGTGAGGCACCTCCGAAAATCCGGAGGTGCCTCACCTGCTGTTTTGGCTGTCGGGGTGGCGGGATTTGAACCCACGACCTCTTCGTCCCGAACGAAGCGCGCTGCCAAGCTGCGCCACACCCCGATGTCGTTGTTCCGGTCTCTGCTGTTCTGCAGGTCGCGGCGACGTCGTTTACTTTAGCGGACTGTCGGCCTGAGACGAAATCCGGTTTTCGGCAGCCCGCTGTGCTGGGCTTCAGGGGGCCACGGGCGCCAGCGTCAGCAGGGTCGCCTCGGGCGGGCAGGCGAAGCGGACCGGGGTGTAGCGGTTGGTGCCGCAGCCCGCCGAGACGTGGAGGTAGGACGTGTTGCCCTCCGCCTCGTGCGTGGACAGGCCCTTCACGCGGTCCGTGTCCAGGTCACAGTTGGTGACGAGGGCCCCGTAGAAGGGGATGCAGAGCTGGCCGCCGTGGGTGTGGCCCGCGAGGACCAGCGGGTAGCCGTCCGCGGTGAAGGCGTCCAGGGTGCGCAGGTACGGGGCGTGCACGACGCCCATCGAGAAGTCCGGGCCCTCCAGGGGGCCGCCGGCCACCTCCGCGTACCGGTCGCGCTTGATGTGCGGGTCGTCCAGGCCGGTGAGGCCGATCTCCACGCCCGCCACCTTCAGCGAGCCCCGGGTGTTCGTGAGGTTCTGCCAGCCGGCCGCGTCGAAGCCCTCGCGCAGGTCCTCCCACGGGTTGTGGATGGCGCCGACGATGGGCGCGTTGCCGTTCAGCCCGTGCTTGCCCGAGATCTGCTGCTTCAGGTAGCGGGCTGGGTTGAGGAGCTTGGGGCCGTAGTAGTCGTTGGACCCGAAGACGTACGCGCCGGGGAACTCCATCAGCGGGCCGAGCGCGTCGAGGACCTCGGGGACGCCCTCCGTGTCGGACAGGTTGTCGCCCGTGTTGATGACGAAGTCGGGGCGGAGTCCGGCCAGCGACTGCAGCCAGCGGCGCTTCTTGTTCTGCCCGCTCACCATGTGGATGTCGGAGACCTGGAGCACCCGCAGCGGGCGCATCCCCGCAGGCAGGACCGGGATCGTGACCCGTCGCAGGCGGAAGGAGCGGGCCTCGAAGCCCGCCGAGTAGATCAGCCCGGCGGCGCCCGCCGCCGCGATGCCTGCCGTCACCTTCAGAGAGGCCTTCAGGGGATTCCCGTATCGCGCGCGCATGGGTCCCATCGTGTCAGACCCGCCCTGCCCCGGAAATCCGCGGGCGTCGGGCCTCCGGCACCTGCGACAATCAAGTCATGACCACGCTCAAGTCGAAGTTGCAGGACGACCTCAACGCCGCGATCAGGGAGCGCGATGAGCTCCGCTCCTCGACGCTCCGGCTGACCCTCTCCGCGATCACCAATCAGGAAGTCGCGGGCACGGAGAAGCGTGAGCTGAGCGACGACGAGGTGCAGAAGGTGATCGCCAAGGAGGCGAAGAAGCGCCGCGAGGCGGCCGAGGCCTTCGAGAAGGCGGGCCGCGCCGAGTCCGCGAGCCGCGAGGAGGCGGAGGGCGTGGTGCTCGCCGAGTACCTGCCGCAGCAGCTGTCCGACGCCGAGCTCGAGCAGATCGTCGCGCAGGCGGTCGAGGAGGCGAAGGCGGCCGGCGCCGAGGGGCCGAAGGCCATGGGCCAGGTCATGAAGATCGTGAAGCCGAAGGTCGCGGACCGCGCCGAGGGCGGCCGCGTGGCCTCCACGGTCAAGCGCCTCCTGGCGGGCTGAGCTCCGCTACGAACGGCCCGGGCACGAACGAAGAAGAGGGCGCATCCCGTGTGGGGTGCGCCCTCTTCTTCGTGTCAGTCGTGTCAGGGGGTACGTAGGGGGTGCGGGGGCCTTAGCGGCCCCAGCCGCCCCCGTGTCCGTTCCCATTCCCGTTCCCGTTTCCGCCGATCAGGTCCGGCGGGATCGAGATGTCGGGCAGCGGGTCGGTGTCGCCGTTGCCGCCGTCGTCCCCGGGCTCGGGCTTGTCGCCCTTGTCCCTGCCCTTGTCCTTCTTCTTGTCCGGGTCCGGGATGTTCACCTTGTTGAAGGTGGGCGCGTCCCGGCCGGACAGCGCGCCGGTCATCGCGTCCCGCCAGATCGGACCCGGCGTATCGGCGCCGAAGACCTTCTCGTGGGGTACGCCGCCGATGGTGATGTTGGTCATCGGTACGTTCTGCATGGCGCTGCCGACCCAGACGGCGCCGGACAGGTTCGGCGTGTAGCCGGCGAACCAGGCGTTCTTACGGCCGTCGGTGGTACCGGTCTTGCCCGCGTTGTCCCGCCCGCTGAGGCCCGCCGTCTTGCCCGTACCGGAGTCGATCACGCCACTGAGCAGCGTATTGATCTTGTCGGCGGTCGACTGCGACATCGCGCGCGAGCACTTCGACTTCGGCACGTCGAGCGCCTTGCCGTTGGGGTCGGTGATCGAGTCGATGGCGACGGGCGTGCAGTACGTGCCGCGGTTGGCGAACGCCGCGTACGCGGAGGCCATCGTCAGCGGCGAGAGGCCCGTCGAGCCGAGGGTCATCGACGAGGGCACCTCGTCGACCTTCTTGCCGTTGCCCTGCACCACGCCCAGCTTGTCGGTCATCTTCACGACCGGGCACATGCCGATGTCGCCGATCATCTGCACGAAGTACGTGTTGATGGACTTGGCCATCGCCTCCTTGAGGCGATACGGCCCGACCTCCGACTCGTTCTCGTTCTCCAGCTTGTAGCCGCCGTCGTTGACCCACGGCTTGCCGCTGCACGTCTGGACCCGGCTCGGGTACGGCATTTGGTACGGCGCCGGGTACTGCTTCGTCACCGACGTGCCCTTCTCCAGGGCCGCGGCCGCCACGAACGGCTTGAACGTCGAACCGGTCGGGAAGCCGAGGTTGGAGCCGCCGTCCCGGTAGTTGACCGAGTAGTTCATCTCGGCCTCGTTCTTGCTGACGTCGGAGCCGTACGGCTTGGACTGGCCCATGCCGAGGACCTTGCCCGTGCCCGGCTCGACGAACGCGCCCGCCGCGTCGACCTTGTCCGTCTTGTAGACGTGCTCCTTGACGGAGGAGTCCACCGCCTCCTGCGTCTGCGGGTCGAGCGTCGTCTTCACCGTCAGGCCGCCGCGGTTCCAGATCTTGGCGCGCTCCTCGGACGTCTTGCCGAAGGCCGGGGTGTTGAGGAAGGCGTTCCTGACGTAGTCGCAGAAGAACGCCGCGCCATGCTGCGCCGTGATGCAGCCGTTCTGCGGCCTGCTGACCTTCAGGCCGATCGGTGTCTCCTTGGCCTTGTCGGCCTCCGCCTGCGTGATGTCGTGCGTCTCCGCCATCCGCTGCAGCACGATGTTGCGCCGCTTCTTCGCCTCGGCCTCGTCGTTGACGGGGTCGTAGCGGCTGGGGGACTGCACGATGCCGGCGAGCATCGCCGACTCCTGGATGTTCAGGTCCTTGGCCGGCTTGGAGAAGTAGCGCTGGGCCGCGGCCTCGACGCCGTACGCCTGCTGCCCGAAGTACGTGATGTTCAGGTAGTTGTTGAGGATCTTCTTCTTGCCGACCTCGTTCTCCACCTGGATCGCGTACTTCAGCTCCTTGACCTTGCGGCCGATGGTCTGCTGAGTCGCCTGCGCCAGCTTGGTCGGGTCGTCGCCCGCCTCTTCCATGAAGACGTTCTTCACGTACTGCTGGGTGAGGGTGGAGGCGCCCTGCGAGACGCCGCCGTTCTGCGCGTTGGCGTTGATCGCGCGCAGGATGCCCTTCGCGTCGACGGCGCCGTGCTCGTAGAACCGCGAGTCCTCGATCGCGACGATCGCCTTCTGCATGTACGGCGAGATGTCGTCGAGCTTCACGACCGTGCGGTCGCGCGAGTAGACGGTCGCGATCTTCCCGCCCTCGTTGTCCAGGATCGTCGTGCGCTGGCTCAGCGGCGGGGTCTTCAACGTCGCCGGGATCTCGTCGAATCCCTCGACCGAGCCCTTGGCCGCGAGGCCGAGCGCGCCTGCCGCGGGCAGGGCGATGCCTGCCAGCACGGCGCCGGCGAGCACGCTGACTCCGAGGAACTTGGCGGCCTGTTGGGCCGGCGACGTACCGCCGCCACCGCCCGAGCGCTTCTTTCCCATACGGGGCAGCCTACGTGTCGATTCTCCGGACAGCCGTATATGCCTTGGCCTAAGCTGCACTCAACTGTCACAGCAGTGCGGTCTCGTATCAAGATGCGGGACGACCCCGAATCGTTCCCGGTACGTATGAAGTGCCTCTTGTAGTCATTCCCGGACCCTTTAGCGCGGCTTCGCGTAGGGCTCAGGGGGTGTCCGACTTCGCCTTGTGTGTCACTCGACGCCCGTTGTGACTCAAGTGAACTGTCCTGGTTTGCCGGGGTTATTACGCATGTCCCTCGGTCACTCCGTCGGGTGATCTGCCGCTCACGCATAGTCCGTTCGGACCATTCAAGATTGGGCCCGAAGGGGGTGTTGCGCTGTGCCCACCTTCCGTAACGTCCTCAACTGGCGGCGGTGAATATGCCGCTGCCGCCGTGGGGGAGCCTCGATTCGGGAGAGGACGGCGCCGGTATGGGCTGGGTAGTCGACTGGAGTGCGCAGGCGGCCTGCCGCACTACCGATCCGGACGAACTGTTCGTTCAAGGAGCAGCGCAGAACCGGGCGAAGGCGGTGTGCACGGGATGCCCCGTGCGGACCGAGTGCCTGGCGGACGCGCTCGACAATCGCGTCGAGTTCGGCGTGTGGGGTGGCATGACGGAGCGGGAGCGGCGCGCGTTGCTGCGCAGGCGTCCGACCGTCACCTCATGGCGCACGCTGCTTGAGACGGCGCGTACGGAGTACGAGCGCGGCGCGGGCCTGCTGCCCGTGGAACTGGAGAACGACGAGACGTACGAGAGGTACGCGGCCGTCGGCTAGCCGGCGCGCGCACCACTGTCCGTCGGAACTGTCGGGGCTGTCAGGTCCGTCGGAACCGTCCGTCGAACCACGGACGTACGGCTCAAGCTCCGGCCGGAGTGCCACCGGCCGCGAGCCGTTCTCCGATGTCCCTGAGGCCTGCCAGGTCGTGTACGTCACCGGGCAGGGCCGCGACCTCGGTCACGGCGACCTCGGGATGCAGCGCGGTGAAGCGGTCACGCGTGCGCTGTTCGCGCGCGACCATCTGCATGCGCTCCGCGTGCAACCGCAGCAGTCCCGCGGTCAGTTGCTCGATGCCGGGCTCGGCCGTGGGGTCGGCCCCGGATGTCTCGGGGGATGCCTCGAAGGGCGCTTCGGAAGATGATTCGGGGGGTGCCTCGGGAGTGGCACGACCCTCTTCCTTCCCGCCCGTCTGATCCACAATGCGGCGCTCGTCAAGATTTTCTGCGGCGGCAAGCGCCCGCTCGGCCGAGAGCCGGCTCGCGCCGCTGCCGTGCACCCGGTTCAGTACGAGCCCGGCCAGCGGCATCTTCTCCGCGGCCAGCCGCTCCACGAAGTACGCGGCCTCGCGCAGCGCGTCCCGCTCGGGCGCGGCGACCACGAGGAACGCGGTGCCGGGCGCCTGCAGCAGCTTGTACGTGGCGTCCGCGCGCGTGCGGAAACCGCCGAACGTCGTGTCCATCGCGGCCACGAACGTCTGCACGTCGCGCAGGAGTTGACCGCCGAGCAGCTTGCCGAGCGTGCCGGTCATCATCGACATCCCGACGTTCAGGAACTTCATGCCCGCGCGTCCGCCGAGCTTCGCCGGGGCCATGAGGAGCCGGATCAGCTTCCCGTCCAGGAACGAGCCGAGCCGCTGCGGCGCGTCCAGGAAGTCGAGCGCGGAGCGGGACGGCGGGGTGTCGACGACGATCAGGTCCCACTCGTCGCGGGACCTGAGCTGCCCCAGCTTCTCCATCGCCATGTACTCCTGCGTGCCCGCGAAGCCCGCCGAAAGCGACTGGTAGAAGGGGTTGTTCAGGATCGCCTTCGCGCGCTCCTCGTCCGCGTGCGCCTCGACGATCTCGTCGAACGTGCGCTTCATGTCGAGCATCATCGCGTGCAGCTCGCCGCCCGCGGAGTCGTCGAAGTCCTTCACCCGGCGCGGGGTGTTGTCCAGCGAGTCGATGCCCATGGACTGGGCGAGCCTGCGGGCCGGGTCGATGGTCAGAACGACGACCTTGCGGCCGCGCTCGGCGGCGCGCAGCCCGAGGGCGGCGGCCGTGGTGGTCTTGCCGACGCCGCCGCTGCCGCAGCACACCACGATGCGGGTCTGCGGGTCGTCGAGCAGCGGGTCCACGTCGAGCGTGCCCTCAGGGGTCAGCGTCATGAATGGCGTCCCGTCGAATGGCGTCCGGTCATGAATGGCGTCCTGTCCTGGATGCGGTTCCCTGAAGCTCCTGGATCCCTTGCTGTCGCAGTTCCTCGGCGAGCGTGTAGAGCCCCGAGAGGTCGAGGCCCTCGGTGAGCAACGGCAGCTCGTGCAGCGGCAGGCCCGCCTCGGCGAGCTGGTCGCGCTGGGCGCGCTCCAGGGCGTAACGCTCGGCGTACTCCCCGGCCTGCGCGAGCAGCGGGCCGACGAGCCGCTTGGCGCTGCCGAGCCCGGCGGCCGTCAGGGCCTCGGTGACCGCGGGCCGGACCTCGCCGTCGGAGGTCAGCGCCAGGGCGGGTTCCCCGAGAAGCGCGGGTCGCACCATGTTCACCATGATCCGTCCGACGGGCAGCTTCGCGGCGCGCAGCTCGGCGACCCCGTCGAGGGTCTCCTGCACCGGCATCTCCTCGAGGAGGGTCACCAAGTGCACCGCGGTCTCACGGGACTTGAGGACCCGCATCACCGCCTGCGCCTGATTGTGTATCGGGCCCATCTTGGCGAGCCCGGCCACCTCGTCGTTCACGTTCAGGAACCGGGTGATGCGGCCGGTGGGCGGCGCGTCCATGACGACGTAGTCGTACACGTAGGCGCCCTGCTTGTCCTTCCGCCTGACCGCCTCGCACGCCTTGCCCGTCAGGAGTACGTCCCGCAGGCCCGGTGCGATGGTGGTCGCGAAGTCGATCGCGCCCAGCTTCTTCAGGGCGCGGCCCGCGCCACCCAGCTTGTAGAACATCTGGAGGTAGTCCAGAAGCGCCAGTTCGGGATCGATGGCGAGGGCGAACACCTCCCCGCCACCGGGCGCGACGGCGATCTTCCGCTCCTCGTAGGGGAGCGCTTCCGTCTCGAAGAGCTGTGCGATGCCCTGTCTGCCCTCCACCTCCACAAGGAGAGTGCGCTTTCCCTCGGTCGCGAGGGCGAGCGCGAGTGCAGCGGCGACCGTGGTCTTTCCGGTCCCGCCCTTGCCGCTGACGACCTGGAGCCTGCTCACGTATTCGAGCCTAACCAGTACATCGGACATCCACGCAGCAGCCTCCGGAACGCTTCGGCCATGTCCGGACGGATACAGTCGGCCCCATGGCAAAGAAGTGGGAATACGCGACCGTGCCGCTCCTCGTGCACGCGACGAAGCAGATCCTGGACACCTGGGGCGAGGACGGCTGGGAGCTGGTCCAGGTCGTGCCGGGGCCGAACAACCCCGAGCAGCTGGTGGCGTACTTGAAGCGGGAGAAGGCCGCATGAGCGGGCAGGTGGAGGCGCGGCTCACCGAGCTGGGCCTGACCCTGCCGCCCGTCGTCCCCCCGGTCGCCGCGTACCAGCCGGCCGTGCAGTCCGGCGTGTACGTGTACACGGCGGGGCAGCTGCCCATGGTCGACGGCAAGCTGCCGCTGACCGGCAAGGTCGGCGACGAGGTCACCGACGAGCAGGCCAAGGACCTGGCCCGCACCTGCGCGCTGAACGCGCTCGCGGCGGTCAAATCCGTCGCCGGTGACCTGGACCGCATCGCGCGTGTCGTGAAGGTCGTCGGCTTCGTGGCCTCCGCCACGGACTTCACCGGCCAGCCCGGCGTCATCAACGGCGCGAGCGAGCTGCTCGGCGAGGTCCTCGGTGACAAGGGCGTGCACGCGCGCAGCGCCGTGGGCGTGGCCGTGCTGCCGCTGGACGCGCCGGTCGAGGTGGAGATCCAGGTGGAGCTCACCTCCGAGGCCTGAACTGCCGTTCTCGTACGAGAGGCCGTCCACGATCTTCGTCGTGGGCGGCCTCTCGAACATCCGGCCGTCAGCAGTTAGCCTCCGGCCATGGCAAATGGGCAGTGGTATCCCCCAGAGTGGCCGGAACGCATCCGTGCCCTCGCCGCCGGCACGCTCACACCCGCGACTCCGCGCCGCGCGGCCACCGTGATGCTGCTCAGAGACGCCTCCCCCGGTGGCCCCGAGGTGCACATGCTCCGCAGACGTACGTCGATGAAGTTCGCGGCGGGCGCCTACGCGTATCCGGGCGGCGGCGTCGACCCGCGCGACGACGACCGGCTGGTCCGCTGGGCCGGTCCTTCGCTCCAGGTGTGGGCCGAGCGGCTCGGGGTGCCGGAGCGGGAGGCCCAGGCGATCGTCTGCGCCGCCGTGCGGGAGACGTTCGAGGAGGCGGGTGTGCTGCTCGCCGGGCCGACCCCGGACACCGTCGTCGACGACACGACGGGCGAGCAGTGGCAGGCCGACCGGCAGGCGCTGATCGACCGGGACCTGTCCTTCGCCGGGTTCCTGGAGAACCGCGGCCTGGTGCTGCGCTCCGATCTGCTCGGCGCGTGGGCCCGCTGGATCACCCCCGAGTTCGAACCGCGCCGCTACGACACGTGGTTCTTCGTGGCCGCGCTCCCGGCGGGCCAGCGCACCAGCGACGACTCCTCCGAGGCCGACCGGACGGTGTGGATCATGCCGGGGCGGGCCGCGGCGTCGTACGACCGGGGCGAGCTGACGATGATGCCGCCGACGATCGCGACGCTGCGCACCCTGGAGGCGTACGACGACGTGCGCGGCGCCCTCGCGGGGGCGCAGGGGCGCGATCTCACTCCCGTACTCGCACAGGCGCGCATGGAGGACGACGAGCTGGTGCTGTCCTGGCCGGGACACGACGAGTTCACCAAGCACATCCCGACCGGCGGACAGGGCCGGAACGGGCAGAACGGGGGAACCTCCGCATGACCGAAGCAGCCGCCCTCCCGGGCCAGCCGCGCGGCGGGGTCTTCACGGGCCCCGCCACCGCCCGCGCGGTGAACGTCCTGGCGCCGAACCCGTCCGCGATGACCCTCGACGGCACCAACACCTGGATCGTCGCCGAACCGGACAGCGACCTCGCCGTCGTCATCGACCCGGGCCCGCTGGACGATGCCCACCTGCACGCGGTCATGGACGTCGCCGAGAAGGCGGGCAAGCGGGTCGCGCTCACCCTCCTCACGCACGGGCACCCGGATCACGCCGAAGGGGCGGGCCGGTTCGCCGAGTTGACCGGGACGAAGGTGCGGGCGCTCGACCCGGCGCTGCGGCTCGGCGACGAGGGCCTGGCCGCCGGTGACGTGATCACCACGGGGGGCCTGGAGCTGCGCGTCGTACCGACCCCTGGCCACACCGCCGACTCCCTCTGCTTCCACCTCCCCGCCGACCAGGCGGTGTTGACGGGCGACACGATCCTCGGGCGCGGCACGACGGTGGTCGCCCACCCGGACGGCCGCCTCGGCGACTACCTGGACTCGCTGCGCCGACTGCGCTCCCTGACGGTCGACGACGGCGTGCACACGGTCCTGCCGGGCCACGGCCCGGTCCTGGAGGACGCCCAGGGCGCCGTCGAGTTCTACCTGGCCCACCGCGCGGGCCGCCTCGCCCAGGTGGAAACAGCCGTCGAGAACGGCTACGTGTCCGCCCCCGACGTCGTGACGCACGTGTACGCGGACGTGGACCGCTCGCTTTGGCCAGCGGCGGAACTTAGCGTGAGGGCGCAGTTGGACTATCTGCGGGAGCACGGCTTGATCTAGAGCGGAGGTTCAGGCTTCCGCGGGGCCTGAGCAAATCAAGCCCCCGCGGCGATTGAGCGGCGGGGTCCGGGGCGGAGCCCCGATCTTTTCAGCCCGCTCTTCGGACGAGAGCCCGCGGGGTCCGGGGCAGAGCCCCGCGACCGCAACCACGCCGGGGCCAAGGCCGCGGGGCTCCGCAACTCACTCGCCGCCAGGCCCCACCCACCCCACGCCAAGCGCAGCGAGCCGCCGCGGATCCGCGATGATGTCGACCCCGACGACCAGGCCCTCCCGGAACGTGAAGCCGAGTACCGCGACGACCTGGCCGCGAGGCGCCTGCACGATGCCCAGGCCGTCGCCGACGAACGCCGGGTACGCCGCCTGCGCCAGCTTCCCGTAGAACGCGGCCTGCTTGGCCACGGCCAGGTTGCCCCGCAGCAGCCCGGAGGCCGTGCCGCTGCCCGCGTCGACCCGCAACAGGACGTCCGGGTCGAGGAGTTCCAGCAGCGCCTCGAAGTCGCCCACGCGCGTGGCGGCCAGCCAGGCACGGACGACCTCGCGCTGCCGCGCCAGCGGGGTGTTCCGGGGCGCGGTCGCACCCTGCACACGGCGCCGCGCCCTGCTCGCCATCTGCCGGGTCGCCGCGGGCGTGCGCTCCACGATGGGGGCGAGCTCCTCGAACGGCACGGCGAACATGTCGTGCAGCACGAAGGCGAGGCGTTCGGCGGGCGCGAGCGTGTCCAGCACGACGAGCAGCGCCAGCCCTACGGAGTCCGCGAGTTCGGCCTCGTGAACGGGGTCGGCGGGCCGGATCACCGGGTCGGGGACACGGGTCTCCGCGGGCCCGAGCGCCGCGTGCTCGAAGGGCTCCTCGCGGCGCGCCGTGCGGGAGCGCAGCATGTCCAGGCAGATCCGCCCGACGACGGTCGTCAGCCAGCCGCTCAGGTTCCGTACCTCGTCCGTATCCGCCCGCTGGAGCCGCAGCCACCCCTCCTGGACGGCGTCCTCGGCCTCACTCAGCGAACCGAGCATCCGGTACGCCACGGCACGCAGCCGCCCGCGCTCCTCCTCGAAACGGGTGACGAGATCGGGCGGCTGTGTCATGAACGGCTCCCAAATGTGCTTCTACGTAGACGGGTCCCGCCACGAGGTGTGGCGGGACCCGATCTACGTAAGCGTGTCGTGGTGTCAGCGAGAGCGCTTCGCGAGGCGCTCCACGTCCAGGAGGATCACGGCACGGGCCTCCAGGCGGAGCCACCCGCGGCCCGCGAAGTCCGCGAGCGCCTTGTTGACCGTCTCGCGGGAGGCGCCGACCAGCTGGGCCAGCTCTTCCTGCGTCAGGTCGTGCACGACGTGGATGCCCTCCTCGGACTGCACGCCGAAGCGGCGCGACAGGTCGAGGAGCGCACGGGCCACACGGCCGGGCACGTCGGAGAAGACGAGGTCGGACATCTGGTCGTTGGTCTTGCGCAGGCGCCGGGCGACGGCGCGCAGCAGCGCCGTGGCCACCTCGGGCCGGGCGCTGAGCCAGGGCTGGAGGTCGCCGTGGCCGAGACCGAGCAGCTTGACCTCGGTGAGGGCGCTGGCGGTGGCGGTGCGCGGGCCCGGGTCGAACAGCGACAGCTCGCCGATCAGCTCGCCGGGGCCGAGGACGGCGAGCATGTTCTCGCGCCCGTCGGGGGAAGTGCGGTGGAGCTTCACCTTGCCCTCGGTGACCACGTACAGGCGGTCTCCGGGGTCGCCCTCGTGGAACAGGGCGTCGCCGCGTGCGAGGGTCACCTCACTCATGGAGGCGCGGAGCTCCGCGGCCTGCTCGTCATCGAGCGCCGCGAAGAGCGGGGCGCGCCGCAGAACGTCGTCCACGAGTTTCTCTCCTATGTCGCCTGCATCGGGAAGGGACCCGATCGAATCGACCGGATCGCCCCGGTTGTCGATCATTTCCACTGCCCATTTTGCCGGACGGTCCAAACAGTGTGATCAGTCACTCGTACACAAGTCTGCCGCACCCGCGCCACAACCCGAGGGGGAGGGGGCCAATCGTGGAGCGATCCGTCGGCTTCGGGGCGGATGTCAGTGCCGGGCTTTAGGCTGGCCGGGTGTTCAAAAAGCCGGTGAGAGCGCAGGCGAAGGGGGTTGTGGCGGTGGTGAGTGACCTTGATTCCGCTGTCGGCGAACAGTGGCAGAAAGGTGCCCCCGAGGCCGTGACCCGAGGCTCGCGGACGGCGCCGGTGAGCAAGATCGGGGCCGCGCCCGTACTCAAGTCCGTGTCCGCACAGGGGAAGGCCGCCTAGCGATGTCCGCGCCCGCGAAGAAGTCCGCCGCGAAGGCGGCCACCTCGAAGAAGACGGCCCCGAAGACGGCCCCCGCGAAGGCGGCCGCGCCGAAGAAGGCCGCCCCGAAGAAGGTCGCTACGAAGGCGGCCGCCGCTCCGAAGAAGTCCGCCGCGAAGGCCGCCGCCCCGAAGCAGACGACCGCCGCGAAGAAGACCGCCGCCACGAAGACCGCCGCCCCGAAGGCTGGCGCGCGCCCCGAGTCGCACACCGCGCTCGTCCGTCGCGCCCGGAAGATCAACCGCGAGCTCGCGGAGGTGTACCCGTACGCCCACCCGGAGCTGGACTTCGAGAACGCCTTCCAGCTCCTGGTGGCCACGGTCATGTCGGCCCAGACGACGGACCTGCGGGTCAATCAGACGACGCCGGCCCTGTTCGCGAAGTACCCGACCCCCGAGGACCTGGCCGCGGCCAACCCGGAGGAGGTCGAGGAGCTGATCCGGCCGACCGGCTTCTTCCGCGCCAAGACGCGCTCGATCATGGGCCTGGCCAAGGCGCTCAGCGAGGACTTCGGCGGCGAGGTGCCCGGCCGCCTCGAAGACCTGGTCAAGCTGCCCGGCGTGGGCCGCAAGACCGCCTTCGTGGTGCTCGGGAACGCGTTCGGGAGGCCCGGCATCACCGTCGACACGCACTTCGGCCGCCTGGTGCGCCGCTGGAAGTGGACCGACGAGACGGACCCCGACAAGGTCGAGCGGGCGATCGGCGAGCTGTTCCCGAAGAGCGAGTGGACCCAGCTCAGTCACAACGTGATCTTCCACGGCCGCCGCATCTGCCACTCCCGCAAGCCGGCCTGCGGCGCCTGCCCGATCGCCCCGCTCTGCCCGGCGTACGGGGAGGGCGAGACGGACCCGGACAAGGCGGAGAAGCTGCTCAAGTACGAGAAGGGCGGCTTCCCCGGCCAGCGCCTCAAGCCCCCGCGGTCCTATCTGGACGCGGGCGGCCTCCCGGCGCCGCCCCTGGCCGGCCGGGAGGCGTGACGGACCGCATCGGAGGGCAGCAGTCGGGGCTTGGCCCAGCACACCGCGAGGGGGCGGCGATGAAGCACGTGAGCGAGATCGGCGGGATGAGCGGCGGGGCGAAGGGGGCCGCCGGGGCGCACGGCACGGCGGGGGCGCACGGGCCGGGTGGCCCGCCTCCCTCCGACGTGACGCTCCGCACCGAGGGCCTGCCCGCCTGGCTGGACCCCGTGGCCCACGCCGCCGCCACGCTCCGCGGTGAGCAGCTCAGCCGCTTCCTGCCGCCGGAGAACGGGGCGGGGCGGCAGTCCGCCGTGCTGATCCTGTTCGGCGACGGGGAGCGCGGGCCCGAGCTGCTGCTCATGGAGCGCTCCGGCTCGCTCAGATCCCACGCGGGCCAGCCCTCCTTCCCCGGCGGCGCCCTCGACCCGGAGGACGGCGACCCGCTCGGTGACGGGCCGCTGCACGCCGCCCTGCGGGAGGCGTGGGAGGAGACGGGACTCGACCCGGGCGGCGTCCAGCTCTTCGGCGTGCTGCCGAAGCTGTACATCCCGGTGAGCAGCTTCGTCGTCACGCCCGTACTTGGTTGGTGGCGGGTGCCCTCACCCGTCGCGGCGGTCGACCCGGCGGAGACGGCGCGTGTCTTCACGGTCCCCGTGGCGGATCTCACGGACCCGGAGAACCGGGCGACGACGGTCCACCCGAGCGGCCACAAGGGCCCTGCCTTCCTGGTGGAGTCGGCTCTGGTCTGGGGGTTCACCGCGGGCGTGATCGACCGGCTGCTGCACTACGCGGGGTGGGAGCGCCCCTGGGACCGATCAAAGACGGTCCCACTCGATTGGCGGTCGTGACAGGGTGGGCGCCGTGAATCACGAGCAGGGGCCGACAGGGGCGAGGCGAGATGCAAGGCGGGGCGTGAATCGGTGAACGTGCTGGACTTCCTGCTGCTCGCAGCGGCCGTGTGGTTCGCGATCGTCGGCTACCGCCAGGGTTTCGTCGTCGGCATCCTGTCGGTGATCGGCTTCCTCGGTGGCGGCCTCGTCGCGGTCTACGCGCTGCCTCTCCTGTGGGACGCGATCACCAGTGACGCGGAGGTCACCACGACCGCCGCGGTCGTCGCCGTGGTCGTCGTGATCGTGTGCGCCTCCGTCGGGCAGGCCTTCACCACGCACTTGGGCAACAAGCTGCGCAGATACATCACTTGGTCCCCGGCCCGCGCGCTCGACGCGACGGGCGGCGCGGTGGTCAACGTGGCGGCGATGCTCCTGGTGGCCTGGCTGATAGGTTCCGCGCTGGCCGGCACCACCCTGCCCACGCTCGGCAAGGAAGTACGCAGTTCGAAGGTGCTGCTCGGCGTCTCGCAGGCGCTGCCCACGCAGGCGGACACATGGTTCGCGGACTTCTCCTCGACCCTCGCGCAGAACGGTTTCCCTCAGGTCTTCAGCCCGTTCGCGAACGAGCCGATCGCCGACGTGAAGCCGCCGGACCCGGCGCTCGCGGGCAGCCAGGTCGCGCGCAACGCGAAGCGGTCCATCGTCAAGGTCGTGGGCCAGGCGCCCAGTTGCGGCAAGGTCCTTGAGGGCACCGGCTTCGTCTTCTCCGACCGCCGCGTGATGACGAACGCGCATGTGGTCGGCGGCGTGGACGAGCCCACCGTCCAGATAGGTGGCGAGGGCGTGAAGTACGACGCGAAGGTCGTGCTCTACGACTGGAAGCGCGACATCGCGGTCCTGGACGTGCCGGCCCTGCAGGCGCCCCCGCTCCGGTTCACGGGCACCGACGCGCAGCGCGGCGGCGGCGCGATCGTCGCGGGCTTCCCGGAGAACGGCGCGTACGACGTCCGTCCCGCGCGCGTGCGCGGGCGCATCACGGCGAACGGCCCGGACATCTACCACCGGGGCACCGTGCGCCGCGACGTGTACTCGCTGTTCGCGACGGTCCGTCAGGGCAACTCGGGCGGACCGCTGCTCACTCCGGACGGCCAGGTCTACGGCGTGGTGTTCGCCAAGTCGCTCGACGACTCGGAGACGGGCTACGCGCTGTCCGGTGACGAGATCAGCACCGACATCGCGCGCGGCCGCGCGGCGAACCAGCAGGTCGACACGGACGCCTGCGCGCTGTAGCCGACCAGCTGTGGAACCAGCCGTAGAACCAGCTGTGGTACCCGGCCGGATCGCCGGGTACGGAAGGGCTGTTCAGCCCCGCCCGCCGTGCCGGATCCGCGCCGACACCCACCGGGCGCGGCGCCGCAGAATGCGAGGAATGCCCAGCCGGGGATCGTGCGCCGACCAGCCGTCAGGCGCTCCTCTCCGGGGAGAGCCCAGCGTCATCGCTGGGCGGCGATTGCGTGCTGCGTCACTGTAGTCGTGCGTCCAGCCCATACCCCGACGTGTGCCCCTGCCCCATGGTCGGTAACCGCCCTCACGCTCCCCAAAATGGCGTATGCGCCGGGCAATTGGCCGTTCGAAGCACAGGTGTTCCCCCTGCCGTTCCCGCCCCAAAACAGGGCTCACCGGTCCGGTTCGGGATCCTTCAACCAGTTGACCAGTTCCTTGGAGAACGCGGCCGGATCCTCCTCGTGCGGGAAGTGTCCGAGGCCGTCGAAGAGGCGCCAGCGGTAGGGGGCCTCCACGTACTCGCCCGAGCCCGCCGCGCTGCGCGTGCGCATCACCGGGTCGAGGGAGCCGTGCACGTGCAGCGTCGGCACCCGCACGGGGCGCTTCATCCGCCGGTTGAACTGGATCCCGTCGGGGCGCGCCAGGGAGCGCACCATCCACCGGTACGGCTCGATCGAGCAGTGCGCGGTCGACGGGATGCACATGGCCTGCCGGTACGTCTTCACCGTCGCGTCGTCGGGCTGGTGCGGCCCCGACCAGTCCCGGACCAGCTTGCCGACCAACTCGCCGTCGTTCGCGAGCAGCTGACGCTCGGGCAGCCAGGGGCGCTGGAAACCCCAGACGTACGAGCCCGAGCGCGACTGCCGGTAGTCCGCCAGCATCGCCGAGCGCCACCGGCGCGGATGCGGCATCGAGGAGACCACGAGCCGGCGCACCAGCTTGGGCCGCATCACGGCCGCGGTCCAGGCGAGATATCCGCCGAGGTCATGGCCGACGAGCGCCGCGTCGGGCTCGCCGAGCGAGCGCACCACTCCCGTGATGTCGAGCGCGAGGTTCGCCGGGTCGTAGCCCCGCGGCGTACGGTCGCTGCCGCCCACTCCGCGCAGGTCCATCGCCACGGCCCGGAAGCCCGCGTCGGCGAGCGCGGCGAGCTGGTGCCGCCACGTCCACCAGAACTGCGGGAAGCCGTGCAGGAGCAGGACCAGCGGCCCGTCCCCCATCTCGGCGATGTGGAAGCGCGCACCATTGGCCGCGACGTCCCGGTGGGTCACCTTGTGCCCGCCGGGAACGTCGAGGAGCACGAAGGACGCGGGCGGCTGGGCCGAAGGAGTGGCAGGGTCCGTCATGCAGACGAGCGTGCCACAGCCTCGATGGCCTTTGTGTCATGCCCGTCCGTGGTCACCTCACGGGGGTGCGGCTTGGCGTTCTGCAGTACGCCCGCCGACTCCTTGAACGAGGCGGCGGTCTTCTGCGGACCCTTGCCCTGCTTGGCCTTCTTGGCGAAGACGACGCCGACGAGCGCGAGCAGCAAGAAGATGACCACGCTCGCGGCGAAGGACAGCAGGAAGCACCAGGCCATGTTCCAGCCGCCGTCGCCGTTGAACCCGCCGGTCCACGCGTTGATCCCGTACGCGAGCGCGAAGCTCAGCATGGGCAGCGAGAAGGTCAGGACGACCACTCCCGCCATGAACGCGCCACCACTGGTCGCGCCGCGCTTCACGTCCTTCTTCAGCTGCGCCTTCGCAAGGGCGATCTCGTCGTGCACCAGCGCGGACATCTCGGCCGTCGCCGATGCGAACAGCTGGCCGACGCTGCGTTCGGCGCCGACCGGGTTGTCGTCGGGTGCGCTCATCGCGTACTCCCCTGTTCTTCTGTGGCTGCTTCGTATGCGCGTACTGCGCGGATTCTCCGTCAGATCATGCCGGACGCTCGTCCTCGCCGCCTGCCCCGGCCGCCACTTGCGCAAGCCTTCGGTGTTCCGCGGCTTTCCGCTCGTAGATCTCGGCCATCCGAAGGTGGTACTCCGGTTTGCCCTCCTCGTAGATGTCCGGGACCCCGGAGAGGTCCTCGTCGCGCTCCTCGTCCTCCCACAGGGCCCGGTACTTGGCGTTCCTGATCTTCAGCAGCACGCTGGAGATCACCGCCGCGATCAGCGAGCCCATCAGCACGGATGCCTTGATCTCGTCGGTCAGCAACGGGTCGTCCGTGAAGGCGAGTTCCCCGATGAGCAGCGAGACAGTGAAGCCGATTCCGGCGAGCGAGGCCACCGCGAACACATCCGGCCAGGCCAGCTCGTCGGAGAGCGAGGCCTTGGTGAACCGGGCGGTCAGCCACGTACCGCCGAAGATCCCGACGGCCTTGCCGACGACGAGACCCAGCACCACGCCCAAGGTCTCCGGCTTCGTGAATACGTCGCCCAGGGCCCCGCCCGACACCGCGACACCCGCGCTGAACAGCGCGAACAGCGGCACCGCGAGCCCGGCCGAGAGTGGCCGCACCAGGTGTTCGATGTGCTCGCCGGGCGACTGCTCCTCGCCCTCCTCCCGGTGGCAGCGCAGCATCAGGCCCATGGCGACACCGGCGATGGTGGCGTGGACGCCGCTGTTGTACATCAGCCCCCAGATGACCAGGGCGAGCGGTACGTAGATGTACCAGCCGCGCACCCGCTTCTTGAGGAGCAGCCAGAAGACGGCGAGGCCGAGGAACGCGCCGCCGAGCGCGGCGAAGTTCAGGTCGTCCGTGAAGAAGATCGCGATGATCAGGATCGCGAAGAGGTCGTCCACGACGGCGAGGGTGAGCAGGAACGCGCGCATGGCGCTCGGCAGCGAGGTGCCGATGACGGCGAGCACGGCGAGCGCGAAGGCGATGTCGGTGGCGGTCGGCACGGCCCAGCCGCTCATCGAGCCGCCGCCGACCCCGTTGACGATCACGTAGACGATCGCGGGTGTCGCCATGCCGCAGAGGGCGGCGACGACCGGCAGCGCGGCGGCCTTCGGATCGCGCAGATCACCGGCGACCAGCTCACGCTTGAGTTCGATGCCGGCGACGAAGAAGAAGATCGCGAGCAGCCCGTCGGCGGCCCAGTGCTCGATGGAGAGGTCGAGGCCGAGCGAGGCGGGCCCCAGGTGGAACCCGCTGACGGCCTCGTAGCTGTGGTGCAGGGCCGGGATGTTGGACCAGACGAGCGCGGCGATCGCCGCCACCAGGAGCAGGACGCCGCCGACCGTCTCGGTGCGCAGCGCGTCGGCCACGAAGGTCCGCTCGGGCAGCGAGAGCCGGCCGAGTGCCTTGCGGTCCTGCTTGTTCTTGGGCGCGCTCACGGATCAGACCTCCGGTCGGGTACGGCTGACTGCGTTGCCGACCAGACTTCCCGGCGCACCTATTGGATCTTTGTCGCGTCGTTGACGCGACTTTTACCCTACAGGGTGCCCCGGCCTGCTTGGTGATCATCACCTTACGTACGAAACGGGCACCCGGCGCGCTCGCCGGATGCCCGTTCCCGTGGGTTCGTACGCGGATCAGTCCTCGCTGGACGCCGACGGCAGCTCGGCCTGGATCAGGTCCATCACGGAGGAGTCGGCGAGCGTCGTGACGTCACCCACCGCCCGGTTCTCCGCGACGTCGCGCAGGAGGCGGCGCATGATCTTGCCGGAGCGCGTCTTGGGCAGCTCGGCGACCGGCAGGATCCGCTTCGGCTTGGCGATCGGGCCGAGGGCGGTGCCCACGTGGTTGCGCAGGTCCGCGACCAGCGACTCGTCCTCCGCGTTCGCGCTGCCGCGCAGGATCACGAAGGCGACGATGGCCTGACCGGTCGTCTCGTCGGCGGCGCCGACCACGGCGGCCTCGGCGACGGACGGGTGCGAGACGAGCGCGGACTCGACCTCGGTGGTCGAGATGTTGTGCCCGGAGACGAGCATGACGTCGTCGACCCGGCCGAGCAGCCAGATGTCGCCGTCCTCGTCCTTCTTGGCACCGTCACCGGCGAAGTACTTGCCCTCGAAGCGCGACCAGTACGTGTCGATGAACCGCTGGTCGTCGCCCCAGATGGTGCGCAGCATCGACGGCCACGGCTCGGTGAGGACGAGATAGCCGCCCCCGCCGTCGGGTACTTCGTTGGCCTCGTCGTCGACGACGGTCGCGGAGATGCCGGGCAGGGCGCGCTGGGCGGAGCCCGGCTTGGCCTCGGTGACGCCCGGCAGCGGCGAGATCATGATCGCGCCGGTCTCGGTCTGCCACCAGGTGTCCACGACGGGGCACTTGTCGGCGCCGATGTTCTTCCGGTACCAGACCCAGGCCTCGGGGTTGATCGGCTCACCGACCGACCCGAGCACGCGCAGGCTGGACAGGTCGAACTTCGCGGGGATGTCGTCGCCCCACTTCATGAACGTACGGATCGCGGTCGGCGCCGTGTAGAGGATCGAGACGCCGTACTTCTGCACGATCTCCCAGAAGCGGCCCTGGTGCGGGGTGTCCGGGGTGCCCTCGTAGATGACCTGCGTCGCACCGTTCGAGAGCGGGCCGTACGTGATGTACGAGTGTCCGGTGACCCAGCCGATGTCGGCGGTGCACCAGTAGACGTCCGTCTCCGGCTTGAGGTCGAAGACCGCGTGGTGCGTGTACGACGCCTGCGTCAGGTAACCGCCCGACGTGTGCAGGATGCCCTTCGGCTTACCCGTCGTACCCGACGTGTACAGGATGAAGAGCGGCTGCTCGGCGTCGAAGGCCTGCGGCGTGTGCTCGGTGGACTGGCGGCCGACCGTCTCGTGCCACCACAGGTCGCGGCCCTCGGTCCAGGCGACGTCCTGCTTGGTGCGCTGCACGACGAGGACCTTCTCGACGGATACGCGGGTCAGCGCCTCGTCGACCGCGGGCTTGAGCGCCGACGGCTTGCCGCGCCGGAAGCCGCCGTCGGAGGTGATGACGACCTTGGCGTCGGCGTCCTCGATGCGCTTGGCGATGGCGTCGGCCGAGAAGCCGCCGAAGACCACCGAGTGCGCGGCGCCGATGCGCGCGCAGGCGAGCATCGAGATGACCGCTTCCGGGATCATCGGCAGGTAGACGGCGACCCGGTCACCGGCCCGAACGCCCAGCTCGGTCAGGGCATTTGCGGCCCGGCTGACCTCGTCCTTGAGCTCGGCGTAGGTGATCGCGCGGCTGTCGCCGGGCTCGCCCTCGAAGTGGATCGCGACGCGGTCGCCGTTTCCTGCCTCTACGTGGCGGTCGACGCAGTTGTACGCGACGTTGAGCTTGCCGTCCTTGAACCACTTGGCGAACGGCGGGTTCGACCAGTCGAGCGTCTCGGTCGGCTCGGTGTCCCAGGTCAGGCGGCGGGCCTGCTCGGCCCAGAAACCGAGCCGGTCAGCCTTGGCCTGCTCGTACGCCTCGGCCGTGACGTTGGCGTTCGCGGCCAGGTCAGCGGGCGGCGCGAAGCGTCGCTCCTCCTTCAAGAGGTTGGCCAGGCTTTCGTTGCTCACGACGCTTCTCCCATGCAGTGTTTGTGTCGGAGGCGACCGTTGTGTCCCAGGCCACAGCTCATCAGACCGCGCCCCCTGGTGACAAGGGGGGTCCGCGAACTGGTTTAGACCTGTACGCGTAGGGCTCCCGACCTGGTCGGGAGCCCTACGGTCTCATCTGATTGCACGGAGGCGGGGACGGGTCGGTTCAGGCCCGCGTGGCGCTGCCTTCGTCGAGGCTGCCGTCGAGGGCGGTGGCCGCGACCTGTCCGAAGACCGGGTCGGCCTCGTCGAGCAGATACGCCTGCGCCTCCCCGACGTGGAAGTACATGCCGTGCAGTTCGAGCGCGCCCCGCTCCAGTGCGCGCGCCACGCACTCGTGCTCCCGCAGGTGCTCCAACTGCTGGACGACATTGGTCAGGCAGAGCTGCTCGACCGTGTCGGCGGGCGCCCGCCCCGCGAGCCGCGCCCAGGGCAGCCCCGCGTCGGACATCCGCTCCAGGCTCGGCATCCCGTGCCGCAGCCAGCGCTTGAGCGGTGTGAGCGCCCCGGGGCCGCTCGGAGGGCTGCTCAACAGTGCCTGCATCGCCCCGCATCCGGAGTGCCCGCACACGGTGATGGACTGCACCTCGAGCACGTCCACGGCGTACTCGATGGCGGCGGCCACCGAGTCGTCCGCGCTCTCGGCGCCGGGCAGGGGCACGAGGTTGCCCACATTCCGCACGACGAAGAGATCGCCAGGGCCGCTCGACGTGATCATCGACGTGACGAGCCGGGAGTCGGCGCACGTCAGGAACAGCTGCGTGGGCTTCTGCCCCTCGCGCGCGAGCCGCGCCAGCTCCTCGCGCACCAGCGGCGCCGTATTGCGCTGGAACGCGCTGATCCCGGTGGCCAGTTGATGCCCGCCGGCCCGCCGCGGCTCGATGGCCTCGGGCTGCGCCGCCCGGTCGTGCGAGGGCCGGTCGCAGTGGTGGTTGCGCCACGGCGTCCAAGGGCGGCAGCAGGTGTGGCTGGCGCGCGCGGGTTCGGCGATCCTGGCCCCTCCCCGCCCGGCCACCTCGACCTTGCCGCCCTGCGTGGTGTGCGACTTCTGCCAGTCCTGCAGTGCCTCGTACGCGGCGTGGTCCATGAAGGACCCGTCCAGCTCCACGACGCAGTCCGCGCCGTGCGGCACCTGGTGCAGGGTCCGGCTGAGCCGGGGCACCGCGAGGAACGTCAACTGCCCACGTACGCGCACGTGGTGGACGCCGCGGGGATCCACCTCGTGCGTGATGCGGGTGCGCGCGAGGCGGTGCAGGGCGACGCCGACGGCGACCGCGACACCGAGCCCGACGCCTTCGAGCACGCCGAAGACGACGACGCCGAGGGTGGTGACCGCGTACACCAGGACCTCACGGTGGCGGGTGACCGTGCGGATGTGGTTCAGGGACACCATCTGGATGCCGACCGCCATCACCAGCGCGGCGAGCGCGGCGAGCGGGATCAGCTCCAGGACGGGGACCAGGAGCAGCGTGGCGGCTACTACCCAAACGCCGTGCAGGATCGAGGAGTTCCCGCTCACGGCGCCCGCGTTCACGTTCGCCGTACTGCGTACCGCGACCCCGGCGACGGGCAGCCCGCCGAGCGATCCGGAGACGATGTTCGACGCGCCCTGCGCGAGCAGCTCCCGGTCCAGGTTCGAGCGGCGCATCGAGGGCGGCAGGTCCGAGCGCTTGGCGGTCATCTTGTCCACGGCGACCGCCCCGAGCAGCGACTGCACGCTGCACACGAGCGTGGTCGTCAGGACGGCGGCGACGAGGCCGAGCACGGGCCCGTCCGGCAGCCCGGCGAGCGCGTGGCTGCTCCAGGAGGGCAGGTCGACCTCGGGCAGGCTGAGCCCGAGCAGCGCGGCGGTCACGCTCGCGGCGGTCACGGCGATGAGCGCGGCCGGCAGCTTGCGCGCGAAGCGGCCGATCCGCCCCGGGATGCGAGGCCAGGCGAGCAGCACGGTGAGCGTGAGCGCGCTGACGCCCAGGGCGGCGGGCTGGGCGTCAGCCAACTGCTGTGGCAGGGATGCCACGTTGGCGAGCACGGAGCTCTCGGGGTTGCCGCCGAGCATGATGTGCAACTGGGCGACGGCGATGGTGACACCGATGCCGGCGAGCATGCCGTGGACGACGGCGGGGCTGACGGCGAGGGCGCTGCGGGCCACCCGTAGGCAGCCGAGGCCGAGTTGCGCGAGACCGGCGAGGACGGTGATGGCGCAGGTGGTCCGCCATCCGTAGCGCTGGATCAGCTCGGCGGTGACGACGGTGAGGCCCGCGGCGGGCCCGCTGACCTGGAGCGGCGCTCCGCCGACGCAGCCGGCGACGATGCCGCCGACGGCGGCGGCGACGAGCCCCGACTCGAGGGGCGCGCCGGTCGCGAGGGCGATGCCCAGGGACAGCGGCAGGGCGATGAGGAAGACCGCGATGGACGCGGAGAGGTCGGCTCCCGCGATGCGGAAGCGGCGGCGCTTTGGCGGTGGACTGTGTGCGGTGCGGGCGGCGTCCGAGGGCTCGCCCGTCCGGCCGGAGTCACTGGTGTGGGTGGATACGCAGGCTGACATGGTTTCCCGTCTCCTCCGGGGTGCAGCGCGGTCGCGGAATGTGGGGTGACCCCTTGCGGTGGGCGGGGTCGATCGCGGCCGTGGTTCACGGCGTGCAGCGGCGGGATGAAATCAACGCTCAGTAGCGGTCGGTAAATGAATAGTAATGCAGAGTAAAGATTGTGGCCGGATAAAAGGTGCAAATGGGTTACTGGTTCACGCTCAGTAGTGAATAAGAAGGCTTGTCGGCTTGTCGGACTAATTCGGTCCGGCCCTCGTGTCACCGTGGCGGCGATGTCCATGCATACCGGGCATTCATCTCTTTTCACCGCCACACAAGCCGACTCCAGGAAGAAGGTGGGCGGAAGATGGCCGCCACCCACAGGACCGCCGCGAAGCGGCTCGCCGCGGGCATCACCGCCGCCGCGGCGTGCGCCGCGGCACTCGCCGGATGCGCCACCGGGAAAACCGGCGGATCCAGTGAGCACCGCACCGAGAAGACCAAGCCCCAGCAGGGCGCCCCCGGTCCGAAGAAGGCCAAGCCGGGCAGCGCGATCAAGCTGATCGGCGACGGCTCGACCGCGTACACCGGGCGGCAGCCGAACCTGCCACGGGCCGAGCGCCTCAGACCGGGGCAGAAGCCGCCGCAGTTCGTGGTCTTCTCCTGGGACGGCGCGGGCGAGGACAGCCAGAAGCTCTTCTCGCACTTCCGCAAGGTCGCGAAGGAGAACAACGCGACCATGACGTACTTCCTGAGCGGCGTGTACCTGCTCCCGGAGGGCAAGGCGGGCAAGTACCACGCGCCGCAGCACTCGGCCGGCCGCTCGGACATCGGCTTCAACGACGCCAAGGGAATCAAGGACACCGTCGAGCAACTGCGCGGCGCCTGGCTCGAGGGCAACGAGATCGGCACCCACTTCAACGGCCACTTCTGCGGCAAGAACGGTGGAGTGGGCCAGTGGTCGGTGGCCGAGTGGAAGAGCGAGATCAAGCAGGCCAAGTCGTTCGTGAAGGGCTGGAAGTCCAACTCGGGCCTGAACCGGTCCGCGCCGCTTCCCTTCGACTACGACAAGGAGCTCATCGGCGCCCGCACCCCCTGCCTGGAGGGCAAGGACAACTTCACGCGCGCCGCGAGCGAGCTCGGCTTCCGCTACGACACCAGCGGCGTCAACAACCAGGTCTGGCCCAAGAAGAAGAACGGCCTGTGGGACCTGTCGATGCAGCTCGTCCCGTTCAAGGGCCACTCCTACGAGCAGCTGACCATGGACTACAACTTCATGGTCAACCAGTCCGGCACGGCGACCCAGGGCGACCCCGCGAAGCGCGAGTACTGGGGTGACCAGATGCGCGACAGCCTGCTCGCGGGCTTCGAACGCGCCTACAAGGGCAACCGCGCGCCGCTCGTCATCGGCAACCACTTCGAGTCCTGGAACGGCGGCACCTACATGCGCGCCGTCGAGGAGACGGTCGAGCGGGTCTGCAAGAAGCCCGACGTCCGCTGCGTCTCCTTCCGGCAGCTCACCGACTGGCTCGACGCCCAGGACCCGAAGACCCTGAAGAAGCTCGGCGGCCTCGGTGTGGGCGAGAGCCCGAAGAAGGGCTGGGAGTCCTACCTCGGTGGCAAGCGGGCCCCGGCCCCGAAGGGGGTACCGGGAGCCCCGGCCGCCAAGTCGTAGGCACCGTCCGGCACTTGCTCAGGCAGTAGCCGCGACGCTCTCCCGCAGGACGAAGTCGGGGTCGACCTGGGACGCCAGGTCGACCCCGGTTTTCTCGTTGCCCCAGCTCTGGGCGTTCTTCAGGTGGAAGTGGACCATCTGGCGCGTGTAGCGCTCCCAGTCGCGAACCTCGTACGTGGCGTCGGCCGCGTCCTGAAGTGCTTGCAGGGAAGCCTTGTTGGTCGCCTCCAGGAGCTCGAAACGCGGCGGGCGGCCCTTCTCCATGGCGCGCACCCAGTCCGAGTGCCCGACGGTGACGAGCAGGTCGTCGCCGACCTCGGAGCGCAGGAACTCCAGGTCGTCCTCGTCCCGCACCTTGTTCCCCACCACCTTCAGGTCGATCCCAAAGTCCCGTGCGTAATCCTTGTACTGGCGATAGACCGAGACACCCTTGCGGGTCGGCTCGGCCACCAGGAACGTCATGTCGAAGCGGGTGAACATGCCCGAGGCGAAGGAGTCGGAGCCCGCGGTCATGTCGACCACCACGTACTCGCCCCGGCCGTCGACGAGGTGGTTCAGGCACAGCTCCACCGCTCCGGTCTTGGAGTGGTAGCAGGCGACACCGAGATCGGCCTCGGTGAAGGGCCCGGTGACCATCAAACGCACGGCCTGGCCGTCGAGTTCCACATCACGGGCGCACGCGTCGTACACCGGATTGTTCTCGCGCACCCGAAGCAGCCGCGAGCCCTCGCCGGGCGGCGTGGTCTTGATCATCGTGTCGGCCGAGGCGATCCGCGGGTTCGAGCCGCGCAGATAGTCCTTGATCAGGGGCAGCCGGGCCCCCAGCGCGGGCAGCTCGCCCGCGACGCCCTCGTCGAGCCCGAGCGCGGCCCCGAGGTGCTGATTGATGTCGGCGTCGACGGCGATGACCGGGGACCCGGTGCCGGCGAGGTGGCGGATGAACAGTGAGGACAGCGTGGTCTTGCCACTGCCGCCCTTCCCCACGAAAGCGATCTTCATGTTCACGAACGGTATCGGTATGGTCGCTGTCCGTGTCGACGTGGCGTGAAGAAGACCACTCCTTCGTGGGGCGGCGCCGCGTGGCCCGTAGGGTCGTACTCATGAGTACGACAGCCGACCCCCTCGCCGCCCTGGCCGACCTGCCGGGTGTGGCCGATTCCGTGGACTCCGTGCGCAAGGCTGTGGACCGGGTCTACGGGCACCGGGTCATGCGGCGTCGCAGCAACGAGATCACGTCCGAGGCGGCACTGCGCGGGGCGCGCGGCAGCGCGGCGCTCTCCGGTGCCGACTGGCCGCTCGAAGAGGTGCGCAGGCGCACCGACTTCAGTGGCGCCGACGGCGACAAGGAAGCGCCCACGGTCGGCGCGTCCCTGCGGTTGACCGCCGAGGCCGGTCAACTGCTCTCCATCTGGCGGCAGTCGCCGCTGCGGGTGCTCGCGCGTCTCCACCTGGTCGCGGCGGCCGACAAGAGCGACGCGGTGGGTCGGCCGCGCCTCGGGGGCGAGCCGGTCGACGAGCCGCTCGTCGAACTTCCGGTGCCGGACGCCGAGGAGGTGGCGGGCCGCCTGGAGGGGCTCTCGCAGCTGATCATCGCCGAGAGTGCGGCTCCGGCCCTGGTGAACGCCGCCATCGTGCACGGCGAGCTGCTCGCCCTGCGTCCCTTCGGCTCGCACAACGGCCTGGTCGCACGCGCCGCCGAGCGCATCGTCCTGGTGGGCAGCGGCCTCGACCCGAAGTCCGTCTGCCCGGCGGAGCTGGGCCATGCCGAACTCGGCCGGGCGTCCTACGCGGCCGCACTCGACGGCTACGTATCCGGTACGCCGGAGGGAATGGCGGCCTGGATCACCCACTGCGGCAAGGCGATCGAGCTGGGTGTCAGGGAGTCGACGGCCGTCTGTGAGGCGCTCCAGCGGGGTGCCGCGTAGCGGAAGAGGCCCGACACAAGGGTTGCGGCGGTACGAGAATTCGTACCGCCGCTGGCATGTTCACCGGGTTACCAAGCGTCCTCGAAGTGTTGCCCATCAGGTCGGGTTCTTTGCCCGTCGCCTGGTGCGGCTGGCCCGTAATCGACGGGTCGACGTCGCGTGGGTGCTCGGTGTTCATGCATCGGTCCGTGGGGCCTTTTTGCGGTTGAAGGTGTCCTCTCGGATGTCCTTGGTCTCGCGGGCCGTTGAATCCTTTGTACTCCTCCCCCGGGGGAAGCGGAAGCCCTGGCCGCACTTCTTTACTTTTAGGTTCAAATGGGGCGAACCGGGGGCCTCAATGGGCGCCCGACGTCGCACGACGCCGGCTCGCGTACCAGACAAGGCCGGCCGTGACCGCGGCCGCGCCGACCCCGGCCGCCGCGAGCAGCGCGGGCCGTGAGGGCGCGGACAGGTGGGGCAGGCGCTGCTTGAGCCGCACCGGCTTGTGGAAGTCGAGGATCGGCCACCCGCGCGCGAGTGCCTCGCGGCGCAGCGCCCGGTCCGGATTGACGGCATGCGGATGCCCGACCGAGCTGAGCATCGGCAGATCCGTCGCCGAGTCGCTGTACGCGTAGCAGCGCGCGAGGTCGTACCCCTCGGAGCGCGCCAGCTCCTTGATGGCCTCCGCCTTCGTCGGCCCGTACGCGTAGTACTCCACCTCGCCCGTGAAGCAGCCGTCGTCGCCCACGACCATGCGGGTGGCGATCACCCGGTCCGCACCGAGGAGCTCGCCGACCGGCTCGACCACCTCGGCGCCGGATGTGGAGACGATGACCACATCGCGCCCGGCGGTGTGGTGCTCCTCGATGAGGGACGCCGCCTCGTCGTAGATGATCGGGTCGATCAGATCGTGCAGCGTCTCGGCGACGATCTCCTTCACCTGCTGCACGTTCCAGCCGCGGCAGAGCGCCGAGAGATACTCGCGCATCCGCTCCATCTGGTCGTGGTCGGCGCCGCCGGCGAGGAACACGAACTGGGCGTACGCGGTGCGCAGTACGGCCCTCCGGTTGATCAGCCCGCCTTGGTAGAACGACTTGCTGAACGTGAGTGTGCTCGACTTAGCGATGACCGTCTTGTCCAGGTCAAAGAACGCCGCTGTACGAGGCGTGGAGTGAGGCAAGGAGTGGTTTTCCACGAGGCCGAGCATAGGCGCCAACCATTCGGCGTAAGCTGTGGCGCGTGGGTTTGCTTGAGAAGGCTCTCGGGTACACCATGGAAGTCACGGATCGTTCGCGACCGTGCTAACCCGGTCTGGCTCCTCCCCCCCCGAGTCGGACCGTGGGGACGACCCCCGCTCTCCCCCCCGGCGGGGGTCGTCGCATGTCCGGACCCGTTTTCGGGTCCTTTTTTCATGCCCGAACAGGGGGTTTCGAAGGCTCGCGCGCCTCGGACGCCGCGCCCGGCTCTGCTCACGCTGTGTGACCGTCGGGCTGCTCTGTGGACAGTTCCATGCCCCGTTCAAGGTGTCACCGGTATGAGTGACCGGGATATTCACAAGCCTTCTCGCGTCCACAGTTATTGACCAAGATCCACACGTTTTCCGGGATCGCTGCACGGTGATTCCGCACGCGAAGTTCAGATCCGTGTTCATGGCCGGTTTGTTATGGCCGAGCCGTGGCGGATGCGCGGTATTCGGAGCCTTGGGCACCGCCGACTTCACGTGCGGAACGGATCGTCCGCATGGGCGGGCGAGCGCGGCGAGAGGGGGACCGGACCATGGCGGGAGTCATCGAGTGCGACGCGCGGGACGTGCGACGCGCCCCGTTGATCGTGACGGAGGACGTGGAACTGCTGGACGACCTGCTGCGGCTGTGCGCAGCGGCGGGTGTACGGCCGGAGGTCGGGCACGGGGCGCCGGCGGGCAGAGGGGGCTGGGGCGGCTGGGAATCGGCGCCGCTCGTGCTGGTCGGGGACGATGCCGCGGGGCGGCTGCGCGGGGTGTCCCGACGGCGTGGCGTGATCTTGGTTGGGCGTGATCAGGACGATTCCGGGGTGTGGCGGCGGGCCGTGGAGATCGGCGCCGACCATGTGCTCGTCCTGCCCGACGGCGAGCAGTGGCTGATGGACCGGATCGCCGATGTCGCCGAGGGAGTGGGGCGGCCCGCCCTGACCGTCGGGGTGCTCGGCGGACGCGGCGGGGCCGGGGCCTCCACGCTCGCCTGCGCGCTGGCCGTGGCGTCCGCGCGGTCGGGGCGGCGCACCCTCCTGGTCGACGCGGACCCGCTCGGTGGCGGACTCGATGTGCTGCTCGGCGGCGAGGCGGTGGACGGGCTGCGCTGGCCCGCCTTCGCCGAGTCGCGGGGCCGGGTCGGCAGCACGGCCCTGGAGGAGTCGCTGCCCCGGCTGCACGATCTGCGGGTGCTCAGCTGGGACCGCGGCGATCTCGTGGCGGTGCCCTCGGAGGCGGTGCGGGCGGTGCTCGCGGCCGGGAGGCGCAGGGGCGGCGTCGTCGTGGTGGATCTGCCGCGCCGGGTCGACGCCGGATCCGTCGAGGCCCTGGCCCAGCTCGACCTGGGGCTGCTCGTGGTGCCACCGGAGCTGCGGGCCGTGGCGGCGGCGCGCCGGATGGCGGGGGCGGCGGGGATGGTGCTGCGGGACCTGCGGGTGGTGACGACGCCCGCGGGCGGAGCGGGAGGCCTCGCGGCGGACGAGGTGGCGCGGCTCGTCGGGCTGCCGCTGGCCGGTGAACTGCCCGCGGACGTCGAGGTGTTGAAGGGCGGGCCCCTCGGTCGGTTCTGCGGGGCCTTCTGGGAGCGGATGCCGGTGGCGGCGATGGAGGGGGACGCGGCGTGAACCGGGAGTGCGGGGAGCCGGTCGTGGACGGGCGGCCCGTGGAGAGCGCGCCGGCGGCCGGAGCGGTCGGCGTGCGGACGGTCGAGCAGTGGGTGCGAGGAGGGGTGTCATGAGTGCGGTGGTCGGGGCGCGCATGCTGGACGGCGTACGGCAGTGGCTCGCCGAGAACGGGTCGGAGGCGACGCCAGCGCGCGTGGCCGAGGCGCTGCGGGCGCAGGGCCGGATCCTGGGCGACGCCGAAGTGCTGGGCGCGGCGGGCATGTTGAGGTCGGAGCTGGTGGGCGCGGGGCCGTTGGAGCCGCTGCTCGCCGACCCCTCGGTGACGGACGTCCTGGTGTCGGCGCCGGACAAGGTGTGGGTCGACCGGGGAAGCGGCCTGGAGCCGGCCGACGTGTCCTTCGAAAGCGCCGTCGAGGTGCGGCGTCTTGCGCAGCGGCTCGCGGCCGTCGTGGGGCGCCGCCTGGACGACGCGCGGCCGTGGGTGGACGCCCGGCTGCCCGACGGGACCCGGCTGCACGCGGTGCTGCCACCGATCGCGGCGGGCTGCACCTGTCTGTCCCTGCGGGTCGTGCGGCCCCGGGCCTTCACCCTGGAGGAGCTGACGGCGGCGGGGACGGTGCCGCCGGGCGGCGACCGGGTGCTGCGGGCGCTGCTCGACGCGCGCCTGTCCTTCCTGATCAGCGGCGGTACGGGCACGGGCAAGACGACGTTGCTGAGTGCGCTGCTCGGTCTGGTGGGGCCGGGGGAGCGGATCGTCCTGGCCGAGGACTCCGCCGAGCTGAGGCCGGACCACCCTCATGTCGTCCGCCTCGAATCGCGCCCCGCCAACCAGGAGGGCGCGGGGGCCGTCGGCCTCGACGACCTGGTCCGGCAGGCGCTGCGGATGCGGCCCGACCGGCTCGTGGTGGGCGAGGTGCGCGGCGCCGAGGTGGTCTCGCTCCTGGCCGCGCTCAATACGGGCCACGAAGGCGGTTCCTGCACCGTTCACGCCAACGCGGCGAGCGATGTCCCGGTGCGCCTCGAGGCACTGGGAACGGCGGCCGGACTCGACCGGGCGGCGCTGCACAGCCAACTGGCCGCGGCGGTCTCCGTGGTCCTGCACCTCGTACGGGACCGGGGCGGACGGCGCCGCATCGCCCAGGTCCAGGTGCTGGAGCGGGACACGGAGGGCTGGGTACGGGCGGTACCGGCGCTGGAGTGGGGCGAGCGGGGGTTCGTGGAGAGGGCGGGGTGGGAGCGGCTCGGTGGGTTGTTGGGGGTGCGGGTGGGGTGAGGCGGGGGTGGTTGTGGGGCGTCGGGTGAGGGGCTTGAGGTGGTGGTCGTCTATGGCCCTGGAGTGAGGGCGCGTGTCCGTGCGGTGCGGGTCAGAAGGTGCGTGGGTCGGTGGGGTTGGTGGAGAGGGGTGTGTGGGTGTGAGTGGTGGGGTCTTGGGTGCTGGTTTCGGAGTGGTGACGGCCGCGTTGGGGGCGGTGGTCGTGATGCGGGCGGTGCAGGTGCGGGAGTTGGAGGTGCGGCGGGCCCGGAGGGTGTTGGGGGTCGGCGCGGACTTCGGGGTGTGGTCCGGGTGGCCGGGAGTGGGCGAGCGGTGGTGGGCGTGGGTGCGGGCGCGGCCCGAATGGTGGTGCGCGGTCGGCGGGTTGGTGGTCGGGATCGCCGGTGCCTCGGTGCTGCCGGTGGTGCTCGGCGTGTGTGCCGTGCCCGGAGTGGGACGGCTACGCGTGGCCGGGGCGGCGCGTCGGGGGAAGGAGCGGCGCGGGGAGGCGGTGATCCGGCTGTGCGGGCTGTTGGCGGGTGAGGTGCGGGCCGGGCGGCAGCCGGGGGATGCGCTGGTGGTGGCGGTGCGGGGGTCGGGGGCGTTGACCGGCGCGGGGAGCGCGGCCGTGGTGGCGGCGGCCCGGTTCGGTGGGGATGTGCCCGGGGCCCTGAGAGTGGCGGCGCGGGAGCCGGGGGCCGAGGGGTTGAACGGGTTGGCGGCGTGCTGGCGGGTGGCGGTGGACCGGGGCGCGGGCCTTGCGTCCGGTCTCGAACGGCTCGCGGACGCGCTGCGTGCTGAGCGGGATCAACGGGCGGACTTCAGGGCCCAGTTGGCGGGCCCTTCGTCGACCACGGTGATGCTCGCCGGGCTCCCCGTGTTCGCGCTGCTGCTCGGGGCGGGCATGGGGGCGCGGCCCCTGCGGGTGCTGCTGCACACGTGGCCCGGGGTCGGCTGTCTGGTGGTGGGCGGGGCGTTGGAAGCCGCCGGGTTGTGGTGGGCGATGCGGATCGTGCGAGGGGCGGAGGGGTGAGGGGCGATGAACGTTGTCCACAGGCTGGGGGCGGTGCTGTGCATCGCGGTGATGGTGATGTGGCTGGTGAGGGAGGTCGCGGCGCGGCGGGCCGAGCGGGCGTTGCGGAAGCGGGTCCGGCTCGTGTTCGAGGTGGCCGCGGCGGAGTCGGCGCGGCGGGCCGTGGGGCTGCCGGCCGTGGTGCGGCGGTGGGTGCCGGTCGCGGGGGCGGTGTGTGCCGGGTTCGTGCTGGTGGGCGGGGTGGCCGGGGTCGTGGTCGGGGTGGTCTGCGGGGTGGGGGTGTGGCGGTGGTGGCGCGTCCGGGAGGAGGGCGTGAGAGCCGGGTCGGGGGCGGCGGTGAGGGGTGCGGCCGTACGTCAACTGCCCCTGGCCTGCGACCTCTTGGCGTCCTGCTTGGCGGCGGGAGCCGGGCCCGTGGAGGCGGCGCGGGCGGTTGGTGAGGCGCTGGGCGGGCCCGTCGGGCGGGGGCTCGAGCGGGGCGCGGCGCAGGTGCGGCTCGGGGGCGAACTGGGTCTGGCGTGGCGTGAGTTGGCGGCAGTGCCGGGGGCCGATGGGCTGGTCCGGCTGTTGGAGCGGGCGGGCGAGTCCGGGGCTCCGGCGGCGGCTCCGGTGGCGCGGTTCGCCACGGAGTGCCGGGCCGAGCGGGGGCGTCGGGCGACCACGGTGGCGCGCAGGGCCGCGGTGGCGATCACGGCGCCGGTGGGCCTGTGCTTCCTGCCCGCGTTCCTGGTGGTGGGGGTGGTGCCGGTGGTGATCGGGCTGGGAGGAGGGGTCTTTGGAGGGAGATGAGGCGGGGGTGGCCCTGTTGATGACTGATGACTGATGGCTGATGGCTGTTCGAGTGAATAACGCTATGAATCAAGGGAGTTGGCATGAGTGGAACGCGTGTGGGGCGGGTCTGGGGCGAGTGGCTGCGCGGAGGGGCTCTTCGATGGGCGAGGTCGGTGCGGTCCGGGCGGCGGGACGCCGGAATGGTCAGTGCCGAGTACGCGGTGGGGCTGATCGCGGCGGTGGGCTTCGCCGGGGTGCTGTACCAGGTGGTGACGAGCGACGTGGTGCAGTCGGCGCTGCAGTCCTTGGTGGCGAAGGCGCTCCATGGCTCGTTCTGAGCCCCGTCGTGACCGGGGTTTCGTGACGGCGGAGGCGGCCGTGGTGCTGCCGGTGCTCGTGGCGTTCACGATGGCGCTGGTCTGGGTGGTGCTCGCGGCGTCGGCGCAGATCAGGTGCGTGGACGCCGCGCGGGCCGGGGCCAGGGCGGTGGCCCGGCAGGAGCCCAGGGGCGCCGCGGTGGCGGCGGCGCGGGAGGCCGCGCCGCCGGGTGCGCGGGTCGCGGTCGGCCGGGAGGGCGATCTGGTGCGGGTGACGGTGCGGGCGAGGTCTGTTGGGCCGGGAGCGCTCGGGGTGGAACTGGGCGCGGAGGCCGTGGCGGCGGCGGAGGAGGAGGCGACGTGAGGGGGCGGGGCGACCGCGGGTCGGCGACCGTATGGGTCGCGATGGCGATGGCCGCGGTGGGCGTGGTGGTCGGGGCGGTACTGGCCATGGGGCAGGCGATCGAGGCCCGACACCGCGCGGGCTCGGCGGCGGACCTGGCGGCGCTTGCGGCGGCGGACCACTGGGCGGACGGGAGAACGAAGGCGTGCGCGCTGGCCGGGCGGGTGGCGCGGGCGCAGGGGGCGGATGTGGTGCGGTGCGCCCTGCGCGGGGAGGTGTCGAACGTGACCGCGACGGCGGGCCACGGGGCGTTCCGCTCGGAGGTCCGGGCACGGGCGGGCCCACCGGGCCCGACGCCGTCGTGAGGTGCGCGCGGCACCGGGGGCCGCCTTGCCCACCCTGCCGCCCAAGGCGGGGCGGCAGCCGCCCGATGCGCCCCAGGCGGCGGGTGGGCAATTCAAGCCCCGCTTTGGGACGAGACTCGCGGGGTCCGGGGCGGAGCCCCGAGTCCGTAACGCCGGTTCGGCAAAATCAGCCCCGCCGGCGTTTGAGGCGCGGGGTCCGGGGCGGAGCCCCGTGGCGTAGGAGCGGTCGACCGCAACGGAACGGCCGAGGCGCACCCACCTACCCCGCCGCCCCCTCCAGCAGCACCGACAGGAGCCGCACCGCCCCCCGCTTGTGCAACGGCTCGTTGCCGTTGCCGCACTTCGGGGACTGGATGCACGAGGGGCAACCGGCATCGCAGTCGCAGGAGGCGATGGCCTCACGGGTGGCGGTCAGCCACTCGCGGGCGGTGTGGAAGGCGCGTTCGGCGAAGCCCGCGCCGCCGGGATGACCGTCGTAGACGAAGACCGTGGGAAGGAGCGTGTCCGGATGGAGCGGCATCGAGACGCCACCGATGTCCCAGCGGTCGCACGTGGCGAAGAGGGGCAGCAGGCCGATGGAGGCGTGTTCGGCGGCGTGCAGGGCGCCGCCGAGGATCTCGGGGTTCACGCGGGCCGCATCCAGCTGGTCCTCCGTGACCGTCCACCACACCGCGCGGGTGCGCAGCGTACGAGGAGGGAGATCGAGCTTGGTCTCGCCGAGGACCTCGCCGGTGATGAGTCGGCGGCGGAGGTAGCCCACGACCTGGTTCGTGACCTCGACCGAGCCGTAGCACAACCTGCCGTCGCCCCAAGGGACTTCGACGTCGGTCTCCAGGATGGAGATGGCCGTGGTGTCGCGGGCGGTGGTCGAGTAGGTGGGGTTCGCTGTTTCGACCAGGGCGACGTTGTCGTCGAGGTCGAGCTTCTTCACCACGTACGTGCGGCCCTGGTGGAGGTGGACCGCTCCGTCGTGGACCGTGGTGTGGGACGAGCCCGCGTCGACCGTGCCGAGCAGCCGGCCCGTGCCGGCCTCGACGACCTGCACAGGAGGACCGCCCTCGCCGCGGATGTCCGCCAGGTCCGCCGCGGACTCGCGGCGCGTCCAGTGCCAGGCCTTCGTGGCGTTGCGGCGCCGCAGCAGCTTCGCCGCCTCCAGTTGCGGAAGGAGTTCCTCGGTCGCCGGGCCGAACAGCTTCAAGTCGGGTTCCGTCAGCGGGATTTCCGCCGCCGCCGCGCACAGGTGCGGAGCCAGGACGTACGGGTTGTCCGGGTCGAGGACCGTCGACTCGACCGGCTGGTCGAAGAGGGCCTCGGGGTGGTGGACCAGATACGTGTCCAGGGGGTCGTCGCGGGCCACCAGGACCGCCAGCGCCCCCTGGCCCGAGCGCCCGGCCCGGCCGGCCTGCTGCCACAGGGACGCGCGCGTACCGGGGTAGCCGGAGATCAGTACGGCGTCCAACCCCGAGACGTCGATGCCGAGTTCGAGGGCGGTGGTGGCGGCGAGGCCGAGCAGCTCGCCGGAGTGCAGGGCCGCTTCGAGGGCGCGGCGTTCCTCGGAGAGATAGCCGCCGCGATAGGCCGCGACCCGCCGGGCGAGCGAGCGGTCGACCTCGGCGAGCCGCTCCTGCGCGATCACCGAGATCAGCTCGGCGCCACGCCGGGAGCGTACGAAGGCGACGGAGCGCACGCCCTGGACCGCGAGGTCGGTCAGGAGGTCCGCCGTCTCGGCCGTCGCCGTGCGCCGCACCGGAGCGCCCTTCTCGCCCTGCATCTCCGTCAACGGGGGCTCCCAGAGCGCGAAGACCAGCTCGCCGCGCGGGGAGGCGTCGTCCGCGACCTCGAGGACCGGCAGACCCGTCAACCGCTGGGCGGAGGCGGCCGGTTCGGCCGAAGTGGCCGAGGCCAGCAGGAAGACCGGGTCGGAGCCGTAGCGGGCACATATGCGGCGCAGTCTTCGCAGCACCTGCGCCACGTGCGAGCCGAAGACGCCGCGATACGTGTGGCACTCGTCGATCACGACGTACTTGAGCGCCTTGAGGAAGGAGGACCAGCGCGGGTGCGAGGGCAGGATGCCCCGGTGCAGCATGTCCGGGTTGGTGAGGACGTAGTTCCCGAACTGGCGTACCCACTCGCGTTCCTCGAACGGGGTGTCGCCGTCGTAGACCGCTGGCCGAATCGCCGTACCGAGCGGTTGTGAAAGTTCCTTCACCGATCGGCACTGGTCCGCCGCGAGCGCCTTCGTCGGGGAGAGGTAGAGCGTGGTCGCGCCGCGCCCGTTCGGTGCCTCGGATCCGTCGAGCAGGGTCGACAGGACCGGGACCAGATACGCGAGCGACTTGCCGGAGGCCGTGCCGGTGGCGACGACCACCGAATCGCCGTCCAGGGCGTGCTCCGCCGCGAGTGCCTGGTGGGCCCAGGGGTGCGCGATTCCGGCGGTCTGTACGGCCGCGATGACCTCGGATCGGATCCGATCGGGCCAGACGGCATGACGGCCGGGGCGAGGGGGCAAGTGCTCCGTATGGGTGATGCGCGCAGCCCTGCTCGGACCCGAGGCGAGCCGGTCCAGGACCGCACCGGGAGAGGGGCGGTCTGGGGCGGATGCCGAGGGTCGATCGGATCGGTGATTCTTGGCCATCGGCACCGAGTGTGTCACTGGCGTGACGGACAATGCTCTCAAGGCGTCGTGCACGCCTGCCGGTAAGTGATTGAATGCCATCGCGGCTGGCGAACCGTCCCGGGGGATCAAGCCGAGGTGTCCCCGAGGGGCGACCGCTCGATAGCAAGGTGCTGGAGGATCCGTGGACCTGTCCCTGTCGACCCGTACCGTCGGCGATCGTACGGTCGTCGAGGTCGGTGGCGAAATCGATGTATATACCGCGCCCAAGCTGCGCGAGCAGCTGGTCGAGCTGGTGAACGACGGCAGTTTCCACCTTGTCGTCGACATGGAGGGCGTGGATTTCCTCGACTCCACCGGGCTCGGCGTGCTGGTCGGCGGCCTGAAGCGCGTGCGTGCCCATGAGGGCTCGCTGCGCCTGGTGTGCAACCAGGAGCGCATTCTCAAGATCTTCCGTATCACCGGACTGACCAAGGTGTTCCCGATCCACACCTCGGTCGAGGAAGCCGTCTCGGCGACCGACTGATCCGGTTGATGCCGGTGGCGACACCGGCGGAGACAAGGGGATCGGGCGGCCCAGGCCGGCCGGTCCCCGGGAGCACGCTCGTACAACCGTGGGCCCGTCTGTCCGAGGGGGATGCATGGCCACTGTCGAACTCCGCTTCAGCCCTCTGCCCGAGCACGTCAGGACGGCCCGTCTGGTGGCGGCAGCCGTGGCGCGCAGGTCGGGCGTGGACGAGGCCGTGCTCGACGAGGTCAGGCTCGCCGTCGGTGAGGCCTGCAGCCGCGCTGTCGGGCTGCACCAGAGCAGCGGCATCTCGGCGCCGGTGCGGGTGGCCCTGATCGAGGAGGAGAAGCAGTTCTCCATCGAGGTCGGTGACGAGGCGCCGCGCACGCCGCACCAGTCGGACGCGGCGGGCTCCGGCGACGATCTGGAGGCCGAGGGTGAGGACGAGATGGGTCTCGCCGTCATCAGCGGCCTCGTGGACGATGTCGAGGTCACCGCGGAGACGGACGGCGGACTCATTCGGATGAGTTGGCCGACGCTGCCGACGACGCTTCCGTAGCGCGCCGAGCGCTCCGCGCGCTGCCCGGAGATCTTTCGAAGAGGCCCGGTTCACCAGTCGGTGAACCGGGCCTCTTCGGTATTTCCTGAGGTCGATCAACCAATCGACCAATGTCGATCAACCAATCGACCAATGTCGATCAACCAATCGGCCAATAAAGGATCTTCGCTAATGCCTTCAGGGGGTTAGTAATTCCGCCTCGGTCTGCCGGGCGAGGTTCACCGAACATTTGCTGGGTAGGAAACAATTCCGTTTGCCGCGCCCTGTTTTGATCAGGGTCCGCTCCCTACAATCCGTCCACATCTTGAGCTCAGTCCAAGCGTCAAGGAGGACGAATGGCGGAGCCCTCTACCCCTGCTACGTTCGCAGCCGCAGTTCTGACCGACGACAACAGATTGATCGTCGTCGTCATCGCCGTCGTCGCGCTCGCGGCGCTCGCCGTGGCCGGAGTCCTGGTGCGCCAGGTACTCGCGGCCGGTGAGGGCACGGACTCGATGAAGGAGATCGCAGGCGCGGTCCAGGAAGGCGCGAAAGCCTATCTGGGTCGGCAGCTGCGAACACTCGCCGTATTCGCCGTCGTGGTGTTCTTCCTGCTCATGCTGCTTCCGGCGGACGATTGGAATCAGCGCGCGGGCCGGTCGATCTTCTTCTTGATCGGCGCGGTGTTCTCGGCCGTCACCGGCTATATCGGAATGTGGCTCGCGGTGCGCAGCAATGTGCGCGTCGCCGCCGCCGCACGAGAAGCGACCCCGGCGGAAGGCGAGCCGGAAAAGGATCTCACCGCGGTATCGCACAAAGCAATGAAGATCGCTTTCCGTACGGGTGGCGTCGTCGGCATGTTCACGGTGGGGCTCGGCCTGCTCGGCGCCTCCTGTGTCGTGCTCGTCTACGCGGCCGACGCGCCCAAGGTCCTGGAGGGCTTCGGGCTCGGCGCCGCGCTGATCGCGATGTTCATGCGTGTCGGGGGCGGCATCTTCACCAAGGCCGCCGACGTCGGCGCCGACCTGGTCGGCAAGGTCGAGAAGGGCATTCCGGAGGACGATCCGCGCAATGCCGCGACCATCGCCGACAACGTGGGCGACAACGTCGGAGACTGCGCGGGAATGGCCGCCGACCTCTTCGAGTCGTACGCCGTCACGCTGGTCGCCGCGCTGATCCTCGGCAAGGCGGCCTTCGGCGACGCGGGCCTGGCGTTCCCGCTGATCGTGCCCGCGATCGGTGTCGTCACGGCGATGATCGGCATCTTCGCCGTCGCGCCGCGCCGCTCCGACCGCTCGGGGATGAGCGCCATCAACCGCGGCTTCTTCATCTCCGCGGTGATCTCGGTCGTGCTCGTGGCCATCGCCGTCTACACCTATCTGCCGGGGTCGTACGCCGACCTGGACGGCGTCACGGACGCGGCGATCAGCGGCAAGGCGGGCGACCCACGGGTCCTCGCGGTCGTCGCCGTGGCGATCGGCATCGTGCTCGCGGCCCTCATCCAGCAGCTCACCGGGTACTTCACCGAGACGAGCAGGCGGCCGGTCAAGGACATCGGCAAATCGTCGCTGACCGGGGCCGCGACCGTCGTGCTCGCCGGCATCTCCATCGGCCTCGAATCGGCCGTCTACACCGCGCTGCTGATCGGGCTCGGCGTCTACGGGGCGTTCCTGCTCGGTGGTGCGTCGATCATGCTCGCCCTGTTCGCGGTCGCCCTGGCCGGTACGGGGCTGCTCACCACGGTCGGCGTCATCGTCGCCATGGACACCTTCGGCCCGGTCTCCGACAACGCGCAGGGCATCGCCGAGATGTCCGGCGACGTCGAGGGCGCGGGCGCGCAGGTGCTCACCGACCTGGACGCCGTCGGCAACACGACGAAGGCCATCACCAAGGGCATCGCCATCGCGACCGCCGTGCTCGCGGCAGCCGCGCTGTTCGGCTCGTACCGGGACGCGATCCTCACCGCGGCCAGAGACGTCGGGGAGAAGGTCGGCGACGGCGGGCCGATGAACCTCGTGATGGACATCTCGCAGCCCAACAACCTGGTGGGGCTCATCGCCGGAGCCGCGGTGGTGTTCCTCTTCTCCGGGCTCGCCATCAACGCGGTCTCGCGGTCGGCGGGTTCCGTGGTCTACGAGGTGCGCAGGCAGTTCCGTGAGCACCCCGGGATCATGGACTACACGGAGAAGCCGGAGTACGGGCGTGTGGTCGACATCTGCACGAAGGACGCGCTGCGGGAGCTCGCCACGCCCGGGCTGCTCGCCGTTCTTGCGCCGATCGCGGTCGGCTTCACGCTCGGCGTCGGCGCGCTCGGCGCGTATCTCGCTGGGGCGATCGGGACGGGCACGCTGATGGCCGTCTTCCTCGCCAATTCCGGCGGCGCGTGGGACAACGCCAAGAAGCTCGTCGAGGACGGGCACCACGGCGGCAAGGGCAGCGAGGCGCACGAGGCGACGATCATCGGCGACACGGTCGGCGACCCGTTCAAGGACACCGCGGGCCCCGCCATCAACCCGCTTCTGAAGGTGATGAACCTCGTGGCGCTGCTCATCGCGCCCGCGGTGGTCAAGTTCAGCTACGGGGAGGATGCGAGCGTGGGCGTGCGGATCGCGGCCGCGGTCGTCTCGCTCGCCGTGATCATCGGTGCCGTGTACATGTCCAAGCGGCGCGGCATCGCGGTCGGCGGGGACGACGACGGGGACCCGGGAGGCACCGGACGGGTGCCGGAGCAGGCGGATCCTGCCGTGGTCTCCACGACACGTACGTAAGGAAGTGCGTAAGAAACGTGCGTACGTGACCTGAGTGCGCGTCAGTACGACAACAGGTGGGCGGACAGCGTCTTTTGACGGGCTGTCCGCCCATCGTTGTGTTCTGGCGTAGTTTCCTTACGTCTGCGGGGCGGGCCCTTCCGGTTTCAGTGAGCCTTATCTCTCTTGGTGCAAATGGCTGCTAAAGGTCAATAAAGTGGTCGTATAGGACACCCGGCGTGCGATTGTCGTGTGCGTGGCGTGTAAGTTCCGGGGCCGAGAGCCATGGAAGGGACCAATCCGGTGAACAAGAAGCTTGCTGCCGCACTGTCCGGCGGTGCGGTACTGGTACTGGCGTTGTCGGGCTGCAGCGACGACAGCAACGAGAAGCTGGACTCCTGGGCCAAGCAGGTCTGCGACAAGGTCCAGCCGCAGGCCAAGAAGATCGAGGCCGCGAACACCGCGATCCAGAAGGAGACCTCGGACAACAGCGAACCCGAGCAGGTCCAGAGGACCGACTCGAAGGCGTTCCAGGACATGTCCGACGCGTACAAGGCGATCGGTGACGCGGTCGACAAGGCCGGGGCCCCGCCGGTCGACGGCGGTGACAAGAAGCAGCAGAACGCCGTCAAGGAACTGGACAAGATCTCGACGTCGTACGCCGACCTGAAGAAGAAGGTCGACAAGCTCGACACCGGTGACCAGGCGAAGTTCGCCGAGGGACTCAAGGACATCGCCGGCCAGCTGGACACGCTGAGCCAGGACGGCAGCGACGCGCTCAAGAACCTCGAGGAGGGGGACGTGGGCAAGGCGATGGCGAAGCAGGAGAGCTGCAAGAGCGCTTCCGCTACGCCTTCGGGGTCCTAGGTCCCACGTTTTCTTCTGCGCCCCCGGGGTTGCGCCATTGCCGCGCTGCGCCGGGGGTGCGTCGTGTTTTCTGCGGCCTGCACCGGGGGCTGTGCCCACCCGTTCCGCCGTGCGGAACGCCTGCCCACAGCCGGTGCGGGTCACAATGGTGGGGTGAGTTCTTCCGCTGCTGTATCGCTGCCCTCTGTTGATCGAAATGACGTCGTCAGGTCTCTGCGTGACGCGTTGGTTTCTGCCGAGTTCACTGCCGATGGGCTGCTCGAGCTGCTCGGGGCGTCCGCCTACGCGGCGCTCGCGCGCAGCGAGACCGTGCCCGCTCTGCGGGCCACCCGGGGCGAGCGGCCCCTGGAGACGCTCGTCCGGCTCTTCCTGTTGCAGCAGCCCGCGCCGCGCGAGCGCGTGGCCGAGGTGCTGCCGCTCGACGCGTGCCTGGAGAGCGGGTGGCTGCGGGCCGTCGGGGGCGACGAGGTCGCGGCGAGCGTCGACGTGCGCCCGTACGGCGGCCCGGAGGGCGAGGACTGGTTCATCGTGTCCGACCTCGGGTGCGCGGTCGGGGGCGCCGGAGGCATCGGCAGCAGCGAGGAGGGCGTCGTGCTCGGGGTCGGCGGGGCGTCCACGACGCTCGCCGGGATCACCGTGCGTACGCCCGTCGGCTCGGCCCTCGACCTCGGCACCGGATCCGGGATCCAGGCGCTGCACGCGGCGCGCCACGCCACGCGGGTCACCGCGACCGACCTCAACCCGCGTGCGCTGCACATGACCGCGCTGACCCTCGCGCTGTCGGGCGTGCAGGCCGCCGAGCTGCGGGAGGGGTCGCTGTACGAGCCCGTGGGCGACGCCACGTACGACCTGGTCGTCTCCAACCCGCCGTTCGTGATCTCCCCGGGAGCCCGCCTCACCTACCGGGACGGCGGCATGAGCGGGGACGATCTGTGCCGCTCGGTCGTTCAGGGGGCAGGGGAGCACCTGAACGACGGGGGGTACGCGCAGTTCCTGGCCAACTGGCAGCACGTGGAGGGGGAGGAGTGGGCCGAGCGGCTGCGCTCCTGGGTGCCGCGCGGTTGTGACGCCTGGATCGTGCAGCGCGAGGTGCAGGACGTCGCGCAGTACGCCGAGTTGTGGCTGCGCGACGCCGGTGACCACCGCGGCGACCCGGCCGAGTACGCGGCGCGGTACGACGCGTGGCTCGACGAGTTCGAGGCGCGCAAGGTGCGGGCCGTCGGCTTCGGCTGGATCACGCTCAGGAAGACCGCCGCCGAAGAGCCCTCCATCGTCATCGAGGAGTGGCCGCACCCCGTCGAGCAGCCGCTCGGCGACGCCGTGCGCGCGCACTTCGAGCGGGTCGACTGGCTGCGGGCGCACGACGACGCGGCGCTGCTCGGCGCGCACTTCAAGCTGGCCGGCGAGGTCGTGCAGGAGCAGGTCGGGCTTCCGGGCGCCGAGGACCCGGAGCACGTCGTGCTGCGGCAGGGGCGCGGGATGCGCCGCGCGACGAAGGTGGACACGGTCGGCGCCGGGTTCGCGGGCGTCTGCGACGGCTCGCTGAGCGCCGGGACGATCCTGGACGCCATCGCCCAACTCATGGGCGAGGACCCGGTGTCGCTGCGCGACCGCACGCCCGCGCAGATCCGGACGCTGGTCGAGCAGGGGTTCCTGGAGCCGTTCACGCCCGTCGAATGAGACCGGTCGGCCGCTCTTCGCCTTGTGGCGCCCGGGAGTTCATCCGGGGTTCGGCTACCCGTGTCAGCGTCGCCCGCCTGGGTACCGGAAATCGGTCCGTAGCTGGGGGAGGCAAGGCGATGGAGAGTGTTCCCGCGGTGTTCGCAGGCGCGGTGTTCGGATTGTTCGGGGCAGGCCTGTTGGCGTGGACCGGGGCGCGCGCGGCGCACCGTGAGCCGGTGGCGTACGGGGTGCGCCCCGTGACGTCGGTGGTGCTCGCGAGTGCGGCCGGGGCGGGAGCCCTGGCGCTCGCCGTGTGGTGCTTCGGCCAGGTCTAGGCCGGCCTGCGGCGGTCCGTCCGGGCGCCGTTCAGGAGCGGCTCGGACGCTGCCCCGAAGCTGCCCCGGCGCCGCTCAGAACACGTTGCGCAGCACCGCCCAGATCAACGCCCCGACCAGGATCACGGTCGCGCCGCGCCCCCCGATCGACGGCGACCAGCGGCGGCCGCGCAGCCCCTCGTACGCCCAACGCCCCAGCAGGGCAAGGGCGAAGGGGGCGGCGAGCAGCAGCGCGCCGTTGTCGTGCCAGGCCATGGCGTACTGACCGTGCATCAGGTCGTAGACCATCCGCGTTCCGCCGCACGCCGGGCAGAGCAGGCCCGTGGTGATGCGGAAGGGGCAGCCCGGCAGGAAGTGGCCCGGCTCGTGCGGGTCCGTGCCGTACAGGTACAGCGCGGCTCCCGCCCCCGCCGCGAGCACCCCGAGCGGGGCCGCCGCAGGGGCGTCGAGCGCGCTCCTGAGGCGGGCCGTGGGGGATGCGGTGCGGGGCACGGGTCAGGAGTCCCGCAGCAGACGGCCCTGGGAGTCGGTGGCGTTGCCGCCGGCGAGCATCATGATGCCGTCGATCAGGCCCCAGATGCTGCCGAAACCGCAGGTCACCACGGACACGATGAGCATCGCGACGGCCATCCCGGTGTGCCCGGTGTAGAAGCGGCCCGCGCCGAACGCGCCGAGGAAGATGCCGAGGAGACCCGCGGCGAGCTTCGTCTTGTCCGAGTACGGGCGGCCGTACGGGTCGTAGCCGTAGGGCGCGGCAGGGTCGTAGGGCATGCCCATGCCGGGGCCCATGTTCGGGGCGCCCATGCCGGGGCCCGGCGGGGGCGGGTACGCGCCGCCGCCGGCCGGGGCGGAGCCGGGGTAGGGGTAGCCGTAGCTGGGCTGACCGGCCTGACCGGGCTGGCCCTGCGGCGTGCCGTAGCCGGGCTGGCCCTGCGGCGGGGCGGGCTGACCGGGCTGACCAGGAGGCGGCGTGCCGTAGCCGGGCTGCGAGCCCTGCTGCGGGTAGCCGTACGGGCCGCCCTGCTGGCCCGGCTGGTCCGCCGGGGGCTGGTTGTACGGGTTCCCGC
The DNA here is from genome assembly GCF_054871485.1 of Streptomyces sp. UC4497. Lineage (NCBI taxonomy): Bacteria > Bacillati > Actinomycetota > Actinomycetes > Kitasatosporales > Streptomycetaceae > Streptomyces > Streptomyces sp. UC4497. Next base: position 12,564 of record NZ_JBTYHB010000049.1, on the reverse strand, counting down.
CCGACTGGTCCTTGGGAGGCTGGCCGTACGGATTGTTCTCGGACATGTCGGGAAGCTCCTGGATAGTGATGCCTTGGGGACGAGCCGGAGGCTCCCCGCGGGCTCCCCCAGCCATGCGCCATCTTGTCAGGAAGGGATAAACGGGGGAGTCCGAGGGCACGAGACCGCTACTCGATGGGGACGTTCACCACTGCTCAATGGGGACGTTCGCCACAGGAACCCGGCGCACGGGACGCCCCTGCCGACACCCGGAGGCCAGGCGTCCGCTCAGCGGTCCGGGGGCAGGATCACGAGGAGTCGGGTTACCGTTCCGAGTGGCTGCTGCGTGCTTTTCCCGTTTGACACACCGGCGGGAGGTACCGTCACACTCCGCAGCAGTGCCGCAGAAACGGCACGATCCCGCGGGAGAAAGCCATCGAAGAGGCCCCGAACCGCCGACCGGAGAGAAGAGCGAAGTTGTCCCCGACCAGCGAGACCGCACAGGGCGGCCGCCGACTCGTCATCGTCGAGTCGCCCGCCAAGGCGAAGACGATCAAGGGCTATCTCGGCCCCGGATACGTCGTCGAAGCGAGCGTCGGGCACATCCGCGACCTCCCCAACGGCGCGGCCGAAGTCCCGGACAAGTACACGGGCGAGGTGCGCCGCCTCGGCGTGGACGTCGAGCACGACTTCCAGCCCGTCTATGTCGTGAACAGCGACAAGAAGGCGCAGGTCAAGAAGCTCAAGGACCTGATGAAGGACTCCGACGAGCTCTTCCTCGCAACCGATGAGGACCGCGAGGGCGAAGCCATCGCGTGGCACCTCCAGGAAGTCCTCAAGCCGAAGATCCCGGTCCACCGGATGGTCTTCCACGAGATCACCAAGGACGCGATCCGGGCCGCCGTCGCGAACCCGCGTGAGCTGAACAAGAAGCTGGTCGACGCCCAGGAGACCCGCCGTATCCTCGACCGCCTCTACGGCTACGAGGTCTCGCCGGTCCTGTGGAAGAAGGTCATGCCGCGCCTGTCGGCGGGCCGCGTCCAGTCCGTCGCCACCCGCCTCGTCGTCGAGCGCGAGCGCGACCGCATCGCCTTCCGCTCGGCCGAGTACTGGGACCTGACGGGCACGTTCGCGACGGGCCGCGCCGGTGACTCCTCCGACCCGTCGTCGCTGGTCGCCCGCCTCAGCGCGGTCGACGGAAAGCGCATCGCACAGGGCCGCGACTTCGACTCGCTGGGCCAGGTGAAGGCCAGCTCGGCGAACACGCTGCACCTCGACGAGACGAACGCCCGTGCGCTCGCCGCCGCCCTGGAGAACACGCAGTTCTCCGTACGCTCCGTCGAGTCCAAGCCGTACCGCCGCTCGCCGTACGCCCCGTTCCGTACGACGACGCTGCAGCAGGAGGCCTCGCGCAAGCTGGGCTTCGGCGCGAAGGCGACCATGCAGGTCGCCCAGAAGCTGTACGAGAACGGCTTCATCACCTACATGCGTACGGACTCCACGACGCTGTCGGACACGGCCGTCGCGGCCGCCCGTTCGCAGGTCACGCAGCTCTACGGCAGCGACTACCTGCCGGACAAGCCGCGTACGTACGCCGGCAAGGTCAAGAACGCGCAGGAGGCGCACGAGGCGATCCGCCCCTCCGGCGACCGCTTCCGCACGCCCGCCGAGACCGGCCTGACCGGCGACCAGTTCAAGCTGTACGAGCTGATCTGGAAGCGCACCGTCGCCTCCCAGATGAAGGACGCGGTCGGCAACAGCGTCACGGTGAAGATCGGTGGCACGTCCGCCGACGGCCGCGACGCCGAGTTCAGCGCCTCCGGCAAGACGATCACCTTCCACGGCTTCCTGAAGGCCTACGTGGAGGGCGCCGACGACCCGAACGCGGAGCTCGACGACCGTGAGCGCCGGCTTCCGCAGGTCGCCGAGGGCGACGGCCTGTCCGCCGAGGAGATCACGGTCGACGGCCACGCAACCAAGCCGCCCGCGCGCTACACCGAGGCCTCGCTCGTCAAGGAGCTCGAAGAGCGCGAGATCGGCCGCCCGTCTACGTATGCGTCCATCATCGGGACCATCCTGGATCGCGGTTACGTCTTCAAGAAGGGGACGGCGCTCGTGCCCTCCTTCTTGTCGTTCGCCGTCGTCAACCTGCTGGAGAAGCACTTCGGCCGGCTGGTCGACTACAGCTTCACCGCCTCCATGGAGGACGACCTCGACCGCATCGCGCGTGGCGAGGCGCAGGCCGTGCCGTGGCTGCGGCGCTTCTACTTCGGTGAGGGTTCGGACGGCCAGGGCGGCGCCGCGGACGCCGGGAACGGCGACGGGGACCACCTCGGCGGTCTCAAGGAGCTCGTGACCGACCTGGGCGCGATCGACGCCCGCGAGGTCTCGTCGTTCCCCGTGGGCAACGACATCATGCTGCGCGTCGGCCGCTACGGCCCGTACATCGAGCGCGGCGAGCGCGACTCCGAGAACCACCAGCGCGCCGACGTACCCGAGGACCTCGCGCCCGACGAGCTGTCGGTGGAGTACGCCGAGGAGCTGCTCGCCAAGCCGAGCGGCGACTTCGAGCTGGGCGCGGACCCGGAGACCGGGCGTCAGATCATCGCCAAGGACGGCCGCTACGGCCCGTACGTCACCGAGGTGCTCCCCGAGGGCACCCCGAAGACCGGGAAGAACGCGGTGAAGCCGCGGACCGCCTCGCTCTTCAAGTCCATGGCGCTCGACACGGTGACGCTGGCCGACGCCCTGAAGCTGATGTCGCTGCCGCGCGTCGTCGGCCAGGACGCCGAGGGCGTCGACATCACCGCGCAGAACGGCCGGTACGGCCCGTACCTGAAGAAGGGCACGGACTCGCGCTCCCTGGAGACCGAGGAGCAGCTCTTCAGCATCACGCTGGAAGAGGCCCTGGAGATCTACTCCAAGCCGAAGCAGCGCGGTCGCGCGGCCGCCAAGCCGCCGCTCAAGGAGCTCGGCACCGACCCGGTCAGCGAGAAGCCCGTCGTGGTGAAGGACGGCCGCTTCGGCCCGTACGTCACCGATGGCGAGACCAACGCGACGCTGCGCTCGGCGGACTCCGTGGAGGAGATCACGGCGGAGCGCGGGTTCGAACTGCTCGCCGAGAAGCGGGCGAAGGGTCCGGCCAAGAAGAAGACGGCCGCCAAGAAGGCGCCCACCAAGAAGACCGCCGCGAAGAAGACGACGGCGAAGAAGACGGCCGCCAAGAAGACGACCACGGCGAAGAAGACCGCGGCCAAGAAGACGACGACCGCGAAGAAGACCGCCGCCAAGAAGACGGCTCCGGCCGAGTAGTCGGCCGCTCAGCGGAATGAACGCCTCCCCGTGAACCATGCGGGGAGGCGTTCACAGCGGGAACACACCTTCGGTGTGTCGGCGGGTCCCTATAGGCTGGACGAATGACCCGTGCCGAGCAGCCAACGGACCCCAACACGGCCCCAGACGACGCCCTGGTCGCGGACTCCCGAGAGCGTGCGGTGCGCGCCTTGTTGCGCGTACCTCAGTTGAAGCGACTGTGGTCGGCGCAACTCGTCGGCGGAGTCGGCGACGTGATCGGGTTGCTCGTCCTCGTGGTGCTGGCGGTGCAGACGGCCATCCCCGAGGAGTCCTTCGGTGGTGGATACCGGGGCGTGGCCTTCGCCGTCGCCGCCGTGTTCGGGGCGCGGATCCTGTCGACGCTGTTGTTCGGTGCCGTCCTGCTCGGACCGCTGACCTCGCTGACGACGCCCGGCGGGCCGCTCGACCGGCGCTGGACCATGGTCGGCGCCGACGGAGTGCGCGCCGCGCTGCTCATCGTCGCTCCCCTGTGGATCGACTGGGTGCCGGACAACGCGCTGGCGATCCTCCTCGTGACGGCGTTCGTCGCCGGGGTCGCCGAGCGGTTCTGGACCGTCGCCAAGACGAGCGCGGCGCCCGCGCTGCTGCCCCCGCCGCCGCTGGAGGGCGCGGCCGTACGGCCGTTGCCCGACCACACGGACGCGCTGCGGCGGCTCTCGCTGCGCACCGGATTCATCGCCGTGCCGCTCGGCGCGGCCGGCCTCGTCCTCGTGACCCTGGTGCAGAACCTGATCGGCGCGGGCGTGGACTGGTTCGCCGTGCACCAGGTGGCGCTGTCGTCCTACGTAGGGGCGGGTCTGTTCGCCGCCTCCCTGTCGGTCGTGTTCTTCCTGGAGCTGCCCGCCACGCAGACCCCGCGCGCGCGGTCGCCGCTGGAGGGGCTGCGCAGGCCCAGCACCGGTACGGGCGTGGACAAGGGCCGCACCGGCGCGATCCGGCTGCTCGTGCTCGCCTGCTCCTGCGTCGCCGGGGCGATCTCGGCGGCCGTCGCCGTCTCCGTGCTGCACGCCAAGGACCTGGGCGGTGGCCCGGTCACATTCGGCCTGTTCGTGCTCGGCCTGACCGGCGGCACCGTCATCGGTATCCGCACGGCGCCCAAGGTGCTGCCGACGCTCTCGCGGCGCCGCCTCTTCGCGCTCGCCATCGCGTTCACGGGTATCGCGCTGCTCGCCGCGGGCCTGGTGCCCGACGTGACGAGCGTGATCCTCCTCGTGACGATCGCCGGAGTCACCGCGGGCATCGCGGCGAACACCGGACACGCGCTGCTCGACCAGGAGACCGAGGAGTTCCGGCGGGCGCGCACCACCGAGCACCTCCAGGCCGTCGTACGCGTGTCCGTCGCGCTCGGCGCGCTGCTCGCGCCCGTCCTTGCCGCGCTGATCGGTCCGCACCACCTGGAGAGCGGAAAGTTCGTCTTCGCGCACGGGGGCGCCGCGTTCACGCTGATGCTCGTGGGCGCGCTGCTGCTGCCCGTCGCCGCGCTGGTGCTCGCCAAGGCCGACGACCGCAGCGGGGTGCCGCTGCGGCACGACCTGCGGGACGCGCTGCTCGGCGGGAACGACCCGGTGCAGGCCCCGGCCTCGACCGGCTTCTTCATCGCCCTGGAGGGCGGGGACGGCGCCGGGAAGTCGACGCAGGCCGAGGCGCTCGCGGAGTGGATCCGCGACAAGGGCCACGAGGTCGTCCTCACGCGCGAGCCGGGCGCCACGCCGGTCGGCAAGCGGCTCCGGTCCATCCTGCTCGACGTCTCGTCGGCCGGTCTCTCGCACCGCGCGGAGGCGCTGCTGTACGCCGCCGACCGCGCGGAGCACGTCGACACGGTCGTCCGGCCCGCGCTGGAGCGCGGCGCCGTCGTCATCTCCGACCGGTACATCGACTCGTCCGTCGCCTACCAGGGCGCAGGGCGCGACCTGTCGCCGACCGAGGTCGCCCGCATCAACCGCTGGGCCACCAGCGGTCTCGTACCGAACCTGACCGTGCTGCTCGACGTCGATCCGGAGGCCGCGCGCGAGCGGTTCACCGAGGCGCCGGACCGACTCGAGTCGGAGCCGCTGGAGTTCCACACGCGCGTGCGCTCCGGTTTCCTGACGCTGGCGGCGGGCGACCCCGGCCGCTACCTGGTGGTCGACGCCGGCCAGGAGCCGGAGTCCGTCACGACCGTCATCCGGCACCGGCTCGACGTACTCCTCCCGCTCTCCGAGGCCGAGATCAAGGCGCAGGAGGAGGCCCGCAAGGCCGCCGAGGAAGAGGCGCGCCGCAAGGCCGAGGAAGAGGCCGCCCGCAAGGCGGAGGAGGAGCGCCTGGAGCGCGAGCGCCAGGAGCAGCTCGCCAAGCTGCGCGCCGAGGAGGAGGAGCGCAAGCGCCGCGAGCTGGAGGAGGCGCAGCGCCTGGAGGCCGAGCGGCAGGCCGAGGAGGCCCGGCAGCGCGCCGAGGAGGAGCGCCGCAAGGCCGAGGAGGAGCGGGCCCGCCTGAAGGCCGAGGCAGAGGCACGCGCCGCCGAGCAGGAGCGGCTTCGTAAGCAGGCCGAGGACGAGGCGCGGCTCCGGGCCGAGGCCGAGGAGCGGCGCCTGGAGAAGCAGCGCAAGGCCGAAGAGGCGCTGCTGCGCGCGGAGGAGGCGCGGCGGCTCGCCGCTCGGGCCGCGGAGGAGGCGCAGCGGAGCGCGAGCGCGCCCACCACGAACCTGCGCAAGGTGGAGCTGCCGAGCGAGGCGCCGCGCGACCGGGCTCCGGAAGCCGACGTCCCGGACAACGAGACGACCGTGCCGACGCCGATCGTCGACTTCACCAAGGCCCCCGAGCCCTCGGAGGCCGAGGAGACCACGGTGCTGCCGCGGGCGAACGACCCGCGGGACGCCGAGGAGACGACGCAGCTGCCGCAGCCGCCCGTGCCCGGCGCGGCGGACGAGACGGCGGTCCTTCCCCAGGTGTCCGAGCCCGCGGACCGGGTGCCGAGCGGTTACTTCCGCGACGAGCGGCCGGCTCGTTCCGGCCCGGACGGGCCCAACGAGCGGACGGCGGAGCTGCCGCAGGTCGACGAGAACGGCAAGCCGCGGCGGCCTCGGCCCGACTGGGCGGAGGAGACGCCGCTGGACGACCTGCCGTCGTTGGCGGACGAGTTGCTCGGTGGCCGTGAGGACGAGGACGACCGGGGGCGGCGCCGGTAGGGCAGCGCGGTTGGCCACGGTTCGGGCGATGTCAGTGGTGACCGGCACAATGGGTCTCACTGGGGCTCGGCAGTAGCAAGGGACGGTGGCCGCATGGCCGTATGGGACGACCTGGTCGGTCAGGAGCGGGTGATCGCGGAGCTGTCCGCGGCCGCGCGGGACGCGGACGCCCTGGTGACGGCGGCCACCGCGCACACCCCGCCGCCGGCTTCGTCGAAGATGACGCACGCGTGGCTGTTCACCGGTCCGCCGGGGGCCGGCCGGGAGACCGCGGCCCGCGCGTTCGCCGCCGCCCTCCAGTGCGTCAGCCCGGACCGCGCGCTCGGCGGCGCCCCCGGCTGCGGGTTCTGCGACGGCTGCCACACGGCGCTGCTCGGCACGCACGCGGACGTGTCGACGGTGGCCGCGGTCGGCACCCAGATCCGCGTCGACGACATGCGTGACACGGTCCGCAAGTCGTACACCTCACCGGCCGTCGGTCGCTGGCAGGTGATCCTCGTGGAGGACGCCGAGCGGCTCAACGAGAAGTCGGCGAACGCGGTCCTGAAGGCGGTGGAGGAGCCGGCTCCGCGCACGGTGTGGCTGCTGTGCGCGCCTTCGGTGGAGGACGTATTGCCGACGATCCGCTCCCGCTGCCGCCTGCTCACCCTGAGCACGCCCGCAGTCTCCGCGGTCGCCGACATGCTCGTGCGACGTGACGGCATCGAGCCGGACGTCGCGGCGGCCGTCTCCCGTGCCACGCAGGGCCACATCGAGCGGGCCCGCCGTCTGGCCACGGACCCGCGCGCGCGGGAGCGCAGGGCCGCCGTCCTGAAGGTGCCGCTGCGCGTCGAGGAGATCGGCGGCTGCCTCAAGGCGGCGCAGGAACTGGTGGACGCGGCCGCCGAGGACTCCAAGCAGCTCGCCGAAGAGGTCGACACCAAGGAGACCGAGGAGCTGAAGGCGGCGATGGGCGCGCAGAGCGGCGGCCGGATGCCGCGCGGCACGGCCGGTGTCATGAAGGACCTCGAGGACATGCAGAAGCGGCGCCGCACGCGCTCGCAGCGCGACAGCCTCGACCTGGCGCTCACCGAGCTGACGGTGGTCTACCGGGACGTGCTCGCGATGCAGCTCGGCTCGCGCGTGGACCTGGCCAACGTCGAGATCCAGGACACGTTGGAGCGGGTCGCCCGCAGTACGTCGCCGGAGTCGACGCTCCGTCGGATCGAGGCGATCGGGGCGTGCAGGGTGGCGTTGGACGGGAATGTGGCGCCGCTGCTGGCGGTGGAGGCGATGACGGTGGCGCTGCGGGCGGGGTAGTCGTGGGGTGCCCGGCGGAGCTTGATTGCGCAAGGTGACCAGCCGCGCGCGGAGCGTTACGCTCGGCCGATGTACTCCTGGCGCCTCCCCCTCATCTCACGCCGCCGACCCGCCGTACTCGCCGCCGCTGCCGGGGTGGCCCTCGCCGCCATCTCCGCCTGCGCCTCGGGCAGTTCGGGTGCTCCGGGTTCCTCGCTCGCCGCGTTGCCCCGGGCCACGCCGGCCGATCTGGCCCCGTATTACGACCAGGCCCCGAAGTGGCACGAGTGCGGCGTGCCCGGATTCGAATGCGCCACCCTCAAGGCGCCGCTCGACTACGACAAGCCGTCCGCCGGTGACATCGACCTCGCCGTCTCCCGGAAGAAGGCCACGGGTCCCGGCAAGCGCCTCGGTTCGCTCCTGGTCAACCCGGGTGGGCCCGGCGGCTCGGCGATCGGCTACCTCCAGTCGTACGCGGGCATCGGCTACCCGGAGAAGGTCCGCGCCCGCTACGACATGGTCGCCGTCGACCCGCGCGGCGTCGCCCGCAGCGAGCCCGTCAAGTGCCTGGACGGCAAGCGGATGGACGCGTACACGCAGACCGACGTCACCCCGGACGACACGGCAGAGCAGGCCCGCCTGACCGCCGCCTACAAGAGCTTCGGCGCCGGCTGCGAGGCGTCGAACCGCACGTCGGGCCGGGTCCTGCCGCACGTCTCCACGGTCGAGGCGGCCCGCGACATGGACCTCGTACGCGCGGCGCTCGACGACGGGAAACTCAACTACGTAGGCGCCTCGTACGGGACGTTCCTGGGGGCGACGTACGCGGGTCTGTACCCGGAGCGGGTCGGCCGGGTCGTCCTCGACGGCGCGATGGACCCCTCCCTGCCCGCGCGTGAGATGAACGAACAGCAGACCGCCGGCTTCGAGACGGCGTTCAAGTCCTTCGCGAAGGACTGCGCGAAGCGGTCCGACTGCCCCCTCGGCACCGGCACCCCCGACCGGTCGGGCAAGCGCCTCAAGGACTTCTTCACCACCCTCGACCGCTCGCCGATCGGCACCGGGGACCAGAGCGGCCGCAAGCTCGGCGAGGCCCTCGCCACGACCGGCGTGATCGCCGCGATGTACGACGAGGGGGCCTGGCCGCAGCTGCGCGAGGCTCTCACCGCGGCCATGAAGCACAAGGACGGCGCGGGCCTGCTCGCCCTCTCCGACAGCTACTACGAGCGCGACCCCGACGGCACGTACTCGAACATGATGTTCGCCAACGCCGCGGTGAACTGCCTGGACCAGCCCCCGTCCTTCACCTCGCCCGCGGAGGTCGAGAAGGCGCTCCCCGACTTCGAGAAGGCCTCCCCGGTCTTCGGCAAGGGCCTCGCCTGGTCCTCCCTGAACTGCGGCTACTGGCCGGTGAAGGCGACGGGCGAAGCCCACCGCATCACCGCCGAAGGCGCCGCCCCCATCGTCGTGGCCGGCACCACCCGCGACCCGGCCACCCCCTACCGCTGGGCGAAGTCCCTCGCCGCCCAGCTCTCCTCCGGCCACCTCCTCACGTACGACGGCGACGGCCACACGGCGTACGGCCGCGGCAGCGACTGCGTGGACGGAGCGATCGACGACTACCTGCTGACCGGCACCCCGCCGACCGACGGAAAGCGCTGCTCGTAGTGCGTGTCCCCTGGCCACAAAGGCTGTGCGGAGCACCCCTGTGGAGCGTGTAGGATTGGCGACGTTGCTGACGCACTCCGGTGCGCGCGGCGGCGCCGCCTTAGCTCAGATGGCCAGAGCAACGCACTCGTAATGCGTAGGTCTCGGGTTCGAATCCCGAAGGCGGCTCAGACTGAAACCCCGGGTCGGATTCCATTCCGACCCGGGGTTTTGTCGTTCCTGGTCAGAACCTGCGCAGCGGGGACGAGTTTCCAACCGGTACGGGGAGCGTTTGGGTGAGCAGCGAATCGGCTGTGGATGAGGGCCGGGGCGGCGTCGGTGCGGCGGAGTGTGACGGGGGGTTCTTCCGGGCCGGGAGGTTCGTCGTTGTGGCGGCTCCCTTTGCGCTCGTGGTGCTGACCGCCGCGTGGCTGTTCCTGGGGGCGACGGGGGTGCGCGACGTTGTCGTGCGGTGTGCGCTGGGGGTGCTCGCCGTGTGCGTGGTGATCCTGGGTGCGGCGGTGGTCCGCGACGGAGGGCGGTCCCGCCGGGAGACCTACCGGCGGGCCGTGCGGGCCGCCTCGGGGGCGGTGGGGCGCGGCGAAGGCGCTATGCCGGCGGCGCTCGGTGGGGCGGGCCGACTGTCGGTGCGTGCGGTGAGTGTGCTGGTCGCCGTTCCGGCGCTGTTGGCCCTGTGGGTGTCGGTGGGCGCCGCCGACGCGCGCGGTTCGGGCACGAGTGCCGTGCTGGCCGAGGAGGGCGCGGTCATCGAGCGGCTTCCGATCGCCAGGATCGAGAACGAGGTCGCGGAGGGCTCCAGCCCGCGCGCCGGTGCCACGGCCGACTTCACCGTGTCGCTGCCCTCGGCGAGCGGCGGGGACGGGGTGCCGGCGTCGTTCGAGGCGACCACCAACCGGCGCCAGGAGGTCGGCGCCGAGTTGTACGTGGCGTACGTTCCCGAGCGGCCCGGGTTGGGTGCCGTCGGTGACGATCAGCGGGCTGATGTGGAGCGGCAGCTCGATGGCCGGGCCGTGGAAGTCGGCACCGGGTGGGTGATCGCCGGGTTCTGGGTGCTGGTCACGCTCGGCCTGGTCGCCGGCTGGCTGACCGGCAGCACCCGCCGTCGCGCCCGCACCGTCGGCCCCGAGTGGCAGGCCCTGCGGGTCACCGTCACCGGAGCGGGCGAGCACGTCGACGCCCCTCCGGCCGGCGGAGCGTCGGCGGCCGACGAGCGCAAGCGGCGGGAGAACACCCGGCGGTTGAAGGGCCTGGTGCTCCAGGGCCGGGACAGGGAGGACACGGAGGTCCCGTTCCACTCCCAGATGTCCAGCGAGGTTGCCGGACATGTCCTCCGCGGCAGTCACGCCTGGCTGCTGTGGGATCCGCGACGGCGCCGTGGCCGCGACATCCTGGCCGACCTGGTCGGCGACGACGGTTGGCAGCTGCCCGGGGCGGTCCCGGTCCCGGTGGCCGAGCGCACCGTCAAGGCGGGCCACACACACCCTGCCCAGCCCGACCCGCAGCGCCGTGTCCGGCTCCTCGACCTCGGCGCGGGCTGGCTCACGACGGCCTCCCTGTCGGTCCTGCTGACCTGGGCGGTCTCCCTCGGCTGCCTGGCCGCCCTGCTCCTGATCCCGGACGCAGGCGGCTGGCGCCCGTGGACCGCCGCGGTGGGACTGCTGGTCCCCGTCCTCGGCTTCCTCGTACAGGGGACGCCCCGCGAAGACGACGACGGCACGAGCTGATTCGTCGGTGAGCGCTCGTGCGCACCGGTCACTTGGCGTCCGCGTAGCACTCCACGACCGCCACCGTGAACGGGAAGCGCACCGGCGTTTCGCCGAAGGCGATCCGGCCGGCCAGGTCGGCTGCTTCGCGGATCGCCTCGCTGACCCGGTCCGTCTCCTCGGCCGGACAGTGCACGATCACCTCGTCGTGTTGGAAGAAGACCAACTCGGCTGCCATGTCCGTGAGTTCGCGGCGCAGCGCGGCGAGGACGAGCAGGGTCCAGTCGGCGGCGCTGCCCTGCACCACGAAGTTGCGGGTGAAACGGCCGCGGGCACGGGAGTTCGACGAGGCGTAGCCGTACGTCAACCCGCCCGCGTCCGACGGCTGTTCGGGCTCGTCTTGGGGGATGCCGGCCTCGTCGGGATCGGCGGAGCCCACGGCGGGCGGGCAGGTGCGGCCCAGCCATGTGCGCACGAGACGGCCTTCCTCGCCCGCGCGCGCCGCCTCGTCGACGTATGCGACGGCCTGCGGAAAGCGGCGTCGCAGCAGCGCCAGGTTCTTCAGGCCGTCGCCCGAGGTCTGCCCGTATATGGCGCCGAGCACGGCCAGCTTGGCCTGGCCCCGGTCACCGGCGAACGCCCGGTCGGAGACCGCTTGGTAGAGGTCGGCGGCCTGGCCCGAGACCTCCATGAACGCCGGGTCGCGGGAGATCGCGGCCAGGACGCGTGGTTCCATCTGGTCGGCGTCGGCCACGACGAGCCGCCAGCCGGGGTCGGCGATCACCGCGCGGCGGATGACCTTGGGGATCTGCAGGGCCCCTCCGCCGTTCGTCGTCCAGCGGCCGGAGACGGTGCCGCCGGGCAGGTACTCGGGTCTGAAGCGGCCCTCCCTGACCCAGTCCTGGAGCCAGGACCAGCCGTGGGCTGTGTAGATCCGGTACAGCTTCTTGTACTCGATCAGGGGCGGTACGGCCGGGTGGTCGATGCCCTCGATCTCCCAGCGGCGGGTCGAGGTGAGCTTGATGCCGGCGTGGGCGAAGGCCTTGATCACGTCGGCGGGGAGGTCGGGGCGCACCGGTCTGCCGAACGCCGCCGACACCTCGTCCGCCAGCTCGGCCAGGCGGCGTGGCTCGCCGCCGCCTCCGTAGCGTTCGCCGAGCAGTTCCTGCAGTACGGACCTGTGCACGTCCGCGCGCCACGGCAGGCCTGCCGCGTGCATTTCCGCCGCCACCAGCATGCCTGCCGACTCGGACGCGGTGAGCAGCCGCATCCGGCCCGGCTGGGCGGTCGCCTCGTGGCGGCGCTGCTGCTCCGCGTATACGTCGACGAGATCGGTCAGCGGGACGTCGACGGGTGGGCGGGGCTCGAAGAGGGAGGACTGGGAGCCGGGGGCGGCGACGCGGGGCGGGGGGTCGGGT
>NZ_JBTYHB010000048.1:0-67269 GCF_054871485.1 Streptomyces sp. UC4497 | reverse complement strand
TGGCTCTCGTTCGAAAGGCGGGGCTTGAAATGCCCAGGGCCTGAAGTGCGCGCCCACGGCCCTCAGGGGCGTGGGCGCGCAGTTGAGTGGGTCAGCACAGATACCGCGTCGTGTGCTTGAACGAGGATGAGGCGCCGTCGAAGCCGTACGTGCCGCGGTACGACGGGGGGTTCTGGAATTCGCCGACCACGGTGATCGTGGAGGCGCAGGAACCCTGGCCCGAGCGCTTCGCGTCGAGGCGGATCGTGTCGCCGATGAAGCCGCCCGTGATGTCCCACGGGGCCCCGCAGATGCCGGACGTGATCCGGCCGCCGGTCACCACGAAGGGGTGGGTGTTCGGGTTTACCTTCGCGGTGATGGCGAAGGTGACCGAGCCGTTGTTCAGCTCCAGCTTGCAGTCGACCGTGAGGGCCTCCGCGGAGACCTCGCGCGGCGCGGCGAACGCCTCGTCGCGCGTCTTGACCTCCGCGCCCTGCGGGTTGTGGAAGCGGTGCTCCCCGCGGGTCTGGCCCTTGCCCTTGCGTGCCTGGGTGCTCATCACGTCACCTCCTATGCCAGCTGCTCGGAGATCTCCACGCGCAGCAGCGCGCGGACGTTCTCGATGTGGTTCTCGACCGTGACCGTCGACGAACCGGCGAACAGCAGGCCGACCGCCACGTTGTCGTAGGACGTGACCAGGGATCCGGAGTCGCCGCCGGCCGACATGGCCGTGGTGAGGATCTGGTCCTTGAAGCGGGCCGTGCCCGCCGTGCCGTAGTTGACGTCGACCGTGGCGTCGACCGAGATGATCCGGCCGAAGGACACGTTCGTCGTGCGGCCCGTCTTCTTCACGAGGTCGCCGACCGCGACGTTCGCCTTGCGGCGCCAGGCGCGCGGTGCGCCGCTGAAGTACTGCTCGCGCGTCGCGTCCTGGAACGGGACCTCGCCGAGCGCCGCGTCGACCACGTTGTTCTGGCGCTCCAGCGGGGTCTGCGGGGCGAACTGGATGGTGATGAAGCGGGACAGCGTGGCGATGCGGTCCGCGGGGTCCGTGCCGCCGTCGAAGCGGCCGGGCTGCACGATGGCGCTGCCCAGCTGGGCCCGGTTGGAGTCGGCGAGGACGTGATTGTTGGAGAGGATGTAGAACTTCGGCGGGGTGCCGAGCCCGGGTCCCGGCGGGTCCACCGTGGTGTCCGGTCGGAAGTCGTAGACCACGCTGCCGAGGGTGCCTGCGGTGATGGACACGTTGCCGACCGAGAAGCCGGAGGGGCACGGGCGCATCCGGCGTACGAGCTGCTGCGGTTCGAAGGTCCCCAGGCCCCCGAGCTCCTCGAGCAGTGGCTGGCCGGCGCCGGAGAACTGCTGGGAGACACCGCCGTCGGGGCCGTACGTGACCTCTTCGGAGCGGGCTCCGGAAGGGCGGCTCTGCCGGCGCTGGGCGGAGATGTGGCCGACGGCCACGATGTCGGTCGGGGTGCCGTCGTCCATCTGACGCGGAATCACATCCCGCTCGGGCAACAGCGATTCGGGCACCTTCTGGGTCACGAAGACGAGAACGGCCTCCTCGCCCGTCGGCTCTCCGTTCTGCCATTTCACGCCGTGGCCGAAGCCGACCACATTGGCGAGGGGCGCCTCGCGCCGCAGGAAGTCACTGGTCGCTTGCTGCCGGGAGCTGTCGCTGAGCTGTCCCCCGGCGGGGCCGCGCATCAATTCGGGCTGGCGCACGCCAGACCACCTCTTCTTCCCCTGACTTTCACTGAAGTGCGGGGGTTACCTCACAACTCGTCGTCCTGCGCGCGCACTTCGCCGATCGCGAGCACGCGCACCGGTACCCCGTCGAGTGCTGTGGGGATGACATCCTCCGCACGGAGCCGGTCGCGGGGCACTTTGCGGGTCACGAAGACGACGATGACGTCCTCGCCCGAGTGCTCGTCCTTCCCGGTCCCGACTCCGGTGACATGGGCCAGCTTCATCAGCCGGCTCTCATGGAGGCCGCGTGCCTGTCGTACGTCCATCGGCTCGCCACCCCCTCGGTGGGTGATGCGGGCAGGAGACTCTCTGCTGCCTTCTGTCTATTGCCGCAAGGGGGGCGGGTCAAGGCGTTCTGCGTGAAATCTTGGGTTTGGGTGTGTGATGCGCCTGTTGACCTTCTTTACGAAGATTCGTCCGGGCGCGGGTCACGTACGGAGGTACGAGGCGCCGTTCAGGTCGAGGACCGTGCCGGAGGCCCACTGCGCGGCCGGTGAGGCCAGCCACAGCACGGCATCGGCGATCTCCTCGGCCGAGGCCACGCGGCCGAACGGGCTCTGCGCGCGCACCTCGTCGGTCAGCCGGTGCGCCACCCGCTCCGTCTCGATGAAGCCGGGCGCCACCGACGTCACCCCGATCCCGTGCGGTGCGAGCGCCACCGCGAGGGACTGGCCGAGCGCGTGCACGGCGGCCTTCGTCGCCCCGTACGCCGGGTGGTCGGGCTCGCCCTTGAACGCGCCGCGCGAGCCGATGTTGACGATCCGGCCCGCCGTGCCCTGCCCGATCATGCGCTGCGCGGCGAGGTGGCTGAGGTTCGCGGTGCCGAGCAGGTTCACGGAGACATGGCTCTGCCACAGCCGGGTCCACTCCTCGTACGGGGTGGTGGCCGGCGGATGCGGCAGGTTCACGGCCGCGTTGTTGACCAGGACGTCGAGGCCGCCGAGCCCTTCGATCGCGCGCCCGGCGACGGACGCCGCACCCTCGGGGTCGGAGATGTCGCCGCCGACGAGGACGTGCCCCTCCCCGGCGAGCGAGTCGAGCGTGGCCCGCGCCTCGTCCTCCCGCGAGCCGTAGTGCACCGCCACCCGGTCGCCGTTCGTCGCGAAGGCGCGGGCGAGGGCCCGGCCGAGTCCCCGCGAGGCCCCGGAGACGAGGACGCGGCGGCCGGACGGTTCAAGGTTCACGGAAGTCATGTAAGCGGGCCCCTCGACGTTGGACGGTGTTCAACCGCCGTTTATACGCGAGCGAGAACGTATGGCCGAAAACAGGGCCCGTTCACTCTCATCGATCATTACGGGAGACAGCCAGCATGTCGCTCACTCGCAGGGACTTCACCAGACGATCCGCGGCCACCGGCGCCGGTATCGCACTCGCCGGGTCCGTCGGCTCCCTGGCCACCGCGCCCAACGCCCTCGCGGCCACCGACGACGCGGACGTCGACGTACTCAAGGGCAAGGACAAGGGCGTCGGCTACGGCCCGCTGATCGACGACCCCGACGGCATCCTCGCGCTGCCCGAGGGCTTCTCGTACAAGATCATCACGTACTGCGGGAAGACCAAGCTGGAGTCCGGCGAGTTCAC
Organism: Streptomyces sp. UC4497; assembly: GCF_054871485.1. NCBI lineage: Bacteria > Bacillati > Actinomycetota > Actinomycetes > Kitasatosporales > Streptomycetaceae > Streptomyces > Streptomyces sp. UC4497. Next base: position 63,960 of record NZ_JBTYHB010000048.1, on the reverse strand, counting down.
GCCCTCCAACCACGACGGCACCGCCACCTTCGCGGGCCCGCGCGGCGCCACGCTGCTCGTCAACAACCACGAGCTGGCGGGCGCCCGCGCCGACTGGCCGCACCCGGTGCCGCTCACCGAGGGCCTCGTCTACGACCCGATGGCGGCCGGCGGCTGCACCGTCGTCGAGGTGCGCCGCGGCGGCGAGGTCGCCGAGTGGGTCGGCATCGCCGGTACCGCCACCAACTGCGCGGGCGGGCACACCCCGTGGAACACCTGGCTGACCTGCGAGGAGACCGAGGACAAGGCCGGCAAGAACGGCTTCACCAAGGACCACGGCTACGTCTTCGAGGTCGACCCGGCGGACCGTCGCGCCAACCGGTCGCCGAAGCCCATCAAGGCGTTCGGCCGGTACGCCCACGAGGCCGTCGTCATCGACCCCAAGCGCGGCCACGCCTACCTCACCGAGGACGCCTCGGGCCCCAACGGCCTGCTCTACCGCTGGGTTCCGCCGAAGGGCTTCGAGCACGGCCGGGGCAAGCTGCGCACCCTCGCCGACGACGCGGGCGTGCTGCAGGCGACCCGGTGCTTCGACTCGGGCGGCCGTTTCGTCGACGACCTGTCGCGCGCAACGAAGGTCGGCACCACGTACGGCGTCGACTGGATCGACGTTCCCGACCGGGACGCCAAGTCGGTCTCCACGCGCAAGCAGTTCAAGGACGGCGAGATCACCCGCGCCCGCAAGCTGGAGGGCATGTGGTGGGGCGACGGCGGCGCCTACGTCGTCTCCTCGTTCGCCCGTGAGGAGAGCCCCGTCGCGCACGACGGGCAGGTCTGGTTCTACGACCCCAAGCGCCGCACCCTGACCCTGAAGGTGCTGTTCGGTGTGAACCCGGACCCGTCGAAGGACGGCGCCTTCGACGGCCCGGACAACATCACCGTGTCCCCGTACGGCGGCATCGTCATCTCCGAGGACGGCGAGGGCGTCCAGCACCTGTTCGGCGCGACCGAGCGGGGCCGTACGTACCCGATCGCGCGCAACGACCTCAACATCGGTACCGAGGCGGAGCCGGAGTACAGCGAGATGACGGGCGTGACCTTCTCGCCCGACGGCTCGACCCTCTACGCCAACATCCAGAACCCGGGCATCCTGCTCGCCATCAAGGGCCCCTGGAAGCGCCAGCGCTGAGCGGTCACTGGAGCGGGTCCACCGGCGGCGCCTCGCGCTCGGCGGCGATCCGGTGGACCCGCCCCCGCACCGCGTACCAGCCGATCGTCAGGCACACCGCGATCGGGATCAGCATCAGCACCGTGTCACGGCCCGCGCCGTCCTTGTCGAACCACATCATCACGATCACGGCGAGCAGGAACGCGATGGTCGTCAGCTCGATCCACGGCGAGGCCCACAGCCGGAACGAGGGCCGGTGCACGACGCCCTCCCGGGCGCGCCGCACGAACACCAGGTGACAGAGCATGATCATGCACCAGGTGGAGATGACGCCGAGCGAGGAGATGTTCGTGACGATGGCGAACGCGTCCTCCGGCAGCCACGCGTTGAGCGCGACCCCGAACATCGCCACCGTCGCCGTCAGCATGATGCCGCCGTACGGGACGTGGCTGCCGCTCATCCTCGCCGTGAACGAAGGGGCCGAGCCCGCCATCGACATCGAGCGCAGGATGCGGCCCGTGGTGTAGAGCCCGGAGTTGAGCGAGGACATCGCGGCGGTCAGCACCACCAGGTTCATGATCCCGCCGGCCGCCGGCACCCCGATCTTCGACAGGACCGTCACGAAGGGGCTCTCGCCCGCCGAGTACGCCGTCCAGGGCAGCAGCAGCGTCAGCATCACGACCGAGCCGACGTAGAAGATGCCGACTCGCCACATGATCGAGTTCACGGCCTTCGGCACGACCTTCTCCGGCTCGGCGGTTTCGCCTGCAGTCACACCGACCATCTCGACCGCCGCGTAGGCGAAGACCACGGTCTGCGTGATGAGGACGACCGGCATGACGCCCAGCGGGAAGAAGCCGCCGTTGTCGCTGATGAGCGAGATGCCGGGATCGTAGTTCCCGTCAACCGGCTTGCCCGTCACCAGGAAGAAGATCCCGATCAGCAGGAACAGCACGAGAGCCGCCACCTTCACGATGGCGAACCAGAACTCCATCTCACCGAAGCTCTTCACGGAGATGAGGTTGATGGTCAGCACGATCGCGAGGGCGACCGCGGCCAGCACCCACTGCGGGATCGTCGTGAACATCGACCAGTAGTGCACGTACAGGGCGACGGCGGTGATGTCGGCCATCCCCGCCGAGGACCAGTTCAGTACGTACATCCAGCCGGCCACGAACGCGCCCCGCTCGCCGAGGAACTCGCGCGCGTAGCTCACGAAGGAGCCCGACGAGGGCCGGTGCACGACCAGTTCGCCCAGGGCCCGCACCACGAAGAAGGCGAACACGCCGCAGATCGCGTAGGCGAACGCGAGGGCGGGGCCCGCCTTGGCGAGGTTGCCGCCCGCGCCGAGGAAGAGCCCCGTGCCGATCGCCCCACCGATCGCGATCATGCTGATGTGGCGGGGCTTGAGGCTCTTGCTGTACCCGAGGTCACCGGCGTCGGTGACCCCCTCGGCGGTGGTCGGGTCGTCCAAGTGGGGGTCTTCACCCGCCGGTCCGGTTTGGTGGCCTTTGTGCATGTTCACGAAGGGCACTCTCGCAAATTGACCGCCCGGCGTCGCAGCTACGCGCCGCAGGCGTGCGGGAGCGAGAAAAGTCCTCTGCAAAAGTCCCGGGTAAGGGAACGGTAAAGCGGGGTCGATCGTTACCCCAGGCATGACCGCAATGACTCCCGGCTCGAACATCCCGCTCGCCGTGCAGCGCGTGACGGTGGACGTCACGGCGCCCGTGCGGCTCGACGTATCGGGCCTGCTGCTCACCGCCGACGGCAAGGTGCGCTCGGACGACGACTTCATCTTCTACAACCAGCCCTCGGGGCCCGGCGTGACGTACACGTCGGGCGGCGGCAGCGCGCCGGACTCCATCACGGTGGACACGGCCGCCGTCCCGCCGGGCATCGAGAAGATCGTCGTCACCGCGAGCCCGGACGCCGAGGGCCAGTCGTTCCAGGGCGTCGAGCCGACGGCCACGATCCGCGGCGCGGACGACGGATCGGTCCTCGCCACGTTCACGCCGCCCCAGCTCGGCGCGGAGACGGCGCTGGTGGTCATGGAGGTGTACCTGAGGAACGGCGCGTGGAAGGCCCGCGCGGTGGGCCAGGGGTATGCGAACGGGCTTGCGGGTATCGCCACGGACTTCGGTGTGTCGGTGGAGGAGCCGGCGGCCCCCGCCGCTGCTCCGGCCCCGGCGCCGCAGGCTCCGCCCGCCCCGCCGGCCGCGATGCCCGCGCCGACGACGCCGCCCCTCGACCCGCGGACGGCCCCGGCCCCGCCGGCCGCCGCGCCTGCCGCCGCCGCGCCCGCCCCGGCGCCCGGCTCCGGCAAGATCAACCTCGACAAGGGCCGCGTCTCCCTCCAGAAGAACCAGACGGTGTCCCTGGTCAAGGGCGGCAAGCCGCTGCTCTCGCAGGTCAAGATGGGCCTCGGCTGGGAGCCCGCCTACCGGGGCAAGGACATCGACCTGGACGCGTCGGTCATCGCGTACGGGCCGCAGCGCAACCACGTCGACAGCTGCTACTTCGGCAAGCTCTCGATCGTGGGTGGCGCGATCAAGCACTCCGGCGACAACCTCACGGGCGAGGGTGGCGGTGACGACGAGGTGATCGTCGTGGACCTGGGCCGCATCCCGCAGGAGGTCACGGGCCTGGTCTTCACCGTGAACTCGTTCACGGGCCAGAAGTTCACCGAGGTCGCCAAGGCGTACTGCCGCCTCATCGACGCGGCGAGCGGCGAGGAGCTGGTCCGCTTCGACCTCACGAACGCCGAGGCGCAGACGGGCGTGATGATGGCGAAGCTGATCAAGCAGTTCTCCGGTGAGTGGGAGATGACGGCGATCGGCGAGTTCGTGAAGTCGCGGACGGTGCGCGGGATGGTGAAGCCCGCGGCGAAGGCGCTGTAGGAGCGCGGGGACTGTTGTGAACATCAACCGTTCACCCGTATGGCGGCGCTCGGGGTAATCGGCCGAGCACCGCCCCGCGGCCCTCCATGGGGCCGCAAAACCACTCCCATCAGGTGTTACGGCTACACCGAGTGAAGCTCCTTGTTGCGAACTCCCCGGGTCCGGCGCGGGATGGACCTGAGGCACATGGCCCACGCGGCGGCCTCCAGCCGCCTCCATGTCCCGAAGGGAGTGATCACGCATGACGCAGGGCGAGATCAACAACCCGGATGCCCTTGTCGGGCTCACCGCCTACGACCGCACTGGGGAAAAGATCGGCAGCGTCGAGCGGGTCTACCTGGATGACAGGACCGGCAACGCCGACTGGGTGACGGTCAAGACCGGCCTCTTCGGCATGAAGGAGACCTTCGTGCCGCTGAGCGGGGCCACGCACGACAGTGACCGGCTCAACGTGCGGTACACGAAGGAAGCGGTCAAGGACGCCCCGCGGGTCGACGCAGACCAGCACCTCGACGAGGACGAGAAGAACGAGCTGTACCGGCACTACGGCATGACGCGCCCCGCCGCGGGCGCCGCCGGCACCCAGCCCCAGCGGCCGGGTCAGGCCGACACCGGCCGAATGGGCGCGGCGGGCACGGCGGGCGCCGCGGGTGCGGCCGGTGCCATGGGCGCCGGAGCCGGTGCCCGCTCGGACGCCGGGCGGCACGCGGGTGCCGCCGCACGGGAGCCGGCCATGCGTTCCGGTCCCGACGCCGATGGCGACCGCAAGGCCGACGAGATGATCCGCTCCGAGGAGCGCCTGCGCGTGGGCGTCGAGGAGCAGGAAGTCGGCCACGCGCACCTGCGCAAGACGGTGGAGACGGAGAACGTCACCACGTCGGTGCCCGTGTCCCACGAGGAGGTCCGCGTCGTGCGCGAACCGATCCGTGAGGGCGACGGAGCAAAGGCCACGATCGGCGAGGCGGAGACCGAGGTGACGCTGCACGCGGAGCGCGCGGTCGTCCGCAAGGAGACCGTCCCCGTCGAGCGTGTCCGGCTGGAGACCGAGAAGGTCACGGAGACGAAGGAGGTCTCCGACACCGTCCGCAAGGAGAAGATCGAGTACGACAACCCGAAGGACGACGGCATGCCCGGAGAGGGCAGGGGCCGTCGCGGGCCGCGACACTGACGGCCGCGCAGGCAGCGTGCGGGCCCGGCCGAGAGGCGGGCCCGCACTGCTGTGCGTCAGGGCACGACGACGATCTTCCGGCCCACGCCCGAGGCGAACTGGTCCAGTGCCGCCGGGTAGTTGTCGAGCGGCAGGCGGTCGCTGATGAAGACGGACGGGTCCAGGACGCCGCCCGCGAAGAGCTCCGCCGCCCGCTCGTAGCTGTGCAGGACCGCCATCGAGCCGGTGATGGTGATCTCCTGGTTGTAGATGCGGTACGGGTCGATCGTCACGCGCGTCGCGTAGTCCGCCACGCCGAACTGGAGGAACGTGCCCGCCTTGGCGACGCGGCCGAGGCCGTCCTGGATCGCCGACGCGTTGCCCGTCGCGTCGATGACGACGTCCCAGCCCGTGGGGCGGTCCAGCTCGTCCGGGTTCGCCGCCGACGCCGAGACACCGAGGCGCTGGGCCGTCGCCAGGCGGTCCGCGTTGAGGTCCACCACGTCGACGCTCGCCGCGCCGGTCCGCTTGGCCAGCTCCAGCATCATCAGGCCCATCGTGCCCGAGCCGTAGATCAGCACGTGTGAGCCCAGCCGCGACTGCAGGACGTCGTAGCCGCGCACCGCGCAGGACAGCGGCTCGATGAGCGCCGCGTCCTGGGTCTGTACGTGGTCGGGGAGCGGCACGCAGTTGGCGACAGGGGCGACCGCGTACTGCGCGGCCCCGCCCGCCGTCGACACCCCGATCGCCGCCCACCGCTCGCACAGATTGCCCCGCCCGGCCCGGCAGTAGCGGCACTCGTGACAGTGCAGGGAGGGATCGACGGCCACCCGGTCGCCGACCCTCAACTCCGTGACATCACGCCCCACTTCGGCGATCGTGCCCGCGAACTCGTGGCCCGGGACCACCGGCAGCGTCGGGGCGAACTCGCCCTGCAGGATGTGCAGATCGGTGCCGCAGAGCCCGCAGGCGGCGACCTCGACGATCACGTCGCGGGGGCCGGGTGTCGGGTCCGGCACCTCGCCGACGACGACCTTGCCCACCGATTCGACGATCGCGGCCTTCATGTGCAACCTCCAAGACACGTACGGATGTTGTTCAATCCCCCGTTCAGTCGCCCGTTCACTTCACCGCTCCGAGGGACAGGCCCTGGACGAGCTTGTCCTGGGCGGCGAACCCTGCCGCGAGCACCGGCAGGGAGATCACGAGGGACGCGGCGCACACCTTCGCCAGGAACAGGCCCTGGCTGGTGATGAAGCCGGTCAGGAAGACGGGTGCGGTCTGGGCGACGACGCCGGTCAGCACCCGCGCGAAGAGGAGTTCGTTCCAGGAGAAGATGAAGCAGATCAGGGCTGTCGCCGCGATGCCGGGGAGGGCGATCGGGGCGACGACCCGTGTCAGGACCGTCGGAAGGCGTGCCCCGTCGATCTGCGCCGCCTCGATCACCGCGACCGGCACCTCCGCCAGGAACGACTGCATCATCCACACCGCGATCGGCAGGTTCATCGACGTGTAGAGGATGACCAGGAGCCAGATGTTGTCGAGGAAGCCGGTGTTCTTCGCGAAGAGGTAGATCGGGAGCAGGCCCGCCACCACCGGCAGCATCTTCGTGGAGAGGAAGAAGAACAGGACGTCCGTCCACTTCTTCACCGGGCGGATCGACAGCGCGTACGCCGCCGGGAGCGCGAGCACCAGCACGAGCGCCGTCGCGACGAGCGAGGCCACCGTCGAGTTGATGAGCGCGGGCCAGGGGCTCGCGCCGCCGTCCGCGCCGAAGAAGTCGCGGTAGCCGTCGAGGGTGAGCGAGGCGGCGAAGGAGGGCGGGTTGGTGGCCGCGTCCGACTCCGAGTGGAAGGACGTCAGCGCCATCCAGGCGATCGGCAGGAAGAAGACGATGCCGGCCAGCCAGGCGAGCAGACCGAGTCCCTTGCCGCGCAGGAAAGTCGAGAATGTCATCAGCGTGACACCTCCTCACGGAACAGCGACGACACGACGCGCAGCGCGAACGTCGCGATGATGATCGAGCCGATGACGACCAGGACGCCGGCCGCCGAGGCGAGACCGTTCTCGTGGGCCTGGTAGAAGGACTGGTAGACGGTGTACGGCAGGTTGGCCGTGCCGAGGCCGCCGGACGTGATGGTGAAGACGGCGTCGAAGTTCTGCACGATGTAGATCGAGCCGAGCAGCGCGCCCAACTCCAGGTACCTGCGCAGGTGCGGCAGCGTCAGGTGGCGGAAGATCTGCCACGGGCCCGCGCCGTCCACGCGGGCGGCCTCGATCTGCTCGGCGGAGCGCGACTGGAGCCCCGCGAGCAGGATCAGCATCATGAACGGTGTCCACTGCCAGACGAGGGAGAGCTCCACCGCGAGCAGCGGGGTGTTCGAGATCCAGTCGGGCTGGGGGCCGCCCACGTAGTGCAACAGGCCGTTGAGCAGCCCGTATTCGGGGTTGTAGAGGACGTGCTTCCACAGCAGGGCCGCGGCGACCGGGACGATCAGGAACGGCGCGATCAGCAGCGTACGGACCAGGCCGCGGCCCTTGAAGCGCCGGTCGAGCAGCAGCGCGAGGGCGAGGCCGAGGACCAGGCTCGCCACGACCACCGACACCGTCAGGACGATCGTGGTCAGGACGGACTTGCGCAGGTCCGGATCGGTGAGGACCTCGGAGTAGTTGCCGAATCCGGTGAACTCGCGGGCGTCCGGGTACAGCGCGTTCCAGTCGAAGAACGAGATCACGAGCGTGGCCACGAACGGGAGTTGGGTGACCACGACCATGAAGACCAGGGCGGGTAGCAGCGGCGCGCGGGTCGCCCAGGCGCGCAGCCTGCTGGGGGTGTTCGGGGCGACCGGCGCGCGGGTGGCGCGAGGTGCCGGAGCGGTGGTCGTGGTCATCGGCCCTCGTACTCCTTCGCGATTTCGGCGGCGAGCTTCTGGGACTTGGCCAGGGCCGTGTCGACCGACTGGCGTCCGGCGACGGCCGCGCTGATCTCCTGCGAGACCTTGGTGCCGAGGTCGGTGAACTCGGGGATGCCGACGAACTGGATGCCGGGCGCGGGCCGCGGCTGCACGCCCGGGTCGCGCGGCCGGGCGCCCTCGATGGCGGCCTGTGTCTGCGCCTGGAAGGGGGCCGCTTCCTTGCGGTACTGCGGGATCTCGTACGTGGAGGCGCGCTTGCCGGCGGGCACGTTGGCCCAGCCGAACTTCTCGCCGACGAGCTTCTCGTACTCCTTGCCTGACGCCCAGGAGATGAACTTCCAGGCCTTGTCCGGGTTGGCGGACGCCTTCTGCAGGCCCCAGGCCCAGGTGTAGAGCCAGCCGCTCGACTTCGTCTTCTCGACGGGCGCGGAGACGTATCCGATCTTGCCCTTGACCGGCGACTTGGACGCTTCGAGGGAGCCGGCCGCGGAGGTCGCGTCGTACCACATGGCGGTCTTGCCCTGGGTGAGGTTGTTGAGGCACTCGGCGAAGCCGGCCTGGGCGGCGCCGGACTCACCGTGCTTGCGGACGAGGTCGACGTAGAACTTGGTCGCGTCCTTGAAGCCCTTGTCGTCGAGGCGCGCCTTCCAGTCCTTGTCGAACCAGGTGCCGCCGAAGGTGTTCACGACGGTGGTCAGCGGCGCCATCGACTCGCCCCAGCCGGGCAGCCCGCGCAGGCAGATGCCCTTCATGCCCTTCTCGGCGCCGTCGACCTTCGCCGAGAGGTCCGCGACCTGCTGCCAGGTCGGGTGCTCCGGCATCTTCAGGCCCTTCTTGGCGAAGACGTCCTTGCGGTACATCAGGAAGGACGACTCGCCGTAGAACGGTTCGCCGTACAGCTTCCCGTCCTCGCCGGTGAGCGACTCGCGCATGGGGGCGAGGATGTCCTTCTGGTCGAAGGCCTTGTCCTTGTTGACGTACGGGCCGAGCGAGCGCAGCCAGCCGTTGCGGGCGTAGATCGGGATCTCGTAGTTGGACAGGGTCGCGACGTCGTACTGACCCGCCTGGTTGGCGAAGTCCTGGCTGATCTTGTCGCGGACGTCGTTCTCCGGCAGCACCGTGAAGTTCACCTTGATGCCGGTCTCCCGCGTGAAATGGCGGGCGGTGAGCTTCTGCAACTCGATCATCTGCGGGTTGTTGACCATCAGGACGTTGAGGGAGTCACCGCCCGTGCCGAGCCCGCCGGCGCCCGCCCAGCAGCCGGACAGGAGGGGGGTGAGCAGCGTCCCTGCGGCGGCCATCACGAGCAGGGGGCCCGGTGGCCGGCGTCGGCTCTGGGTTCGCATCGATGCTCCTGGACGTAAGGGGATGAGGGGGATTTACAGGGATGAAGCGGTACGTCGACGGGTGTGCGGAACCCGCCCTCGTACCGGTGGAGTTGTGGGTCGATCAGACGCGGATGACCTGAGGCCCCATCAGGGAGTAGCGGTGGGCCTCGGACGCGGGCAGCTGGGTGCTGGTCACGATCGCCTCCAGGGCGCCCACCGGGGCGAAGCGGCAGAAGCTGATCGCGCCGAACTTGGTGTGGACGCCCGCGAAGACGGTGCGCCGCGCCGCCCGGATGGCCTGCGATTTCACCTCGCTGACGGCCGGGTCGGGGGTGGTCAGGCCATGGTCGCGGGAGATGCCGTTGGCGCCGATGTAGGCGAGGTCGACGACGAAGCCTGCGAGCATCTTCGACGTCCAGTGGTCCACGGTCGCGAGCGTGCCCGCGCGGACCCGGCCGCCGAGCAGCAGCACGGTCGTGTTGTCGTTCTCGGCGAGCGCGCCCGCCGTCGCGAGGGAGGCGGTCACGACGGTCAACGGCCGATCGCGCGGCAGCGCCTCGGCGATCAGCTGCGGAGTGAAACCCTCGTCGACGAAGACCGTCTCGGCGTCCCCGAGCAGGTCAGCGGCGGCCGCCGCGATCCGCCGCTTCTCCGGCACGTGCATCGTCGTGCGGAACGCCAGCGTCGTCTCGAACCCGGCGCTCTCCACCGGATACGCCCCGCCGTGCGTGCGCCGCACCAGGCCGTGGTCCTCCAGGGCCCGCAGGTCGCGGCGCACGGTCTCCTTCGCGACACCGAGTGCGGCCGCGAGCTCCGTGACGTCGACGGAGCCGGAGTGCCGCGCCGCCCGCACGATCTCTCGCTGTCGTTCCTCCGCGCTCATGCCCGCCGACCTCCTGACGTACCCGACACTGCCCGTTCGGGCCCGGAAGGGCCCGTACCGGAAGTTGTACCGGGGGTACGCCGAGGTGAACAGGCCTGGAGCGGGCCCGATGCCGCCCGTTCCTGCCCGTTTCCCGGGGTGCGCGGTCCGGCGCGGACCTGCGGGGGAGCGGGGGATCGTGTGGGTTCGGGCGGGGCGGATGCCCGAACAAGGCGGCGGGCGGGCCCGTTCGGTGCCCGCCCGCCTGGAAGTGCCGTACCCGGTCGTGCCCGGTCGTGCTCAGTAGGGCCAGATCGGCGGGTCGTTGACGAAGCGGCCGCCCATGTACCGGTGCGCCGGGTTGTCGTCGCTGAGCGGGCCGTGCTCGGCCAGCAGCTTCTCCGCGTACACCTCCGAGTCGTCCTGCGGCTCGTAGCCGAGGGCGCGGGCGCTCGAAAGGTCCCACCACAGGCGGGTGTTGGCGGACGAGCCGTAGACGACGGTGTGGCCGACCTTCTCGGCGGTCAGCGCCGCGTCGAAGAGGCGGGCACCGTCCGCGGGGCTCATCCACACCGACATCATGCGGACGTCCGTCGGCTCCTTGAAGCAGGAGCCGATGCGCACGGAGACGGTCTCGAGGCCGTGCTGGTCCCAGTAGAACTGGGCGAGGTCCTCGCCGAACGACTTCGACAGGCCGTAGTACGTGTCCGGGCGGCGCAGCGTCTCCACCGGGACCAGCGGCGCGCCGTCCTCCAGGCGCGGGCGCGGCGTGTAGCCGATCGCGTGGTTGGAGGAGGCGAAGACGATGCGCGGGCCCGTGCCGTCCTCGCGGGAAGCGGCCTCTTCCCGTACGGCCTCGTAGAGGTGGTACGTGCCCTTGATGTTCGAGTCGAGGATCTTCTCGAAGGTCGACTCCACGCTGATGCCGGCGAGGTGCAGCACGCCGTCGACGCCGCGCACCGCCTCGCGCAGCGCGTCCGTGTCGTTGAGGTCGGCGATGATCGCGTCGGGCGCGTCCTCGACGGGACGCACGTCGAGCAGGCGGAGCTCGTAGCCGTACCGGGGCAGCAGCTCCCGCATCAGGGTGCCGAGTCCGCCGGCCGCGCCGGTGAGCAGGATGGTGCGGGATCGGGAAGGGACTGGCATGCGTGTGATCTCCGGTTGCGTGAGCGGCATTCACATTCATGGACACGCTATGAAGCCCCGGAGTGCCAGTCAAGGGGCGTGCGTACCTTGTGAGTTCGCGTGTTTTGCGCGCTTGACCGGCCCCTGAGGGGCGTCCTACCGTGGCTTTGTTCAGAAATGTAAACGCGGATCACAAACGTGCACATCGTGCGATGTGCATGCTCAGGGAGAGCTCGTGACCTCAGTCCCTCTCGCCGCTCGCCTCAGCATTCCCAGCGGGCCGCTGTTCTTCCCCGTCACCGCCTACGGTTCCGACGGGACCGTGGACCTCGACACCTTCCGCACCCACGTGCGGCGCGGCGTCGAGGCCGGGGCCGCCGCCGTGTTCGCCTGCTGCGGCACCGGGGAGTTCCACGCCCTCACGCCCGAGGAGTTCGAGGCCTGCGTCGCGGCCGCGGTCGAGGCGACGGCGGGCCGGGTGCCCGTCGTCGCGGGCGCCGGATACGGCACCGCGCTCGCGGTCCGCTACGCGCGCGCGGCCGAACGGGCGGGCGCGGACGGGCTGTTGGCGATGCCGCCGTACCTGGTCGTCGCCGGTCAGGAGGGACTGCTGCGGCACTACACCGAGCTGGCCGACGCGACCTCCCTCGACACCATCGTCTACCAGCGCGACAACGCGGTCTTCACCCCGGAGACCGTCGTGGCGCTGTCCCGCCACCCCAAGGTGATCGGGCTCAAGGACGGGCTCGGCGACCTGGACCTGATGCAGCGGATCGTGAGCGCCGTACGGACGGAGGGGGCGGAGGAATTCCTCTACTTCAACGGTCTGCCCACCGCCGAACTCACCGGCCTCGCCTACCGCGGCATCGGCGTCACCCTCTACTCCTCCGCCGCCTTCGCCTTCGCGCCCGAGCTCGCGCAGGCCTTCCACAAGGCGCTGAACGCGGGCGACGACACCACGGTGAACCGGCTCATCGACGGCTTCTACCGGCCCCTCGTCGAACTCCGCAACCAGGGGCGGGGGTACGCGGTGTCCCTCGTGAAGGCGGGCGTACGGCTCAGTGGGCTCGACGTCGGCGGGGTGCGGCCCCCGCTGCACGAACCGCGCGCGGAACACATCGAGCGGCTCGTCGAACTCATCGAGCAGGGCGCCAAGTTGGTGGAAGGAGTCGACGCATGAGGGCATCCACCTTCGTCTACCCCTGGGACGTCAACGGCGACCCGGACGCCGCCCGCCGCATCGCCGACCTCGGCGTCCGGCAGGTCACCCTCGCCGCCGCGTACCACTCCACGCGCGCGCTGACGCCCCGCCATCCGCGCCACCGCATCGTGACGGCGGAGCACGCGGCCGTGCTGTACCCCGTCGACCAACAGCGTTGGCAGGGGCGGGAACTGGCGCCGTACGAGGCCGGTGACTGGGCCCCCGGTGACGCCTACGGAGAGGCTGCCGAGGCCCTCGCGGGCGCCGGTCTCGACGTCCACACGTGGGTCGTGCTCGCCCACAACTCCCGGATGGGCGCCGAGCATCCGGACACCTCCGTCGTCAACGCCTACGGAGACCGCTACCCGTGGGCACCGTGCATCGCGCAGCCCGCTACGCGCGCGTACCTCGTCGACCTGGCGGCGGAGGCGGCGACGCGCCCCGGCGCGCGCGGCACCGAACTCGAATCGCTCGGCTGGTACGGCCTCGCCCATCTGCACGCCCACGACAAGATCGGCGGCGTCGGTCTCGGCGAGGCCGGGCAGTACCTGATGTCGCTGTGCTTCTGCGAATCCTGCCGCGAGGGATACGGCCAACACGGTTTGGATGCCGTGGAGTTGGCGGTGTCCGTCCGGTCCGCCCTGGATCCCGTGTGGCGGGGGAGGGTGACGGGCGACGGCTGGGTGACGGTCGAGAAGCTGCTCGGCGCCGAGACCGCCGCGGCCACGCGCGCGTACCGCGACGCCACGGCCCGCACCCTTCAGGAAGCGGCCGTGGCGGCGGTACGGGCCGCGGCCCCCGCCGACTTCCAGGTGCTGCTGCACGCCGACCCGGTCTCGTACCACTGCGGCGCCAACGCCGGCGTCGACCCGGAGCACATCCTCTCCGTCGCCGACGGCGTCGTCGTGCCCTGCACGGGCGGCGCGGGCCTGGTGCGCCCGTTCGCGGAGCAGGGCAGGGGAGTCGTCGCGGCGAACTTCACCGTCGTACGCGGCATGGGTGGCAGCCCGGACACGCTCGCGGAGGACGCCCGGGCCGCGCGCGACCTGGGCGCGACGCAGCTGCGGCTGTACCACGCGGGGCTCGCGTCGGACGGGGATCTGGAAGCGGTGGCGGGGGCGCTCGCGGGGCTCTGACGGGCGGTGGCGGCTGATGGTGGGCGGCGGCGGTGGGCGGCGGAGGAGCGCGGCGGATGATCAACTTCCGCAAGATTCATGGAAGTTGTGTGAACTTCTTTCGTCGGAAGCGTTGACGAAACAAGGCCGTGCTTCTAGCTTCAACGCGTCGTACTTCGTACGTCATATATGAGACGCGATACGCCATACGAGAGGCCCGCATGACCTCTGTGCCCACGCCGATCCCCTCCCGTACCCAGTACGTCCTGGAGGAGATCAAGCACCGCATCCTGACGGGGCGGCTGCGCCCCGGTCAGGCCCTGGTGGAGACCGATGTGGCCGCCCAGTTCGGGGTCTCCAAGACCCCGGTGCGCGAGGCGCTCAAGACCCTCGCCGGGACCGGGCTCGTCGTGATGAGCCAGTACAAGGGCGTCACGGTGCGCATGGTGGACGCCGACATGGCCCGCGAGGTCTACGACGTGCGGCTGCTGCTCGAACCGGAGGCGCTGCGCCGCACCGTGTGCCGCCGCGCCTCCCTCGACGTCGCCCGCGACGCACTGCACCGCGCCGCCACCGCGAGCGACACGGCCCAACGCTCCCTCGCCAACCGGGAGTTCCACCGCGCCCTGTACCTCCCGTGCGGCAACCCGCTGCTCGGCAGGATGCTCGACGAGGTCCGCGACCAGGCCGCCCTGGTGTCCGCGGTGGCGTGGGCCGCCGACCCCTCGTGGGAGCGGGAGGCCGGCGAGCACCGGGAGATCCTGGAGCTCGCCCTCGCCGGTGACGCCCAGGGGGCCTCGCGTGCGCTGCGTGACCACATCGCGTCGTTCGTCGAGCGGGCCTTCCCCGATCTGCGGGAGGACCGGGAAGAAGAGGGTGAGCACCACTCATGAGCATCCCCACGTTCTCCACTCCGTACGAGCAGGGGAGACCCCACTCGCCGGCCGTGTTCGAGACCCAGCGCGCGGCCCTCGCCGACGTGGTCGCGATCCCGGTGACCCCGTTCGCCGAGGACGGCTCCGTCGACGAGGGCCAGTACAGGTCCCTGCTGCGGCGCCTGCTCGACGCCGGCGTGCGCACCCTCACGCCGAACGGGAACACCGGCGAGTTCTACGCCCTCACCCCCGAAGAGCGCCGCCTCGTCACGGAGTTGACCCTCGCCGAGGTGGGGGAGCGGGGCATCGTCCTGGTCGGCGTCGGACACGACGTGCCGACCGCGATCGAGGCCGCCCGGCACGCCCGTGAGCACGGCGCCCACATGGTGATGGTCCACCAGCCCGTGCACCCGTACGTCTCCGAGGTCGGCTGGGTCGACTACCACCGGGCGATCGCGCGGGCCGTGCCCGAGCTCGGCGTCGTCCCGTACCTCAGGAACGCGGCGCTCCCCGGCGCCCGGCTCGCCGAACTCGGTGCGGCCTGCCCGAACGTGATCGGCGTGAAGTACGCGGTGCCGGACGCCTCGCGCTTCGCCGGCTTCGCCCGGGACGCGGGCCTCGACCGGTTCGTCTGGGTGGCCGGGCTCGCCGAGCCGTACGCGCCCTCCTACTTCTCCGCGGGCGCCACCGGCTTCACCTCGGGGCTCGTGAACGTCGCGCCGAGCGTCTCGCTGTCCATGATCGAAGCGCTTCGATCGGGGGACTACGCCGCCGCCATGAAGGTGTGGGAGCAGATCCGCCGCTTCGAGGAGCTGCGCGGCGCCGACGCCTCCGCCAACAACGTCACCGTCGTCAAGGAGGCCCTGGCCTCCCTCGGCCTGTGCCGCCGCGACGTCCGCCCGCCGAGCAAGGAGCTGCCGGAGGCGGCGCGCGCCGAGGTCGCCGAGATCGCCGCGGGGTGGTCCATATGAGCACCGACCGGAGAGGGCCCGACGACCGGAGGCTGAGCCCCGAACAGCTCCGCTCCCACCAGTGGTACGGCACCGAGGGCCAGCTGCGCACCTGGTCGCACAACGCCCGGATGCGCCAACTCGGTTACGAGGGCGAGGAGTACGAGGGCCGCCCCGTCATCGCCGTCCTCAACACCTGGTCCGACATCAACCCCTGCCACGTACACCTGCGGGAGCGGGCGGAGGCCGTGAAGCGGGGCGTGTGGCAGGCGGGCGGCTTCCCGCTCGAATTCCCCGTCTCCACGCTCTCGGAGACGTACCAGAAGCCGACCCCCATGCTCTACCGCAACCTGCTCGCCATGGAGACCGAGGAGCTGCTGCGCTCCTACCCGGTCGACGCGGCGGTGCTGCTCGGCGGCTGCGACAAGTCGACCCCCGCCCTGCTCATGGGCGCGGCGTCCGCCGACGTGCCGTCGATCTTCGTGCCGGCCGGGCCGATGCTGCCGGGCCACTGGCGCGGCGAGACCCTCGGCTCCGGCACCGACATGTGGAAGTACTGGGACGAGCACCGCGCGGGCAACCTCACCGACTGCGAACTGCGGGAATTCCAGGGCGGGTTGGCCCGGTCGCCCGGCCACTGCATGACCATGGGGACCGCGTCCACCATGACCGCGGCGGCCGAGGTCCTCGGTATGACGCTGCCGGGCGCCTCCTCGATCCCGGCCGTCGACTCCGCGCACGAGCGGATGGCCGCGGCCTCCGGGCGGCGCGCCGTCGACCTCGCCTGGACCGCGCTCAAGCCCTCCGAGATCCTCACCCCCGAGGCCTTCGAGGACGCCGTCACCACGGTGCTCGGGCTCGGCGGCTCCACCAACGCCGTCATCCACCTCATCGCCATGGCCGGGCGGGCCGGAGTGCCGCTGACCCTCGACGACTTCGACCGCGTCGCACGCACCGTTCCCGTCCTCGCGAACGTCCGGCCGGGGGGCCGGACGTACCTGATGGAGGACTTCTACTTCGCCGGTGGCCTGCCCGCGTTCCTCTCCCGGATCACCGACCTGCTGCACCTCGAACGGCCCACGGTCAACGGGCGGTTGGGCGATCAGATCGAGGGCGTCGAGGTCCACAACGACGACGTGATCCGCACCCGTACGAACCCGGTCGCGGACGAGGGGGGCGTCGCCGTCCTGCGCGGCAACCTCTGCCCCGACGGCGCCGTCATCAAGCACATCGCCGCCGAGCCGCGGCTGCTCAAGCACACCGGTACGGCCGTGGTCTTCGACGACTACAAGACCATGCAACGCACCATCAACGACCCGGAGCTGGGCATCACCGCCGACAGCGTCCTGGTGCTGCGCGGTTCGGGCCCCAAGGGCGGGCCCGGCATGCCCGAGTACGGGATGCTGCCCATCCCCGACCATCTGCTCAAGCAGGGCGTGCGCGACATGGTGCGGCTCTCCGACGCGCGGATGAGCGGCACGAGTTACGGGGCGTGCGTCCTGCACATCGCCCCCGAGTCGCACGTCGGCGGGCCGCTCGCGCTGGTCCGCAGCGGGGACACCATCACCCTCGACGTCGCCGCGCGCTCTCTTCGACTCGACGTCAGTGACGAGGAGTTGGAGCGACGCCGGAACGACTGGACGCCGCCCGCCGAGCGCCACGAGCGCGGCTACGGCGTGCTCTACAACGAGCAGATCACCCAGGCCGACACCGGCTGCGACTTCGCCTTCCTGGCGGGGCCCGGCACGGTTCCGGACCCGTACGCGAGCTGAGTCACCCGCCGGCCTTCCTGGCCGACACCCCGAACACCGTCTGTGAAGCGTTTCGATATGTGGGTCGTGCAAGCGCTTTCTACCGACCCGCAACGGACCCGCAAAAAGTACCGACCTGAGCCACCGAGAACGGAGTTCCCGTCATGGCCCAAGCCGCAGCCGTGGCCAAAGCACCGGGGGGCGCATCGCCGCCCCGGCGCCGCAAGTCAGCCACCCCGCGCAGGCTCCCCTATCTGCTGATCGCGCCCGCCGGGCTGCTGATGCTGGGCTTCATCGCGTATCCCGTCATCAGCGTCTTCTACTACAGCGTGCAGCACTTCAACCCGACCAAGCCGTGGCGCAACGGGTTCGCGGGACTCGACAACTTCGTCACCGCGTTCACCAACGACCCGGACTTCTGGCGGACGTTGGGCTTCAGCCTCCAATGGGTCGTCGTCCAGGTGGTGCTGCAACTGCTGCTCGGCCTCGGGCTCGCGCTCGTGGTCAACCAGACGTTCGTCGGCCGCGGCATGGCCCGCGCGCTCGTCTTCTCGCCGTGGGCCGTCTCCGGCGTGCTGACCTCCGCCGTCTGGATGCTGCTCTACAACTCCCAGACGGGCATCACGCGTTACCTCGCCGACATGGGCATCGGAACGTACGGGACCTCATGGCTCTCGGACACCGCGACCGTCTTCCCCGCCGTCGTCACCGCCGAACTCTGGCGCGGCGTCCCCTTCTTCGCGATCCTCATCCTCGCCGACCTCCAGTCGGTGTCGAAGGATCTGTACGAGGCCGCCGAGGTCGACGGGGCGAGCCGGCTGCGCCAGTTTTTCCACATCACGCTTCCGCACCTCAAGGACGCGATCATCCTGTCCACGCTGCTGCGCGCGGTGTGGGAGTTCAACAACGTCGACCTGCTCTACACCCTCACCGGCGGCGGACCCGCGGGTGAGACGACCACTCTGCCGTTGCGCATCGCCTCCATCGCCGTCGACAGCCACGACTTCGGCTACGCGTCCGCGCTGACGTCCATCGCCTTCGTGATCCTCCTGTTCTGCTCGATGATCTATCTCCGTCTGAGCAAGTTCGGGGGCGAGGACAAGTGACCGTCAAGGAAGCCGAATTGACCGCCACCACGACCGCGCCCGAAACCACGACGGGCGGCGGCCGGCACCGCGCCGACCTCCGCCCCTCCAAGAAGGACCGCGGGCCCTCCTGGGAGGACGTGCCGCGCTGGCAGATCTATGTCCCGCTCGGCGTCTACCTCCTCTTCACGCTCATCCCGTTCTACTGGATGCTGTTGTTCGCGTTCCGGCCCGCCGGATCCACGTCCCTCGTGCCGTGGCCGCTCACCTTCGAGCACTTCGACAAGGTGTGGAACGAGCGGTCGTTCGCGATCTTCTTCCAGAACAGCCTGCTCGTCGGCCTCGCCTCGATGCTGATGACGACGGTCGTGGCGCTGGCCGGCGGCTACGCGCTCGCCCGCTTCAACTTCCGGATCAAGCAGGGCTTCATGCTCGCGCTGCTGTGCTCGCAGTTCATTCCGGGCGCCCTGATGCTGGTCCCGCTGTTCCAGATCTTCGCCAACCTGCGGCTGATCAACTCGCTCGGCAGCGTCATCATCGCCGAGACCGTCTTCCAGCTGCCGCTCACGATGATCCTCATCAGCGGCTTCATCAAGAACGTGCCGTACTCGCTCGAAGAGGCCGCCTGGGTCGACGGCTGCGGACGCTTCCGCGCCTTCTGCGCCGTCGTCCTCCCTCTTCTGCGACCGGGTCTTATCGCGGTCGGTTCCTTCGCCTTCGTGCACAGCTGGAACCACTTCCTGTTCGCCCTGATGTTCCTCTCCAACCAGGACAAGCAGACGATCCCGGTCGGCCTCGCCACTCTCATGGGCGCCGACTCCGTCGACCTGGGCGCGCTCGCCGCCGGCGGCGTCGTGGCCGCGCTGCCCGTCGTGATCGTCTTCGCGTTCATTCAGAAATGGCTCGTCACGGGGTTCAGCGCGGGGGCGGTGAAGGGATGACAAGCACTATGAAGATCAATTCGATCACGCGGACACGCAACAGCAGCCCGGAGCACGAGCCCGTTCCCGTCGTCCTCGCGGGCGCGCGGGGCCACGGGCGCTGGCACCTGAACAACCTGCGGGGCCTCGCGGAGGCGGGGCGCGTGAAGCTGGCCGGAGTGTGCGAGCTGCGGCCGCTGGACGCGGCGGAGCTCGACGGATTCGAGGCCGATGACGTCGTGCAGTCCGCCGACTTCGGGGAGCTGCTCGACCGCACCGGCGCCCGCATCGCGATCATCTGCACCCCGATCCCCACGCACACGGATCTGGCCCTGGTGGCCGCCGAGCGGGGCGTGCACCTGCTCCTGGAGAAGCCGCCCGCGCCGTCCTACGCGGAATACGAGCGGATGGCGGACGGGGTGGCCGCGGCGGGGATCGCCTGCCAGATCGGCTTCCAGTCGCTCGGCTCGCATGCGGTGTCCCATATACGAGATCTCGTACGCGACGGCGCCATCGGCGAGCCCCTCGGCATCGGCGCCGCCGGAGCCTGGGCCCGCGACGAGGCCTACTACCGGCGGGCCCCCTGGGCCGGGCACCGCCGCCTGGACGACGGCAGCGGCACGGGCCGCACGGTCGACGTCGTCGACGGCGTGCTCACCAACCCGCTCGCCCACGCCGTCGCCACCTCCCTCGCCCTCGACGGCGCGACCGGCGGCGACGACCTCACCGCGATCCGCACCGAGCTGTACCGCGCCAACGACATCGAGGCCGACGACACCTCGTACGTCGAGCTGACCACGCGGACCGGATCGCGCGTCACGGTCGCCGCGACCCTGTGCGCCGAACTGCCCGACGAGCCGTACGTGATCGTGCACGGCAGCCGCGGCCGGATCACGTTCTGGTACAAGCAGGACCGCGTCCTCGTGCAGCGCGCGGGCCACGGCCCGGAGGAGACCGTGCACGGGCGCACCGACCTGCTGGCGAACCTCGTCGAGCACCTCGCCACCGACAAGGAGACGCCGCTGCTCGTGCCGCCCGCCGAGACCGGCGCCTTCATGCGCGTGGTCGAGGCGATCCGGCGCGCCCCCGCCCCGCTGGCGCTGCCCGCGGACGCGTGGAGCGAGGTGCCCTCGGACAAGCCCGGCACCGTACGGCGGGTGGTGCACGGCGCCGACGGGCTCGTCGCCGCGAGCGCCGACGGCCTCACCGGCTTCGCCGGGCTCGGCGCGTCCTGGGCCCGCTCCGGAGCGGAGGCCTCGTCATGACCCGAACCATGAACGGTCTTGTCACCGCCCCGCTGACACTGAGCTGCGCGGGCCGCCCCGTCGCCCGCTACGAGCTCCGCCCCGACGTCGAACGGCGCCTGTCGCCGCGCCCCTTCCTGCACCCGGTGACCACGCTCGCCGGCACCCCGGTCACCGAGTTCGCGCCCGCCGACCACCCGCACCACCTCGGGGTGGGCGTCGCCGTGCCGGACGTCGCGGGGCGCAACTTCTGGGGCGGGCGCACCTACGTCGAGGGGCGGGGGCCGACCGAGCTCGACAACCACGGCGAGCAGCGGCACCGCGAGTTCAAGCTGTGCGACCCGGACGGGTTCGTGCAGGACCTGGACTGGATCGCGGACGGCTGCGTGCCGCTCCTGCGCGAGCGCCGCACCGTCGCCGTCACCCAACTGACCGACGATGCATGGGCGTTGGACTTCACGTTCTCGCTCACCAACCCGTCGGACGATGCGCTGAGCATCGGCAGCCCCGCGACCAACGGCCGCCCCGGCGCCGCGTACGGAGGATTCTTCTGGCGGGCGCCGAAGGAGGCCGCGGCCCCGGCCGTGTTCACGGGGGCCGCCGAGGGCGAGTCCGCGGTGCACGGCCGCCCCGCCGACTGGCTGGCCATGGCGGGCGACGGCTGGACCCTCGTCTTCGCGGGCGCCACTGCCGAGACCCGCCGCGACCCGTGGTTCGTCCGCACCGACGAGTACCCGGGCGTCGGCTCCTCGCTCGCCTCCGCCGCCCGGCTGCCCATCGGCCCCGGTGACACCGCCGTACGCCGCGTGGTCACGGTCGTCGCCGACGGCACGCTCGACCGCAAGCGCGCCACGACGCTCGTCCGCAAGGCGGTGGCCGCATGAACCGCGCGCCGAGCAGAACCGGCGACCTGGGCGACGGCACGTACCGCAACCCCGTGCTCGCCGCCGACTGGTCCGACCCCGACGTGGTCCGCGTCGGTGACGACTTCTACCTGACGGCGTCCAGCTTCGGCCGGGTCCCCGGGCTGCCGCTGCTGCACTCCCGCGACCTCGTCAACTGGACGCTCGTCGGGCACGCCCTCGACCGGCTCGAACCCGCCGAGGCGTTCACGGCCCCGCGCCACGACTGCGGCGTGTGGGCGCCGTCGTTCCGTCACCACGACGACCGCTTCTGGATCGTCTGGGGCGACCCCGACCACGGCATCTACCAGATCAACTCGCCTTCCATCGAGGGGCCTTGGACGGCGCCCCACTTGCTCAAGGCGGGCAAGGGCCTCATCGACGCCTGCCCGCTGTGGGACGAGGAGACCGGCGAGGCGTACCTCGTGCACGCCTACGCGAAGTCCCGCGCCGGCATCAAGAACCGCCTTACCGGGCACCGCATGGCGCCCGACGGCAGCGAACTCCTCGACGAGGGGACGGTGTTGATCGACGGGGACCGCATCCCCGGCTGGTTCACCCTTGAGGGCCCCAAGGTCTACCGGCACGACGGCTGGTACTGGATCTTCGCCCCGGCGGGCAGCGTGGAGACCGGCTGGCAGGGCGCCTTCCGCTCCCGCTCGTTCTTCGGCCCCTACGAGGAGCGGGTCGTGCTCGAACAGGGCGACACCGACGTCAACGGCCCCCACCAGGGCGGATGGGTGCGCACGGCGGCCGGTGAGGACTGGTTCCTGCACTTCCAGCAGCGCGGCCCGTACGGGCGGGTGGTGCACCTTCAGCCGATGCGCTGGGACGCCTCCGGGTGGCCGGTGATCGGCGACGACGGCGCCCCCGTCGACGTACACGAGAAGCCCGCGCTGCCGCCGCGGCCGGTGGCGGTGCCCGCGACGGACGACACCTTCCCCGGCGGGCGCTTCGGGCCGCAGTGGCAGTGGACGGCCAACTCCGCGCCGGACTGGGCGAGTCCGCACGACGGGGACGGGCTGCTGCTCGACTGTGTGCGCTCCGCCGACGGGGTGCGCGACCTGCGCCGCGTACCGCACCTGCTCACGCAGCGGCTGCCGCTCCTGCCGAGCCGCGTGGAGGTCGACCTGCGGCTCGACGCCACAACTCCCGGTGCCCGCGCCGGACTTGTGGTGCTCGGCGACGCGTACACGTGGATCGGCCTCGAACGCGGGGCGGACGGGGCGGCCCACGTGGTGCACCGGTTCGCCGAGACCACGGCCGATGCGGAACGGGACGCGGCCCATCCCCGCGCGGCGCCCGACGCGACGGCGCGGCTGCGCGTCGACATCGCCGACGGGGCCCGCTGCCGCTTCTCCGTCGACACCGGGGACGGCTTCCGGCGCTCGGGCCAGGTGTTCGCCGCACAGCCCTGGCGCTGGGTCGGCGCCCTGCTCGGCCTGTTCGCGGCGGCACCACCCGGCGGTCGGGCCGCCGGCACCGCCCGGTTCACGCACTTCCGCAGCACCACCCTCCAGTTGGATCCAGAAGAAGAGAGCCGATCATGACCATCAGTGCACGCAGAGGAACCCGCAGCGGCATCCGCAGATCCGCGCTGCGCACCGGCACCGCCGTCGCCATCAGCACCGTCCTCGCCCTGACCGCCACCGCTTGCGGCGACGACGGCAGCGGGGCCGGCGGCGACAAGGGCGACGAGGGTTCGGGCAAGGGCGAGATCACCTTCTGGGACAACAACACGGCCGTGCGCCGCGACGTCTGGATGGAGGTCATCAAGGACTTCGAGAAGAAGTACCCGAACATCAAGGTCAAGTACGTCGGCATCCCCGCCGAGAACGTGCAGTCCAAGTACGACACCGCCATCCAGGGCGGCGGCCTGCCCGACGTCGGCGGCGTGGGCACCGCGATGCTCGCCGGCGTCGCCGCGCAGGGCGCCCTCGAACCGCTCGACGAGCGCATAGCGACGAGCTCGCTCAACGGGAAGCTCAACGACTCCTTCATGGAGTCGGTGAAGGCCGCGGGCGCCGGGGACAAGATCTACGAGCTGCCGACCTCCGCCAACAACGGTGTCCTCTACTACCGCACCGACCTGTTCAAGAAGGCGGGCCTCGGCGCGCCGACGACCTGGGACAAGTTCTTCGAGGCGGCGTCCAAGCTCACCAACACCGCCAAGAACGAGTTCGGTTACACCATCCGCGGCGGCGAGGGCTCCATCGCGCAGGCCCTCGACGCGTCGTACGGGCAGAGCGGCATCACGTCGTTCTGGGACGCGAACAACGAGAAGACCACGGTCAACGACCCCAAGAACGTGGCCGCGCTGCAGAAGTACGCCGACCTCTACAAGAAGACGACGCCGTCCGCCGACGTCAACAACGACTTCACGAAGATGGTCGCGCAGTACGACAGCGGCAAGATCGGCATGCTGAGCCACAACCTCGGCTCGTACGGCGACCACGTGAAGGCCTTCGGCACCAAGTTCCGCGGCATCCCCAACCCGACGGGCCCGGGCGGCACCCGCGTCCAGGTCTCCAACCCGGTGGACGGGCTCGGCCTGTTCAAGGCCAGCAAGAACAAGAAGGCCGCCTGGAAGTTCATGGAGTTCGCCGCCTCGCACGCGGAGAACAGCAAGTGGAACGAGTCGGCCAAGCAGATCCCGGCCAACACCGAGGCCGCCAAGGACGACTGGGTGCAGAAGTCCGAGCCGACGAAGCTCGCCGCCGAGGCGCTGCAGTCCGGCGACACCAAGATCGTGCAGCTGCCGTACTACCTGCCCGACTGGAACACCATCTCCAAGGCCGACAACGAGGACGACTTCCAGAAGGTCATGCTCGGCAAGATGACGGCCAAGGCCTTCCTGGACTCCCTCGCCGACCAGCTCAACAAGGCGCAGGCCGAGTGGAAGCAGCAGGCCAACTAGCTGCCGCTGCTTGTCTGTTCACCTCTGATTCATCTCTGACCGGGTCGGCGACGGGACGCCCCGTGCCCCGCGGCTCCCGCCGCCGACCCCACCACCCATGCCCTGGAAAGGACGGCACATCGACGTGTCGACCACCCCAAGAACCACCCGAAGAGCCACCTTGGCCGCCCTCGCGTCCCTGCCCCTCGCGGCGGCCCTCGCGTCTCCCGCGCCGGCGGCCACCGCACGGCACGACCGGCGGACCCTCTTCATCGCGGGCGACTCCACCGCCGCCCAGAAGTACCTCGACGCCAAGCCCGAGACCGGCTGGGGCATGGCCCTCCCGTTCTTCCTCTCCGACCGCGTCCGGGTCGCCAACCACGCGGTCAACGGTCGCAGTTCGAAGAGCTTCGTCGACGAGGGCCGCCTGGACACGATCCTCGCCGCGATCCGCCCCGGCGACCTCCTCCTGATCCAGTTCGCGCACAACGACGAGAAGAGCGCCGACCCCACGCGCTACACCGAGCCCTGGTCGACGTACCAGGAGCATCTGAAGCTGTACGTCGACGGGGCACGGGCCAGGGGTGCCCGCCCGGTACTCGCCACCGCCGTCGAGCGCAGAAAGTTCGACGCGAGCGGCAACTCCCTGCCCACCCACGGCGACTACCCGGCGGCGATGCGCGCCCTCGCCGAACAGGAGGGCGTCGCGCTGCTCGACATCCAGGCGCTGTCCCTCGCCCTGTGGCGCAAGCTCGGCGTCGAGGACACGAAGACGTACTTCAACTGGACCGCGACCGAGCAGGACAACACGCACTTCAACCCGCCGGGCGCGATCGCGGTGGCCCGTCTCGTCGCCACCGAGCTGCTCGACCGCAAGGTGCTCGCACCCCGCGACGTGCGCCGCGTCGGAGACGAGATCGACGAGCTGGACCCGGCGTGGCCCTCGCGCCTGTCCTGGCTCGCCGGAACCACCCCCGCCTGACTTCCCTCAACCAGTGCGCCAGGAGCCGTAGATGAGATCCAGCAAGAAATACGCGTTCGTCGCAGCCGGTGTCGCCGGCTGCACCGCCGCCGTCCTCGCCATGACCGGCACGGTCGCCTCCGCGGGCGCCGCCGAGCCCCACGGGCATGGCCGCGACCTCGCCCGGCAGACCCTCGCGAAGGGCGACGGCTGGGGCTCGGCCACCACCGGCACCACGGGCGGCGCCACCGCCGACGCCGCGCACGTCTACACCGTCACCACCTGGGCCGAGCTGAAGAAGGCCTTCGCCGACGGCGGCACCGCGCCGAAGATCATCAAGGTCAGGGGCACCCTCGACGCGGACGGCGCCACCTGCGCGGACTTCGCCGCCGACGGCTACGACTTCGACAAGTACCTCGCCGATTACGACCCGGCCACCTGGGGCTACGACAAGGAGGTGACCGGCGAGCAGGAGGACCTGCGCGCCGCGTCGGCCGCCGCCCAGGCCAAGGCCATCAAGGCGAACGTCCCCGCCAACACCACGATCATCGGCGTCGGCAAAAACCCCGGCATCGTCGGCGGCAGCCTCCAGATCAACGGCGTCGACAACGTCATCGTGCGCGGCCTCACCCTGGAGTCCCCGCTCGACTGCTTCCCGCAGTGGGACCCGACGGACGGCGACACCGGCAACTGGAACTCCGAGTACGACGCGGCCGTCGTCTACAACTCCACGCACGTCTGGCTGGACCACAACGAGTTCACCGACGGCGACCACCCGGACTCCACGCTGCCCAGCTACTACGGCCGCATCTACCAGCAGCACGACGGCGAGCTCGACATCGTCAAGGGCGCGGATTACGTGACCGCGTCCTGGAACGTCTTCGCCGATCACGACAAGACCCTGATGATCGGCAACAGCGACGGCGCGGCCGCCACGGACCGCGGCAAGCTGCGCGTGACGCTGCACCACAACCTCTTCAAGAACCTCGTCGAGCGGGCCCCGCGCGTGAGGTTCGGGCAGGTCGACGTCTACAACAACTCGTTCGTGGGCAACGCCGATTACTCCTACTCGTTCGGCATCGGCTTCGAGTCGCAGCTCTACGCGGAGAAGAACGCGTTCACGCTGCCGAAGGGGACCGGGGCGGGAGCCGTCCTGCACCGCTGGAACGACTATCCGGTGACGGCGACCGGCAACCAGGTCAACGGGAAGACGGTCGACCTGGTAGCCGCGTACAACGCCGAAAACACGGCCACCCCGCTCCGCGAGGGCGCGGGCTGGAAGCCGACCCTGCGACGCGACGTCGACCCGGTGAAGTCGGTGCCGCGGGTCGTGGCACGGGACGCGGGCCCGAAGAGCCTCGGATAGCCCGGGCACTCCACATCCCAGCAAGTCTCGGCGGCAGTCGAGTCAAATCAAGCCCCGCCGGCGATTGAGGCGCGGGGTCCGGGGCAGAGCCCCGCGACGTGTGCCCGGTCGCCGGCCCCCTTCCCAGGAGCCGCACCATGCCCACCCGCCTCGGCAGACGAAGCTTCATCGCCGGCGCGGCGCTCGCCCTGAGCGCCACCGCCACCCCGGCCCAGGCCGCCCCGACCCACCGGCACCCCTTCGGCCGCTACGGCTCACCGAGGGCCCGCCTCACCCCGACCACCCTCTACGTCCACCCCGACGGCGCCGGCGACCACCGCACCGTCCAAGCCGCCGCCTCCGCCGCAACGGACCCCGGCCACACCCTCGTCATCGCCCCCGGCACCTACCGGGAAACGGTCACCGCCCCGGCCACGGCCACCGGCACGACCTGGATCGGCGCCTCGGGCGACCCCCGCGACACGGTCATCGTGTACGACAACGCCGCCGGCACCCCGAAGCCCGACGGCTCCGGCACGTACGGCACCACCGGCAGCGCCACCGTCACCCTGCGCCCCGACGGCTTCACCGCGCACCACCTCACCTTCGCCAACGACTGGCTGCGCGCGGACCACCCGGAGATCACAGGCACGCAGGCCGTCGCGGTCAAGGTCATGGGCGACCGCTCGGCATTCTTCACGTGCCGCTTCCTCGGCCACCAGGACACCCTGTATGCCGACTCGACCGCGCTCGCCGCCTTCGCCCGCCAGTACTTCCGTGACTGCTACGTCGAGGGCGACGTCGACTTCGTCTTCGGGCGCGGCACGGCGGTCTTCGAGCGCTGCCACTTCCGGACGCTCGACCGCACAGACCTGGCCTCGGCGCCGTACGGCTTCGTGTTCGCGCCGTCCACGGTGGGCGCCAACCCGCGCGGCTTCCTGGTGAGCCGCGCCCGGATCGACTCCACGGCCCCGGACGCGTACTACAAGCTGGCCCGCCCCTGGGTACCGAGCTCCGACACGACGGCCAGGCCCGCCCTCGTCGTCCGCGAATCCCGCCTCGGCCGCGGCATCGACGCGGCGGCGCCCTACGCCAACATGTCGGACAGCTACCCCTGGCAGAACCAGCGCTTCGCGGAGTACCGCAACGTCGGCCCCGGCGCCGAGGTGTCCGTACCGGAGAACCGGCCCCAACTCACCCGCGCACAAGCCGAGTCGGCAACCCGCTCCGCCTACCTCGGTGACTGGAAGCCGGGGGAGGGGACGCGCCGATGATGCGTCGCCGTACGCTGCTCGCCGCGGCCTCGGGCGCCCTCGCCGCGTCCACCGTCGCCGCCGCCCGGCCCCGCCCGCGCACGCTCCACGTCAGGCCCGGCGACTCGGTGCAGGCGGCCGTGGCGGCGGTAGACGGGCCGGGTCGCACCGTCGTCGTACACCCGGGAACGTACCGCGAGGTCGTCCAAGTCCCGCACACCGCAGTCGACTTGACGATTCGCGGCGTGCCGGGCGCCGACCCCCGCGACACCGTCATCGTGTACGACAACGCCAACGGCACGCAGAAGCCCGACGGCTCCGGCACCTACGGCACCGCCGGCTCCGCCACCTTCACCTCCGCCGCGCCCGGTCTCACCGTCCGCGGCCTCACCCTCGCCAACGACTGGCTGCGCGCCGACCACCCGGAGATCACAGGGACCCAGGCCGTCGCCGCGTACGTGACCGGCGACCGGACTCTCTTCGAGGGCGTCCGCCTCCTCGGGCACCAGGACACCCTCTTCGCCGACACGACCACCCTCGACGCCTTTGACCGGCAGTACTTCCGCGACTGCTACGTCGAAGGAGACGTCGACTTCGTCTTCGGGCGCGGCACCGCGGTCTTCGAGCGCTGCCACTTCCGCACCCTCGCGCGCGACGTCGACTTCACCCCGAAGGGCATGGTCTTCGCCCCGGCCACGGCCCGCGCCAACCCGCACGGATTCCTGGCCGTGCGCTGCCGGTTCACCTCCGGGGCCGAGGACGCCGCGTACAAACTGGCCCGCCCCTGGGTCCCTTCGTACGAGACGACGGCCTGGCCGTCCCTCGTCGTACGGGACTCGTGGATCGGCCCCGGTATCGACCCGGTCACGCCGTACACCAACATGCGGGACGCCTATCCATGGCAGACCATGCGTTTCGCGGAGTACGCCAACTCCGGCCCCGGATCCGCGATTTCGGTGCCGGAGAACCGGCCGCAGCTGAGCGCGGCGGGTGCCGCCTCGCACACCCGGAAGACCTACCTCGGTGACTGGAGGCCGTATGCGTGAGGTTCCGATGGGGCGTCGCCGGTTCGTGACCGGGGCCGCCGCGGCGACGCTCGCCACCACCGCAGGAGTGGGCGGAGCGGGTGAGGCGCACGCCGCCGAGCTGGTCGGCGGCAACCTGCCCGACTTCCACCCGCTCCTCAAGCGCGAGCTCGACTTCCCGCTGGCGTGGGGGCGTTCACCGGTCCGGGACTTCGGGTCGTGGCGGCGGGCCGCCCGCGCCCAGGTCGAGGAACTGCTCCTCGTCGACCGGCAGGACGACGTTCCGTACGCGCCGCACTTCGGCGAGGCCTCTCAAGGTGACGGCTACACCCGCCAGTTGGTCGACGTCTCCCTCACCCGCTACGAACGGGTGCGGGGCGCCCTGCTCACCCCCGACGGCTCCGGCCCCCACCCGGCCGTGCTGCTCCTGCACGACCACGGCGCCAAGTTCGACATCGGAAAGGAGAAGTTCGTCCGCCCCTGGTACGACGACACCCGCCTCGCCTCCGCGCAGGTCTGGGCCGAGAAGTACTTCACCGGCCGCTTCGTCGGCGACGAACTGGCCCGCCGCGGTTACGTGGTGCTCTGCCTCGACGCGTACGGCTGGGGAGACCGCGGACCCGTCACGTATGAGGAACAGCAGGCGCTGGCGAGCAACTTCTACAACCTGGGCTCGTCGCTCGCCGGACTCATGGCCCGCGAGGACGCCCGCGCCGCCGGCTTCCTCGCGGGGCTCGACCGCGTCGACCGGCGCCGCGTCGCCGCCGTCGGCTTCTCCATGGGCGGCTACCGCGCCTGGCAGACGGCCGCGCTCAGCGACGCCGTCGCGGCCGCCGTGAGCGTGTGCTGGATGACCGGCCTCAAGGAAATGATGGTGCCCGGCAACAACACGCTGCGCGGCCAGTCCGCGTACTACATGCTCCACCCGGGGCTCGCCCGGCACCTCGACATCCCCGACGTCGCGAGCATCGCCGCGCCCCGGCCGATGTACTTCCTCGACGGCGCGGACGACACGCTCTTCACCGCCGAGGGCGTCGAGGCGGCGTACGCCCGGATGCGCGCCGTGTGGCGCTCCCGGCGCGCGGGCGACCGGCTGCGGACGGAGACGTGGCCGGGGCTCGGACACGTCTTCGTGGAGCCGATGCAGGACGCGGTCATCGGCTGGCTCGACGACGTGTTGCAGACGTCGGTCAGCCGAGGTGCCACAACGCGTAGGTGACGAACAGCAGCACCAGGCCCGCGAGGGTCAATGCGGCGCCCAGGAGCCGCAGGTAGCCCACCGGGGCCAGGCCTCGGACGTCGAACGCCCAGCTCAGGCCGGCCGTCATGGCGATGACGCCGCCCACGGCGAAGAGGCCGAGGAGGACCGGCGATGTGGCGCGGTCGCCGGCGGCGAGGGGGAGAAGACTCGTCGGGGTCACGGTCACGGTGGGAGCCTGCATTCTGTGGGTCGAAGCGCTTCCCCCGACCCTAGAAGGGGCCCCTTCAAGGCACGGTCAACAAGGCGCCATGCGGGAGCAATGGTGCGGCCATATCGGCGTCGGGTATCGATCGGGTAAAGCCGGTCGCGGGACTCATGTGATGCGCGTAGACATGCATCCACCTGCACGGAGTCCCCCCGACCCCGACGGCTTCCACAGCCGTCACGGCCAGAATTGGATCACGTCACCGATGCGTAAGCGCCATCTCGCCGCCGCCACAGCGACGGTCGCTTCCCTCGTACTCGCCGGCGTCGTCACCGCCGGCTCCGCCGACGCGGGCGGAGCGAACTCCGCGAACGACAAGACCACCGCGGAGCCGCACAACATCGGCCTGCTCACCAAGGAGATCGACTCCTACTACGGCGCGAAGCAGGACGCCGACGGCGTCTGGCAGGCCTCGCCCGACAGCCCGTACGCCCAGGACCTCGTCCGCATCGAGAAGGGCGCGAAGCGGCAGATCGCCGCGGCGGCGAAGAAGCACCACGGCAAGGGCGACAAGCCCGCGATCGTCTTCGACATCGACGACACGCTGCTGCTCAGCCTCGACTACGAGAAGAAGACCAACTACATCTACAACGACGCCAGTTGGAAGGAGTACGTGGGCAAGGCGGATCGCCCCGCCGTCTTCGGTACGCCCGCGCTCATCCGCTATGCCGAGTCCAAGGGCGTCGAGGTCTTCTACAACTCGGGGCTCGGTGAGACTCAGCGCTCCGCCGCCGTGGAGAACCTGAAGAAGGTCGGCATCGACGTCAACCTCGACGCCGACCACGTCTTCCTCAAGGACAAGGCCGACCCGCCCGCGTACCTGGCCGACTGCGCCACGGCCGCCGCCTGGAACTGCACGACGGTGCAGTACAAGTCGGGGACGCGGAAGCACATCGAGTCCCGTGGCTACGACATCGTCGGCAACTTCGGCGACCAGTACTCGGACCTCGAGGGCGGCTACGCGGACAAGACGTACAAGCTCCCGAACCCGACGTACTACGTGGGCTGACGCCGGTGGTGCGGTGGGACGCGGCCGTGGGCGACCGCGTCCCACCGGGCTTGGCTAGTCGTACGTCAGGTCGGAGGCCGTGTACCGGCAGTACGTGCCGTCGGGGCCGCTGCCCAGCTCCTTGGGTTCGGCGCCGGTGTTGTTGCCCTCGTACCGGATGCACGGCTTGATCTTCTTGCTGCTGTCGCCGTGGATGCGCACGTTGCGCAGGGCCGCAGTGTCGCCGTAGTTCGAGTTGATGCCGACGAGCGACTTGCCCGGCGCCGTCACGTCGACGTCGTTGATGGTGATGTTGCGGTTCTTGTACTGCGTCGAGCAGTTGCCGCAGGAGCGGACCAGCTTGCCGAAGTCGGAGACCTGGAACTTGGTGACGACGAGCTTGCCGGCGCCGTTGAACTGGAACACCTTGTCGTCGGCCTTCTTCGCGCCGCCTCCGTACACCGTGTAGACGGAAGCCGACGACTTGCCCTTGAAAGTGGCCGCGTCCTCGCCGACGTCCTCCCACCACACGTTCTGGAGCGTGCAACTGCCCGCGCAGTGCACGCCGTCGGCGGCCGGGGAGCCGATGATCACGTTCTTGAGGGTGGCGCCGTCCTTCAGGTTGAAGATCGGGTCCTGGCCCTCTTCCTGTCCGTCGCCGCCGAGGTCCCCGGAGCCGTAGTGGCGCTTGAGCCCGCCGTCGTACGTGCCCGAGACGGAGATCGAGCTGCTGACGGCCTTCGTGCCGGTGGGCGTCGGCCAGGCGGCAGCGGCCCCGGCCGTGCCGAGCATGCCGCTCGCCATGAGGGCGCCCCCGGTGAGCGTGAGCGCGCCGAGCCCTCCGAGCAGCGCTCTGCGACGGGTGGTGCGGCGGCGGTGTGAGTGTCGTGTTGTGTTGTTCATGCCCTTCAGTGGTCACCGACCGCGGAAGGGTTGCCGCCACTTCACTTCTAGGCGAAGTCGCCGTCCACGGAGACCCGTTGACCGTCCTGCGTCCGCCCGGTCACGACGTAGTCGTCCGCGCCCGCGTCCCGACCGCCCTCGGCGTGGTTGTACTGACCGGCGAACACGTGCTCACCCACCGGCACGGAACGCCCCGGCCTCAGCACCCACCGGTACACGAGGAACCCGTCCCGCTCGGTGACGGACTCCGTGAAGTCGTCGGCGGGCAGGGAGCGCCAGTGGCCCGTGCTGTTGACCTTCCCGGTCTGCGCCACCCGCAACTCGACCGTGACAGCGGTGAGTCGGCTCTTTGTCTTGAACGTGACGTTGGACTGCGCCCAGTAGGCGTTGGAGCCGGGGTCCACCGAACCGTCCGCCCACAGCGGGTTTCCGCCCTGCGGCGGCGTCTGCGCCGGTGACACGGCGACCTGCTGCTGCCGCGGCGCAGGATCGGGGCGCAGCGCGGAGCCGACCGCGAAGCCGCCCACGGCGAGCGCCCCCACGACCCCCGCGGTGATCCCGGCGATCCGCACCCAGCCCACCGCGGGCCGCCGCTCGGACTCGTCCGCGGCGGGGCGCTCGTGCATGCCGCGCTCGACGCGGGCGAGCATCCGCGCACGGTCGGGACGGTGTGCGTCGGCAGCCTCGCGCAGCTGCTGCCGGAGGTGCTCCTCGCTCATCCGCGCCCTCCTTCCGTGGCATCGAGTGCGGCGCCGACCGAGCGTACGCGCCCGGGCGTCCGGCCGTCCGACTCGCCCTGTCCCAGCCGTCGTTCCAGCTCGGCCATGCCCTTCGAGGTCTGGCTCTTCACCGTACCGACCGACACGCCGAGCGTGAGCGCGGTGTCCTTCTCCGACAGGTCGAAGGCGTGCCGGAGCACCACGCAGGCCCGCTTGCGGAACGGGAGTTCGCGCAGCGCGCCCTGCACGTCGACGACCGCCGGCACGTCGGGCCCGTCGGTGCGGTCCTGGCGGCCGGACCAGAAGAGGGCCACGCGCCGCCGCTCGCGCACCGCGCTGCGGATCCGGGTGCGCGCGAGATTGGCGACGACGCCGCGCGCGTACGCGACCGGGTGCTCGGCGTCCCGCACCCGGTCCCAGCGGTGCCAGAGCGCGAGCAGGGCGTCCGCCGCGAGGTCGTCCGCGGCATCCGCCTCTCCCGTCAACAGGTGGGCGAGGCGGGCGAGTTCACGGTGGTGCCGTTCGAAGAAGGCATGAAACTCGGCGGAAGCGGAATCGTCCCGGGTGTCCACAACCGTGCTCACGCGATCCCTCCCTCACAGTGGCGGCCCGATGGGGGAGGCGTGAGCGTACCAGCGTTGTGTACGACGCACCGAAGGGTGTCCGTGATACCGGACACCCTTCGGTGGAACTGTGATTGAGGAAGCGTCAGTCGGCGTCAGTCCTTGAGTGCCGCCTGCATCATCGCCTTGGCGACAGGACCCGCGAGGCCGCTGCCGCTGACCTCGGAGCGGGCCGCGTCCGACTGCTCGACGAGCACCGCCACGGCGACCTGCTTGCCGGTCGAGTCGTCCTTCGCGTAGGAGGTGAACCAGGCGTACGGCGTCTCGCTGTTGTTCTCGCCGTGCTGCGCCGTACCGGTCTTGCCGCCGACCGTCGCGCCGTCCATCTGCGCGACCGTGGCGGTGCCCTTGGAGACCACGGTCTGCATCGCGGACTGCAGCTGCGAGGCGGTCGACTCGCTGATCACGCGGGTGTCCTCGCCGTCCTCGAAGGACTTGACCGCGTCGCCGTCGGCGTCCGTGACCTGCGACACCATGTGCGGGGACGCCTGCTCGCCGCCGTTGGCGATGGTCGCGGAGACCATCGCGATCTGCAGCGGCGTGGCCGTCACGTCGAACTGGCCGATGCCGGACAGGGCCGTCTGCGCGTCGTCCATCTTCGACGGGTAGTTGCTCTTGGCGGCCCGCACCGGGACGTCCTTCTTCTCGTCGTTGAAGCCGAACTTCTCGGCCATCGCCCTGACCTTGTCCTGGCCCAGTTCGGCGGCGAGCTTTCCGAAGACGGTGTTGCAGGAGTACTGCAGCGCCGTGCGGACCGAGGCGTCCTCACAGGGCATCGAGGTGGTCTCGTTCTTCAGGTACGTGTTCGTACCGGGCAGCTTGTACGGGTTCGGCGTGTCCGTCTTCTGGTCGATCGACGAGACCAGGCCGTCCTCGAGCGCCGCCGCGGCGACCACCAGCTTGAACGTCGAACCGGGCGGCAGCGCCTGCTTGAGCGCCCGGTTCGTGGTCGGCGATTCCTTGTCCTTGGCGAGCTTCTTCCACGCCGCGGCGTCCGAGGAACCGGAGCCGCTGATCTTCGACGGGTCGAAGGAGGGCGTCGACACCATGCCGAGGATCTTGCCGGAGTCCGGGTCGATGGCGACGGCGGCGCCCTTCTTGTCGCCGAGCGCGCTGTACGCGGCCTTCTGCACGCCCGGATCGATCGTCGTGATCACGTCGCCGGGGTCGCTGCTCTTGCCGGTGAGCGTGTCCAGCGGACTCTTCAGCTGCGTGTCGGTGCCGTCGAGCACGCCCTGGTAGATCCCCTCGAGCTGGGTGGCCCCGTACACCTGCGAGGTGTAGCCGGTCACCGCCGAGTACAGCGAACCGTCCGTGTAGGTCCGCTTGTACTTCAGGTCGCTGGAGTCGCCCGTCTTCGTCGAGCCGGTCACCGCCTTTCCGCCCACGATGATGTCGCCGAGCGGATTCGCGTACTGCGAGATCGTCTTCCGTCGGTTGTCGTCGCTGTTGGCGAGGGCCTGGCCGTCGTAGAACTGCACCCAGGTCGCCCTGACGAGCAGGGCGAACACGAGGAGCAGTGTGAAGACGGAGGCGCGCCTGATCGTCTTGTTCATCGCGTACGAAAAGACGAGTGGACCGGCGCGATTCGTTCCTGCCCGTGCGATTTCTCACCGTACGTTCATGTGGGAACCGGCCGGGTCAGTCATGTGGGGAACGGGGTGGCCGGCCCGGTCAGCCGAGCCGCAGCACGACCTCGTCGATCTCCTCGCCCCGCGCGTGCGCGAAGCCCCGGTCGTGCCCGGTGACGACGAACCCGCACTTCTCCAGGACGCGGATCGAGCCCTTGTTGTCGGCGGCGGCACGGGCGTGCAGGGGACGCTCGGTGACCTCCGCGAGCAGCGCCCGCAGCGCCGCCGTCGCCACGCCGCGGCCCCAGTGCGCGCGGTCGATCCAGTACGTGACCTCCAGCTCGCCGGGTTCGCCGTAGACCGCCGCGCTGCCGGCCACGTCGCCGTCGAGCAGCACGGTCCGTACGACGTACTGCTCGCGGATCCGGTGCCAGTGCGCCTCGAACAGGTCCCACTCCGCCGACTTCGGCGAGACGAACGCGGCCGCGTGCATCGACTCGGGGTCGTTGTGCTGACGGAAGAGGGCCGGCAGGTCGCCGGGGAGGACGGGGCGCAGGGTCAGATCCATCAGAGCCTCCGCGTCGCGAGGGTCAGCCGGTCGCGGGCGTCGAACAGCGCGTCCTTGACCATCTGCTCGTGGGCGGGCGTGAGCCGCGCCACCGGGACCGAGCAGGAGATCGCGTCACGGGCCGGGGTGCGGTACGGGATCGCCACGCCGAAGCAGCGCAGGCCCAGCGTGTTCTCCTCGCGGTCGACCGCGAAGCCCTGCTCCCGGATCTGGTTCAGCTCCTCGATGAGCTTCTCGCGGTCGGTGATCGTGTGCTCGGTCAGCGACGGGAGCGTCTCCGGGAGCAGCTTGCGGACCTGCTCGTCGGTGTGGGTGGCGAGCAGCGCCTTGCCGAGCGACGTGGAGTGCGCGGGCAGCCGGCGGCCGACGCGGGTGAAGGGGCGCAGGTAGTGCTGCGACTGGCGGGTGGCGAGGTAGACGACGTTCGTACCGTCGAGCCGGGCCAGGTGGATGGTCTCCGTCGTGTCGTCGGAGAGGCGGTCGAGGGTGGGGCGGGCCGACGCCACGACCTCGTCGCCGTCGATGTACGAGGTGCCGACGAGGAGGGCGCGGACACCGATGCCGTACCGCGTACCGGTCGCGTCCGTCTCCACCCAGCCGAGGTCGACGAGCGTGCGCAGCAGCATGTAGAGGCTGGACTTCGGGTACCCGACGGCCTCCTGGACCGCGGCCAGGGAGTGCATCCCGGGTCGGCCCGCGAAGTATTCGAGCAATTCCACGGTCCGCACCGCGGACTTGACCTGTCCGCCGCCTGCCGCGGCCCCCGTCTCGTCTGCCGACATCGCCCTTGACCCCTTCGTTCGACGAGAAATAGTCTCGGTGAGTAGTTCATCATCAGAGACAGCGTTCAGTATATCGAACGATCCTCGTTGCTCACCCTGGTGCGCGGCGAGAAAAGCTGGAGGAATGTGCCGTGGCAGCAACACCAGTCTGGAGTGTCGACCCCCGAACCGGGAAGCAGCGGGAGCAGGTCGCGGACGAGGCCACGGCGCAGGAAGTGGACGAGGCGGTGCGCGCCGCGCAGGCCGCCCGCTCCGCCCTCGCCGACCGCGCCGTCCGTGCCGCGTTCCTGCGCACCGCGGCCGACCGCCTGGAAGAGGCCAAGGACCACCTCGTCGAGGCGGCGGACGCGGAGACCGCGCTCGGCCCGGTCCGGCTCACCGGCGAACTCGCCCGCAGCTGCTTCCAGTTGAGGAAGTTCGCGGACATCGTCGACGAGGGCGCCTTCCTCGGCGTCGTCATCGACCACCCGGACGACACGGCGACGCCGCCCATCCCGGACCTGCGCCGCTACAAGATCCCGCTGGGCGTCGTCGCCGTCTACGCGGCCTCGAACTTCCCGTTCGCCTTCTCCGTGCCCGGCGGTGACACGGCGAGCGCCCTCGCGGCCGGCTGCCCGGTCGTCGTCAAGGCGCACCCCGACCACCCGGCCACCTCCGAGCTGGTCGCCGCCACCATCCGGCGGGCCGCGGCCGAGCACAGCATCCCGGAGGGCGTGCTCGGCCTCGTGCACGGCTTCGACGCGGGCGTCGAGCTGGTCAAGCACCCGCTGGTGTCCGCGGCCGGCTTCACCGGTTCCGTACGCGGCGGGCGCGCGCTCTTCGACGCCGCTTCCTCGCGGCCGGTGCCGATCCCGTTCCACGGTGAGCTGGGCTCGCTGAACCCGGTCGTGATCACCGAGGCCGCGGCCGCCGAGCGCGCCGACCAGATCGGCACGGGGCTCGCCGGTTCGATGACGCTGGGCGTCGGCCAGTTCTGCGTGAAGCCGGGTCTCGTCTTCGCGCCGAAGGGCGAGGCGGGCGACACGCTCGTCAAGTCCCTCACGGCCGCCGTCAGCGACACCGCCTCCGGCGTGCTGCTCGACCACCGCATGCGCGACAACTTCATCGCCGGTGTCGCCGAGCGGGCGCAGCTCCCGGACGTGGACGCCCCGGTGACGCCCGGCGCGGGCAGCGAGCACACGGTGGCGCCCGGCTTCCTCACGGTTCCGGCCACGCGCCTCGCGACCGAGGGCGGCGCGCACGACCTCCTCCTGGAGGAGTGCTTCGGCCCGGTCACGGTCGTCGCCCGCTACGAGACGGCCGACGAGATCACGGCGGTCCTGAACCGTCTCCCCGGCAACCTGACGGCCACCGTCCAGCTGTCCTCGTCCGAGGCCGCCGGTGAGGGCCGCGGCGCGGAGATCCTCGCCGAGCTGACGCCCATCGCGGGCCGCGTCCTCGTCAACGGCTGGCCGACCGGTGTCGCGGTCGCGCCCGCGCAGCACCACGGCGGCCCGTACCCGGCGACGACGTCGACGTCCACGTCGGTGGGCGGCACCGCGATCGAGCGCTGGCTGCGCCCGGTCTCGTACCAGACGACGCCGGAGGCGCTCCTGCCGCAGGAGCTGCGCGACGACAACCCGCTGGGGCTGCCGCGCCGCTTCAACGGCCGCCTGGAGAACTGAGGCGCTGACCGGACGGGGCCTGCGGGCCCCTGCGAGACTGACGGCATGGATCTCGAAATACCGCCCCTGCCCTACCCGTTGCGCACGTACGGTCCCGACGGCCACTGGTCGTACGAGGACGGGGTGCTCACCGGGTGGGCGGGGCCCCGCCAGGACCGCTTCGTGCCGCCGACGGGGTCCTCGCTCGAACCGGCGTCGGACGCGCCGCGGCTCCTCGGGGCTCCCGACGGGGACTTCCAGCTGATCGCCCGCGTCACGGTCGGCTTCGCGGCGGCCTTCGACGCGGGGGTGCTCTACGTTCACGTGGGGGACCGGGAGTGGGCGAAGCTCTGCTTCGAGCGGTCCCCGGACGAGCCCACCATCTGTACGGTCGTGACCCGCGGTCACTCCGACGACGCGAACGCCTTCGTGGTGCCGGGCTCCTCGGTCTGGCTCCGCGTCAGCCGCACGGGCTCGGCCTTCGCGTTCCACGCCTCGACCGACGGTTCGACGTGGACGTTCATCCGCATCTTCTCCCTGGGCGACGAAAAGTCCGCGTCGGCCGCCCTGGTCGGCTTCCTGGCGCAGTCCCCGGTGGGCGAGGGCTGCGTGGTCACGTACGACCACATCGAGTACAGGCCTACGTGGCCGAGGGGTCTGCGGGACGGTTCCTGACGGGGGCCTGTGCGGCGGGCGGGGTGGTGTGGTGGCGCCCGGTGGGGGTGGCCCACGCCGTCGGCCTCGGTCGGCTATCTGGCGGGGCGGCCAAGGTCGTCGGCCTGGCCCGGCTACCCGCTTGGGGCGCCTGATGCCGTTGGCCTCCACCGGCTACCGGGTGTGGTGGTCGACGCCGTTGGCCTCGCCCGGTTATCCGCTTGAAGTGGCCAAGGCCGACGATCTCGCCCGGCTATCCGCTTGAGGTAGCCGAGGCCGATGGTCTCGACCGGCTATCCGCTTGAGGTGGCCGATGCCCCCGGCTTGGTGCGGTTACCCGCTTGAGGCAGCCGACGACCGTGTCCCGCTCGACCTGCACCGGCCCAGCCCCGGGCCCGGCCTCAGCCCCAGCCCCAGTCTCCGTGCCTCGCCCATCTCCCACCCTCCCGCCCCCTCCGGGGGCTTGGGCCCGGATGGGCTCGGCCCGGATAGGTTCGGGCCCCCGGGCCTCCGGGCTCCAGGGTCCCCGCGGGCCCGGGTGGTCCGGGCCCGGGGCCTGGCGCGGACGCCGTCCCAGATGGGCGACGGCCCCGGCTGACCGCCCTGGGGTGACTGCCCATCCCGACCGAGCATCCTGCTCAACATCCCGCGGCCTGCGGCTTGGCTCGGCCCGGATACGTTCGGCCCCGGGGCCCCGTGGGCCCGGGGTCTGGCGTGGACGCTGTTTCAGATGGGCGACGGCCCCGGCCGACCACCCTGGGGCGAGGGCCCACCCCGGCCGGGGATCCGCCTCGCAGGCTTGCGTGGCCTGGGGTTTGGCTCGGCCCGGTTCCCGGTCCTCGCTCATCTCCCACCCTCCCGCCCCCTCCGGGGGCTTCGGTCCGGGTGGGCACGCTCCGGATGGGGTCGGTCCCCGGGGGGCCGGGCCGGGGCCTGGCGCGGACGTCGTTTCAGATGGGCGACGGCATCGGCCCGACCATCCCGGGGCGAGGGCCCGCCCCGACCGGGGATCCGCCTCGCAGCCTCGCGTGGCCTGCGGTTTGGCTCGGCCCGGCACGCTCCTGGCTCACCTTCCATCCACCCTCCCCCTCCAGGGGCTTCGGCTCCGCGGGGTCGCCCTGGATGGGGGGCTGAGGCGGATGGGGGCGGGCCCGGTTGGTCCTGGCCGTTGCTTGCTGTGGCTGCCAGCTCGATGTGCCGACGGTCCCGGCCTCGCGAGGCCGGACGCCACGGGCAACGAGGGCACTCGCGGACCCACTCAAGGGCACGATGCCGGTCCCCCTCGGCCGTGGGCGACAGCCTCACTGACTGCCCACCCCGCCCGGTCACCCCTTGGGGCTGTGGATCGGCCTGGTTCCCCTCCTCGCTCTGGGGCTTCGGCCCCGCCGCGGGGTACCCGTTTTAGGTAGCCGGCGGCCCCCGGCGAGTGGCCGTGGCGTGGGTGACGGGCGGGGAGCCGCGTCGTCGCGCTTCGGCCGGGGCCGCCGGGCCCGCGCACTCCGACCGAAGCCCCCGGAGGGGGCGGGTGGGTGGGAGATGGGCGAGGAAGGGAGCGGAGGACGGACGGAGCGCACGACCGGGACGGCAATCGCACGTTGCCGTGAGCCGTCTGCCGGTCGGTACCGCTTGCCGATCGTGACGGCAGGCCCCCCGCGCCTCGCCCTACCTGGGCGATCTCCCGCTCTACCTGGGCAACAGACCCTCGCCCGGCCTAGGCAACGGACCCCCGCCCTACCTGGGCAACAGGCCCCCGCCTCGTAACGTAGAGGCACCCCCAGGACTGGTCAGGCCCCCGCCTCCGGCCTTACCCCCAACGGCCGGACGGCCCCCGTCACCCCGCCCACCCGCACAAAACACGCCGTCCACCCCCACCCCGGTGAAACCCCGACGGCGTCGGCCCGCGTCCTTCGGAGCATGATCCGTACCGCCGTACCCGCCGACGCCCCCGTTCTCGCCGCCCTGCACCGCAGAGCCCGTGCCACGTACTACCAGGAGGGGTTCCCGGATGAGGGGGATCCGGGCGCGTGGGTCGAGCGGTGGGCGGTGGCCATAGGCCGGCCGCACGGGCACGTACTCGTCTGTGTCAGGGACGGCGTCGTCGTCGGGCTCGCCTCCTTCCGGCGGCCCGACGAGGCCCCGGCCGACACGGCCGTGCTGTACCAGTTCCAGGTCGACCCCGACCACTGGCGCCGCGGCATCGGCACGGAGCTGCACGCCGCCTGCGTCGAGCAGTGGCGGGTCGACGACGTCGCCGAGGTCCACCTCATCGTGCACGGGGACAACACCCGCGCCCAGGCCTTCTACGCCCGGCACGGCTGGGTCGACGAGGGCCCGGAGAGCGGCGGGAGCACACACCGCCGGATGCGGCTCACACTCGGCAGGGAATGAGCGGAGGGCCCATCCGGTTGTAGCGGAACGTAGGGGAACCCTCCTGCACCAGGACCCGCCCAGCCTTAGCCCCCTCCGTAACCCGGAACGAGAGACCGAGAGAACCTCCATGCGCGTCGAGATCTGGACCGACATCAACTGCCCGTTCTGCTACATCGGCAAGGCCCGCTTCGAGGAGGCACTCGACGGGTTCGCGCACAAGGACGACGTAGAGGTCGTGCACCGGTCCTTCGAGCTCGACCCGAACGCCAAGCCGGGGGAGACCGGCCTCGTGGTCCCGTACATCGCCAAGAAGTACGGCATCAGCGAGGACCAGGCCGCAGCCAACGAGCAGGGCCTCGGCCAGCAGGCCGGCGCCCTCGGCCTGCCGTACCTCACCGAGGGCCGCGACTTCGGCAACAGCTTCGACCTGCACCGGCTGCTGCACCTTGCCAAGGACAAGGGCGTGCAGGACGCGATGATCGACGCCCTGTACCGGGGCAACTTCGCCGAGGAGTCCTCCGTCTTCGGCGACGAGGAGACCGTCGTACGGCTTGCCGTCCAGGCCGGTCTCGACGAGGGCGAGGTCCGGGCGCTGCTCGCCGACCCCGACGCGTACGCGGACGCGGTGCGCGCCGACGAGCGCGAGGCCGCCGAGCTCGGCGCGAACGGCGTGCCGTTCTTCGTGCTCGACCGCAAGTTCGGTGTCTCCGGCGCCCAGCCCGCCGAGGTGTTCACGCAGGCGCTGACCCAGGCGTGGGCCGACCGCTCCCCGCTCACCGTCATCGACAGCGCGGACGGCGGCGACGCCTGCGGCCCCGACGGCTGTGCGGTCCCGAGCGCCTGACCTGCGCTGATAAGCGTTGCTTGGACGTACTCCGTAAATATTCGCAATAGACGGGTAGTTGGCGGCGGGGCACAGTGGTGCCATGCAGACTTCCGGTGAGCACAAGGCCCCGGCCACGGCCCAGGTCGAGGACCAGGCCAACGCCCAGGTCCTC
The DNA here is from genome assembly GCF_054871485.1 of Streptomyces sp. UC4497. Classification (NCBI taxonomy): domain Bacteria; kingdom Bacillati; phylum Actinomycetota; class Actinomycetes; order Kitasatosporales; family Streptomycetaceae; genus Streptomyces; species Streptomyces sp. UC4497. The sequence continues at coordinate 21,731 of NZ_JBTYHB010000048.1, read as the reverse complement.
GACGCGGAGCTGGTCCGCGCGCAGTACACCCCCGCCACCACCTACCTGAACACCGCGAGTTCCGGACTGCTCCCGGCGCGGGCCGGGGACGCGATGCGGGCCGCGATCACCGACATGACCGAGGGCCGTTCCCCGGACTCGCTCTTCGCCGATGTCGAGGAGGCCCGGGCGGCCTTCGCGCGGATCGTCGGCGTCCCCGTGAGCCGGGTCGCGACCGGCGGGTCCGTCGCCGTCTACAGCGGCCTCATCGCCGCGTCCCTGCCCGCCGGTGCCGAAGTCCTCACGGCGGAGGGCGACTTCAGCTCCACCGTCAATCCGTTCCACGTACGCGGCGACCTCAAGGTCCGCGCCGTGCCGCTCGACGCGCTGCCCGACGCCGTACGCTCCGGCACCGCGCTCGTCGCGGTGAGCGCGGCCCAGTCGGCCGACGGCAGGGTCGCCGACGTGCCCGCGCTGCGCGCCGCCACCCGCACGCACGGCGCCCGGCTCTACGTCGACGTCTCACAGGCGGCCGGCTGGTACCCGGTCGCCGCGCACGCGGCCGACGCCGACTACCTGGCCTCCGTCGGCTTCAAATGGCTGACCTGCCCGCGCGGCGCCGTCTTCTTCGTCGGGCCGCGGGACCGCGAGGGCTTCGACGCGCTCACGCCCGTCTTCGGCGGCTGGGTCTCGGGCGAGAACCCCTGGGACAGCTGCTACGGACCCGTCACCGAACCCGCCCGCTCGGCCCGCCGGTTCGACGAGACCCAGAGCCTCGTCGCGTACACCGGGGCCCGCCAATCCCTCGCCCTGATCGAGGAGTTGGGCCCGGAGGCGATCCACGCCCACGACCTCGCGCTCGCGGACCGGTTCCGCGCGGGCCTCGCGCGGCTCGGGCACGAGCCGGTGCGCTCACCCGGCTCCCCGATCGTGTCGGTCCCCGAACTCGGCGTGAAGCAGGCCGACTTGCAGCGCGCCGGCATCGAACTCTCCAACCGGGCAGGGAACCTGCGGGCCTCCTTCCACCTCTACAACACCCCCGCCGACGTCGACCGCCTCCTCGACGCGCTCTCCTCGTGAAGTCCGGCCGGACCCTGGCGCCCGGCTCCCCAGGACGCTAGGAAGGCACTAGGCCCTGCCGCCGGACTCCCGCCCGCGGACAGGACCCGGAGGTGGTGGTGCCGGTGGCCCGTACGGGTGCGTACGACCCCAAGGACCGGGTCGCGGACGACGCCGACCTGCACCGACGTCTCGTCTACGGTGACGAGGCCGCGCTCTCCGAGGCGTACGACGTGTACAGCGGGCTCGTCCGTGGCGTCGCCGTGCGGGTGACCCGCTCGGCGGGGGCGGCGGACGACGTGGCGCAGGAGGTCTTCGCGCATCTGTGGGCGCGGCCCTACGCCTTCGACGCGCGGCGCGGCTCGCTCCGTACCTGGCTGAGCATGCTGGCGCACCGCCGCGCCGTCGACTGGGTGCGCAGCGAGGCCCGGCACCGCAAGGCCCACACCGCGGACGACGCGGCGCTGCACGCCATCCCGGCCCCCGACCCGGGGCCCGACGAGCGGGTCGTCGACCGTGAGCGCGCGCTGCTCCTGCATTCGGCCCTGGCCCAACTCCCGCTGCATCAGCGGCAGGTGGTACATCTGGCGTACTTCGCGGGCCGGACGTACCGTCAGGCGGCGGTGGAACTCGGCATCCCGGAAGGGACCGCCAAGACCCGCCTGCGCACGGCTCTGCACCGCCTGGCCGAAACCCTGGCGGATCCGGCGGAGCCGGGCTACGAGGCCCATGAAAGGGGTGCCTGATGGCCACGGACGCGCGCGACCACGCGACAGTGAGCGAACTCCTGGGCGCCTGGGCCCTGCAGGCCCTCCCGTCCGACGAACAGCGCGCCGTCCCCGCCCACTTGGCGGACTGCGAGGAATGCGCGGCCGAGGCCGAACGGCTGAGGGCGACGGTACGGACCCTGAACGGCCCCAACGGACACGGGACGAACGGGAACGGGAGCGAGAACGGGGCCGGAATCGGAGCGAACGGGCACGGGACCGCCGGAGCCCCGCAGGACGACGCGGCAGGGCACCCGCCGCTCCGCACCGACACCGGACCGCTCGCCGCGGCCCTGGCCCGCCGCCCGCCCGCACCCCGCGCCGCCCCGCACGCCCAGCCCTACGCGGCCACCGTCGCCGCCCTCCAGGCGCTGCTCGCCGAGGCGGACGACGCATGGTCCACGGAGGTGGTCCACGGCTGGACGGTGCGCGACACGGTCGCGCACCTCATCGCGGCCGACGAGCCGCTCGCCGTCCACCTGGGACTGCCGGCCCACGAGCCGCCCGCCGACGCGGCGGGCGACGGCGACTGGCGCATGGTCTGGGAGGCCCGCACCCGAATGGTCATCGCCCACGAACGCGCGCGCGACCCGCACGCCACCGTCGCCGTCTGGCACGCCCGGGCCGCCGAGCTGCTCGCCGCCCCGGCCGCCCGTGACCCCGAACTCGCCGCGCAGGCCGCTACGTTGATGGGTGCGCGGCTGCCCGTCGCCGAGCACTATCTGGTCCGCGCCTTCGAGACGTGGATCCACTCCTACGACATCGGCCGCGCCCTGGACCGCCCCGTTCCCCCGCCGCCCGCGGGCCATCTGTGGCAGCTGGTCCGGCTGGCCGTGCGGATCCTCGGTCAGGCGCTCGGCCCGAAGGCCACGCCCGTCGCCCTCACCGTCACGGACGCGAGCCGCACCACGGAGTGGATCCTCGGCTCCGAGGACGAACCGGTGCGGGCCGAACTCGCCCTGGACCCGGTCGACTTCTGCCTCCTCATCGGCGGCCGCACCACCCCCGACGCCCTCCCGCCGGGCACCGGCGACCCGACGGCGGCCCGCACCCTCCTGGACCGGGCGGCCCGACTGGCCTGGCTGTGACACACCGGGCGCCCGCCGGGCGCAGGCCGGCCCGGCGCAGGCCCATCGGCCTCTGAGAAGCCCCTACGGGCACTCCTCCGCCCCGGCCTCCGTGCACAGATTGCCCTCGACGACGCCCAGCAGCCGCGCGAACTCCGCCCGGTCCCGCTCGGAGAGCCCCGCCAGGGTCTGCTCCTCCAGCGTTCCCCACACCCCGGCCACGTCCTCCAGAAGCCCGCAGCTGCGGTCCGTCGCCTCGACGAGTGACGCGCGACGGTCGCCCGGGTCGGGGGTGCGGCGCACGTGCCCGGACTGCTCCAGGCGCTGGAGCATCTTCGTGACCGTGGACGGATCCAGGTCGAGCGTCTTGATCAGCTCCGACTGACGCACGGGCCCCTTGTCCCACAGGTGCATCATCACGAACTCCTGCCCCGGATAGAGGCCGAGCCCGCGCAGCCGCTGCCCGGCGGCGATCCGGTGCAGCCGGGCGACGCGGGAGAGGGCCAGGCTGACGGGGCCGCCGCGGGCGGCGACCGGGATCTGACCGGTACAGGCGGGGTCGTCGGCGGTGGGGGACATGAGGGCTCCTCTCGGCTTGTCCACAACATTACCTTGGTCGGCCAACTAATGAGCTACAGTGAAGTCGGCTCGATTGCTTGGCCGACCAATGTTTTATTGCCGCCTTGTGTCGCCTTCGTGTCGGCCGCTTGTCGACCTGTGTCGCATCCCGTTGAACGGAGTAGCCATGACCACCGCTTTCGACCCCATCGACCTCCCCGGCACCCGCCTCGCCAACCGCATAGCCATGGCCCCCATGACCCGCAGCCGGGCCGGCGAGGGCGGCACCGCCACCGCCCTGACCGCCGAGTACTACGCGCAGCGCGCCTCCGCGGGGCTCATCATCACGGAGGGGATCCAGCCCTCGGCCGTGGGTCAGGGCTATGCCTGGACGCCGGGTCTGCACACGGCGGAGCAGGTCGCCTCCTGGCGCCCGGTCACCGACGCCGTGCACGCCGAGGGCGGCAAGATCTTCGCCCAGGTGATGCACTCCGGCCGGATCGGCCACCCGTCGCTGCAGCCGGACGGTGGCGCGCCGGTCGCCCCGTCCGCCGTCGCCCCGGAGGGCCAGGCGTTCACGAACGAGGGCTTCCAGGACTTCACCACCCCGCGCGAGCTGACCTCGGACGAGGTCCGCGCGACCGTCGCCGACTTCGCCGAGGCCGCCCGCGGGGCCGTCGAGGCCGGCTTCGACGGCGTCGAACTGCACGGGGCCAACGGCTACTTGATCCACCAGTTCCTGTCGCCCGGCACGAACCTGCGCACCGACGAGTGGGGCGGCAGCGTCGAGAACCGCATCCGGTTCGCCGTCGAGGCGGTCAGGGCCGTCGCCGACGCCATCGGCGCCGAGCGCACCGCAATCCGCCTCTCGCCCGGCAACCCGTACAACTCGATGGGCGACCACGACACCGTCGAGACCTACACGGCGCTCGTCGACGCCCTGGAACCGCTGGGCCTCGCCTACCTGCACGTACTGGAGGTGGGTGAGCAGAGCCGCGACGTGACCGTCGATCTGCGCAAGCGGTTCAGCGGCCCCTTCGTGCTCAACGCGCACACCGATGGCCCCACCGACCACCGGGCCCTCGGTCTGGTCGAGGAGGGAGTCGCCGACATCCTCAGCTTCGGCGCCCTCTTCCTCGCCAACCCCGACCTGCCGGCCCGCCTCAAGAGCGAGGGCCCGTACAACGCCCCGGACCCGGCGACCTTCTTCGGCGGCACGGACAAGGGCTACACGGACTACCCGGCCCGCTAGTGCCCGTAACAGCAGTTGGGGCGGGACCGTCCGGCGGTCCCGCCCCAACTCGTGCGCCTACGAGGATCACTTCACCGGAGTGAAGTCCCGCGCACCGATGAACTCCGGACGCCTTACCGGCGCCGCGAACGGCTCCACCGCCTTGTTCTCCACGCTGTTGAACACGATGAACACGTTCGAGCGCGGGTACGGGGTGATGTTGTCACCGGAGCCGTGCATGGCGTTGCAGTCGAACCAGGTCGCCGAGCCGGGCTTGCCGGTGAACAGCTGGATGCCATGGGCATCGGCGAACTTGGAGAGGGCCTCGTCCGAGGGCAGGCCCGCATCCTGCATCTGCAGCGACTTCTTGTAGTTGTCCTTCGGCGTCTCACCCGCGCAGCCGAGGAACGTCTTGTGCGAGCCGGGCATGATCATGAGCCCGCCGTTGGTGTCGTAGTTCTCCGTCAGCGCGATGGAGACGGACACCGTCCGCATGTTCGGCAGGCCGTCCTCGGCGTGCCAGGTCTCGAAGTCCGAGTGCCAGTAGAAGCCCCGCGCCCCGAAACCGGGCTTGACGTTGATCCGCGACTGGTGGACGTAGACGTCCGAGCCGAGGATCTGACGGGCCCGGCCCACGATGCGCTCGTCACGCACCAGGTTGGCGAAGACCTCGCTGATCTTGTGGATCTCGAAGACCGAGCGGATCTCCTGCGACTGCTTCTCGACGATGGAGCGCTCGTCGGCGCGCATCGTCGGATCGGTGACCAGACGGTTCAACTCGGCCTGGTAGGTGCCGATCTCGTCCGGGCCGATCAGCTCGTCGATGGCGAGGAAGCCGTCCCGCTCGAAGGAGGCGAGGTCCGACTGGCGGATCGGCCCTCGCGCTCCCTCCGCCGACCAGACGACCGGGTCGACACGCGGCGTGGCCACCTCGGAGGCGCCTCGCGTCGGGTACAGGTCCGTGATGTCGGGTGCGGTCGTCATCGGGATCAGGCCTCCTCGTCCTCTGTCAGCAGCGGGTAGACGCCGTTCTCGTCGTGGTCCTCCCGTCCGGTCACCGGAGGGTTGAACACGCAGACGCAGCGGAAGTCGGTCTTCGGGCGCATGGTGTGCTTCTCATGACCGTCCAGGAGGTACATCGTCCCCGGCTCGATCCAATGCGTCTCACCGGTCTCCCGGTTGGTGAGCTCGGCCTCGCCCTCCACGCACAGCACGGCCTCGATGTGGTTGGCGTACCACATGTCGGTCTCGGTGCCCGCGTAGAGGATCGTCTCGTGCAGAGAGAAGCCGACCTTCTCCTTGGCAAGCACGATGCGCTTGCTCTCCCAGGTGCCGGTCGCCGACTTCACGTGCCGGTCGGTGTTCTCTATCTCCTTGAACGAACGGACAATCACGGTGAGTTGCTGCCTTTCCTCGTAAACTTGGTGGTGCGTGTCAGACGGTCTCGCGCACCGCTCGGGTGAGCGTGCGCAGACCCTCGTCCAGCTCCTCCGGCGTGATCGTCAGCGCCGGAAGCAGCTTGACGACCTCGCTCTCGGGGCCGGAGGTCTCGATGAGCAGGCCCAGCTCGAAGGCCCGCTTGGCGACCTTGTTGGCCCGGTCCTTGTCGCGGAACTCGATGCCCCAGACCAGGCCGCGGCCGCGGTACTCGACGATCTCGTCGTGGTACTCCGTGCGCAGGGCGCCGAGCACCTCGTCGATCTGCTCGCCGCGCTCCAGGGTCTGCTTCTCCATGGCCGCGCCGTCGGTCCAGTACGTCTCCAGGGCAGCGGCGGCCGTCACGAACGCCGGGTTGTTGCCTCGGAACGTGCCGTTGTGCTCGCCCGGCTCCCAGACGTCGAGCTCCGGCTTGAACATGCACAGGGACATGGGCATCCCGTACCCACTGATGGACTTCGAAACGGTCACGATGTCCGGCGTGATGCCCGCCTCCTCGAAGGAGAAGAAGGCGCCGGTGCGGCCGCAGCCCATCTGAATGTCGTCGACGATCAGGAGCATGTCCCAACGTTCGCAGACATCCGCCAGTTTGCGCAGCCACTCGGCACGGGCGACATTGATGCCGCCCTCGCCCTGGACCGTCTCGACGATCACGGCGGCCGGGGTGTTCAGGCCGGAGCCGGAGTCCTCCAGGAGGCGCTCGAACCAGATGAAGTCCGGCGTCCGGCCGTCGAGGTAGTTGTCGAACGGCATCGGCGTGCCGTGCACCAGCGGGATGCCGGCGCCCGCGCGCTTGAACGCGTTGCCGGTCACCGCGAGCGAGCCGAGCGACATGCCGTGGAAGGCGTTGGTGAAGGACACGATCGACTCGCGGCCCTTGACCTTGCGCGCCAGCTTCAGCGCGGACTCGACGGCGTTGGTGCCCGTCGGGCCCGGGAACATGACCTTGTAGGGCAGGTCGCGCGGGCGCAGGATGATGTTCTGGAAGGACTCCAGGAAGTTGCGCTTCGCCGTGGTCGACATGTCGAGCCCGTGCACGACGCTGTCGCGCTCCAGGTAGTCGATCAGGGCGCGTTTCAGGACCGGGTTGTTGTGGCCGTAGTTGAGCGATCCGGCACCGGCGAAGAAGTCGAGGTACTCGTGGCCGTCCTCGTCGTACATACGGCTGCCCTGGGCCCGGTCGAAGACGGTGGGCCAGCTGCGGCAGTAGCTGCGCACCTCCGACTCAAGGGTCTCGAAGACGCTCAGGTCCGGCTGGGTGATGGTCACAGCGAAAACTCCTCTAGGGAGGGAAGTTGAGGGGGGTTCGGGATGAGTGGGGTCGAGGGCGCGCTCAGGCCAGCGGGCCTATGCGGTACAGCTCCTCGGGCAGGTGCCCGTCGTCCGGGAACAGGCCCGCGTCGAACAGCACCGTGCGGGCCACACCGACGCGGTGCCGGCGGGCGAACGAGGTGAACAGGGCCTGGGAAGCGGCGTTGTCGGGCGTGATGGTGGTCTCGAGGGTGGTGACCGGACGCGCCGCCGCGACCCGCGCGGCCAGCCCGTCGAGCAGTGCGGCCGCCAGGCCGCGCCCGCGCTGCGCAGCGTCCACGGCGACCTGCCACACCACGAGGATGTCGGGTCGGTCGGGACGTACGTAACCGGTGATGAAACCGGCCACCTCGCCCTTCTCGTCGCGGGCGATCACCGACGTGGCGGCGAAGTCGCGACACCACAGCAGGTAGCTGTAGGAGGAGTTGAGGTCGAGCACCTTCGAGTCGCGGGCGATACGCCAGATCGCGGCACCGTCGGCCACCTCGGGGTGGTCGATCTTCAGTCCGTCGGGGACCGGGGCCACTTCGGCGACTTCCAGGAATTGCGCTTGTGCGGCGGTCATGCAAATTGAATTTACCGAGCAATTTTCGGGATTGCACCCGCAGAAGGGGTTACGTAACGAGGGCTTCTGTGTTATCGCGCGCAGGTGAGCGCGCGCACGAGATCGCGGCGGTATGTCCCGGTTTGATGGGGACAAAGCGGTCGTATCTAAATTCGTGTGGAGTACGTCACAGCGTCGTAATCGCTACGAGACGCGTCCGAATTACGTCGGTTCCCGTTGATGAAATCTAGGTGTTTACCCTGCGGGAAAGCGGGCAGAAGCAGAACAGGAAGCCTCGCCGCATGGCTCTGATAAAACGCGGGACAATTCTGTCTGAACAATTCCTGGATAAAAACAAAGGCGCCGCCCCGAAAAGGGCGACGCCTAGAGGTGAGTGCGCCGGTTCGTGCGCCGGGGTGCTTATTCCCAGGCGGCCGCGACCGCCTTTCGCGCCCCTTCCAGATCGACCTCGAACCCGGCCTCCGCGAGCGCCCCGCCGAGCGCGGCGAGCGAGGACTGCACGACGCCACGGGTCGCCTGCGGACCGTAGTGGTTGACCCGGATCATCTCCTGGGCGAGCGCGCCGCCCCCGGCGACCAGCGGAAGGACCGGGTCCACGGCCAGCGCCTTCGCCACCAGCTCACGGGCGTCCGTACCGGCCGGCGCGCGCAGTGTAGTGGCGACAGGGGCGGCGTCACGGGCTTCGTGGACGTATGGCTCAAGTCCACCGCCCAGCGCGAGCGTTCCGGCGCGCGTGGCGGCGGCGGCCGAGGCGTGCCGCGCCATCAGGGCGTCCAGGCCCTCGTTCTCGATGCGCTCCACGCACGCCTCCAGGGCGAGCATCTCCAGCTGCGCCGGCGCGTGCAGCAGCGCCTTGCGGCCGCCGTCCACCCAGCGCTGCTTCCAGTCGAGGAGCGAGAGGTAGGAGTGGCGCGGCGCGTTCGGGTTGGCGGCCATCCGCTCCCAGGCCCGCGCGCTCACCGACACGGCCGAGACACCGGCAGGACCGCCCATCGCCTTCTGCGCGCCGATCACGCACAGGTCCACGCCCCACGCGTCCGGAAGCACCGGCTCGGCGGCGATCGACGCGACGGCGTCCAGGTAGAACAACGCACCGTGCCCCCGCACCACTTCACCGATCTCGGCGACCGGGTTCGTGTTGCCCGTCGCAGCCTCCGCGTGCACCAGGGACACGAAGTCGATCTCCGGGTGCTCGGCGAGCGCCTGCCCGACCTGCTCGGCGGTGACGGCCGTGTGGAAGGGCACCGCCAGGTCGTGCACCGTGGCGCCGCAGTCGCGCAGCCAGTCGCCGAAGGTCTGACCGTACGGACCGGTGATCACGTTCAGCGCCACCGTGCTGGGCCCCGCGGCGGCACGGATCGCGCCCTCCAGCGGAAGCAGCGCCTCACCCTGCATGATCACGACGTTCTGCGAGGTGTCCATCAGCCGGGCCACACGGTCCTCGATGGAGGCGAAATGCTCGGCGCTCAACGGGGCCAGGTCGAGAAACGGATGCGTCACGGTGGTGCTCTCTTCGCTCACGGGTTCGTACGGGTGCCAGTGCCGAGCGTACCCACCGCCTCATAGGCTGCGCGCATGAGTATTGGCGGGGTACTGCACGTGAAGGGACGGGTCCTCGTCGGGCCCGACGACGTACGCGACGAACTGTGGGTGGTGGACGGCCGGATCGCATACGACCGGCCCGTGACGGCGGGCCTCGACGTCACCACGGTCGAGGGCTGGGCGCTGCCGGGCCTGGTCGACGCGCACTGCCACGTCGGGCTCGGCGCGCACGGACCCGTCGACGCCGAGACCGCGGAGAAGCAGGCCCTGACCGACCGCGACCACGGCACGCTGCTGCTGCGCGACGCGGGCTCCCCTTCCGACACCCGCTGGGTCGACGACCGCGAGGATCTGCCGCGCATCATCCGCGCCGGCCGCCACATCGCCCGCACGCGTCGTTACATTCGCAATTTCGCGCACGAGATCGAGCCCGAGGAGCTCGTCGCGTACGTCGCCCAGGAGGCGCGGCGCGGCGACGGCTGGGTCAAGCTCGTCGGCGACTGGATCGACCGGGGGACGGGCGACCTCGGCGCCTGCTGGCCGCGCGACGCGGTCGAGGCGGCGATCGCCGAGGCGCACCGCCTGGGCGCCCGCGTCACGGCCCACTGCTTCGCGGAGGACTCGCTGCGCGATCTCGTCGAGGCGGGCATCGACTGCATCGAGCACGCCACGGGCCTGACCGACGACACCATCCCGCTGTTCGCGGAGCGCGGCGTCGCGATCGTCCCGACCCTCGTGAACATCGCTACGTTCCCGCAGCTCGCGGCGGGCGGCGAGAGCAAGTTCCCCGACTGGTCGGCCCACATGCGCCGCCTCTACGACCGCCGCTACGACACCGTCCGCAACGCCTACGACGCCGGGATCCCGGTCTACGTCGGCACGGACGCGGGCGGCTCCCTCGCGCACGGCCTGGTCGCGGGCGAGGTCGAGGAGCTGGTGCGGGCCGGCATCCCGCCCGTCGAGGCGCTCTCGGCGACGGCGTGGGGAGCGCGGTCCTGGCTCGGCCGCCCCGGTCTGGAGGAGGGCGCGCCCGCCGACCTCGTGGTCTACGGGTCCGATCCGCGCGAGGACGTACGGGCGCTGGCGGCGCCGCGCAGGATCGTGCTGCGGGGCAACGTGGTGGGTTGACGCAGCGTTACTCCCGCGCCCCGGGGCTCGTTGCACACCACTTGGCGGCGCCCGCGCGGTCAACCCGTGTACAAGCGGCGCATCGACGGTACGGGCGACCCCTGGGCGAAAGCGATGGGACGGATGGGAACGCGCGAGCCCGAAGATTCGAAGACGTGCACGGAAACGCCCCGTTGGGGTGAACTCACGCCTGGTTGCTGACCGTTCACTCTCAGTGCGTAAAGATTCCCTCAACGATGACCAGTCGGGACCGTCCCGTCCCGACCCTGTCCCGGTTCATTTCTCCAGTGGGGGTCCCACCAGCATGCCCAGCTCCACCCTGACCACCGTCCTGCGCACGCCCGCCCGTCGCGTCGCCGCGACCGCCGCCGCCACCGCGCTCGCCCTCGGCCCCACCGTGCTCGCGACCGCGGGCCCGGCAGCCGCCACCGAGCACAGCGGCGGCAAGGCCGGCGCGGTCGTGCTCCGCACAGGACTCGACGTATCGCTCCTCAACAAGACCGTGAACGTCCCGCTCAAGGTCTCGCTGAACGAGGTGCAGGCGCCCAAGAGCGCCGACAGGACCGCGCTGACCGCCCAGTTGGACGGGGTCGACGGCGGACAGCCGTTCAGCGTGCTGCGCGCGGACGTGGCGCGGACGAAGGCCACGGTCGAGGGCGACACGGCGGAGGGCTTCACGGAGCTCGCCCACGCCAAGGTCCACGTCCCCGGCCTCCCGCTGCTCTCCCTGATCGAGGTCGGCCAGGTGTCGTCCAAGGCGACGTGCGTGGCGGGTGAGAAGCCGGTCGCCGAGTCGAACCTGCTGGGCGGCGTCACCGTCCTCGGCAAGAAGATCACGCTGTCGACCGGCGGCACGACGTCCGTCAAGGTCCCGGGGGTCGGCGAGGTGACCCTCGGCCTCTCCAACCGTTCCACGACGGACACCACGGCGGCGGCCTCCGCCCTCCAACTCAAGGTGCACGTCAACCCGTTGAACCTCAACGTCGCGGAGGTGGACGGCGAGGTCACGCTGGCGGAGGCGACGTGCGAGACGCCGAAGGCGGCGGAGGCTCCGGCGCCGAAGCCGGAGCCTCAGGGTGAGAAGGCCGACACCCCGGTCGACACCCCGGCGCAGAAGACGCAGGCGCAGCCCGCGGCCGACAAGCAGGACCTCGCGGAGACGGGTGGCAATGAGATGACCCCGTACATCGCGGGCGGCGCGATCGTGCTGCTTGCCGCCGGCGGTGGAGCGGTGGCCATGGCCCGCCGGGGCCGCGGCCGGGCGTAACTGTCAAGCCACTCCTTTGAGCCCCCTGCGGCGGTTGGGCCAGTCAATCGCCGCAGGGGCTTGAATGCAGAACCCCGGACAACGCCGCGACGAACGCGTCGCTCGTCCCCCGCCCCCGCACCGCGACGCGGACCCAGTCCGGGCCGAGGCCCGGGAAGGTGTCGCCGCGACGCACCGCGAACCCCGCCCCGCGCAACCGCTCCCGCACCACCCCGGCGCCGGGGATCCGCACCAGGACGAACGGCCCCTCCGCGGGTCCGGCCACCGACACCCCGTGCGACGCCAACCCCCGCAGCAGGCCCACCAGATACTCCCGGTCCGCCGCGACGGCGTCCGCCGCGTCCGCCGCCTCCGCCACCCCGCGGGCGGACACGCACGCCTGCGCGGCGACGAGCGCGGGCGAGGACACCGGCCACAGCGGCTGCGCCTGCTCGAGCGCCGCCACCACCTCCGGCTCCGCCACCACGTACCCGACCCGCAACCCGGCAAGTCCCCACGTCTTCGTCAGGCTCCGCAGCACGATGAGCCCCGGCACGTCCGTCCGCCCCGCCAGGGACTCCCGCTCGCCCGGCACGGCGTCCATGAACGCCTCGTCGACCACCAGGAACCGCCCGGGGCGCGCCAGCCGGGTCAGCGCCTCCGCCGGGTGCAGCACGGAGGTCGGGTTCGTGGGGTTGCCGACGACCACCAGATCCGCGTCGTGCGGCACGAGCGCCGGATCGAGCCGGAACCCGTCCTCCTCCCGCAGCAGCACCCGCCCCACCGCGTGCCCGGCATCCTCCAACGCCGCTTCGGGCTCGGTGAATTGAGGGTGTACGACCACGGGTCTGCGCACCCGCAGTGCCCGCGCGAGCAGCACGAACGCCTCCGCCGCCCCGGCCGTGAGCAGCACCCGCTCCACCGGCACCCCGTGGTGCGCCGCCACCGCGGCCCGCGCGGCCCGCCCGTCGGGATACGCCGCGAGACCTTCCAGGGACCCGGCGATGTGCTCCCGCAGCCAGGACGGCGGCGTGCCCGTGCGCACGTTCACCGCGAGATCCGTCAACTTCTCGCCGTCGTCGCGGACTTCGGCGTCCCCGTGGTGCCGCAGATCGGGTCCGCCGACCGGGTCCGCCACGTCCGGGGCGGCCGCGCAGCGCACGTCCACCTCCGGATGCGCCGCGGCCCACCCCACGGCCTGCGCGTGGAACCGCTCCGACGGCAGGTTTCCGTAGGGCAGCACGACGACCCGCCGCGCGCCGAGCGCCGCACACCGGTCGAGCCCCGCGGGCACGTCGGGCGCCGCCGACACGTACGCCGGCTCCACGCCCGCGTAGCCGCTTCCCTCCCACAACAGCCGTGCGGCGGCGGCGAGTTCGGCGTTGGCCGCGGCGTCGGCCGAGCCGGCCCCGACGAGCAGCACGGTCACATCGGCCCGGTCGCGCGGTGTGCGGGGGCCGCCGCCCAGGACGTCGTCGAGCCGTTGCTCCAGGGCGGCGAGCAGGGCCGGGGGAGGGGTGTGCATGGGGTCGGGCTCCTTGCGGGGAGGGCGAGAGGGGGAATCCTGCAGGGGGGAGAAGCCGGGCCGGTCCCTACCCGGGCCGCGCCACCGCACACGTCACCCGGCCCGGGCCCCCGCCCGCCCCGGCCGACGTCCGCTTCGGGACGAGCAGTTCACCGCCCCGTACGAGCGCGGCGGCCTCGGCGACCGACGGGGTGCCCACGGCGTCGCGGGCCCGCGCGGACGGATGCGGCACGGGGACGGCGGCGAGCCGCTCGGCGTCGTACGTCTCCAGGGGCACGCCCAGCGCCTCGGCCGCCGCGACGATGCCGGGCTCCCGGCCCTTGGCGTCGACCGTCGCGAGCGCCAGGACGTCCGTCGCGCCCGCCTCGGCCAGCACGGCCCGGACGAGCCCGAGAACTTCGTCCGCCGGGGCGCCGGACCTGGCCCCGACACCGACGACCACGCCACGCAGGATGTGCGCGGAGGCCCCCGGATGGGTTAGCAAGGGGCCATGGCCGTGATCGTGGCGCTGAGCGCCTTCCTGATGACCTTGGTCGGCGGCTGGACCGCGCAGCGGGTCACCGACCGGCGCCACCTGGTGCTCGGTCTCGCCGGCGGGCTGATGCTCGGCGTCGTCGGCCTCGACCTGCTGCCCGAGGCGCTGGAGGCCTTGGGCGGTGAGGTCTTCGGGGTGCCGGCGGCGCTGCTGCTGTTCGTGGCCGGATTCCTCGGCGCGCACATCATGGAGCACCTGCTGGCCCGCCGCCAGGCCGCCCATGGGGCGGAGGAAGGGGCGGACGGCCGGGCCCCGGAGGTGGGGCTCACGGCGGCGTCCGCGATGGTCGGGCACAGCCTGATGGACGGCATGGCGATCGGCGCCGCCTTCCAGATCGGCGGCGGCATGGGCACCGCCGTGGCGCTCGCCGTGATCGCCCACGACTTCGCCGACGGCTTCAACACGTACACGATCACCCGGCTCTACGGGAACGCCCGCCGCAAGGCGCTGATCATGCTGTTCGCGGACGCCGCGGCGCCGGTCGTGGGCGCCGCGTCCACGCTCCTGTTCACCATTCCGGAGCAATTGCTCGGCGGCTATCTGGGCTTCTTCGGCGGCGTGCTGCTCTACCTGGCCGCCGCCGAGATCCTTCCCGAGGCCCACCACGAGCACCCGGCCCGTTCGACGCTGCTGTGCACCGTCGCGGGCGCGGCCTTCATCTGGCTCGTGGTGGGTATCGCGGGCTGAGTGCCTCACGGCGTGCACCACTGGACCAGGCGGTGCGCGATGTCCGGCAGCGCCGCCCAGTGCGTGTGCAGATAACTGGCGTGCACGCCGCCCTGTACGAAGCCCTCGACGCGCGGCGTCGGCAGCCGCATGCCCCAGGCGGGCGTGGGCCCCGCGCCCGGTTCGAGCACGGTCCGGTGGAACTCGTGGCCGCGCAGCCGGGCCCCTGCCGGGGTGAGCGGGCTGTCGGACAGGGCCACGGCGTCCCGGTAGCCGAGGGTGAGCCGGCCGGACATCTTCGCGTCCGCGTCGAGCACCCCGCACATCGGCTGGCCGTCGAGGGAACGGGAGAGGTAGAGCAGGCCCGCGCACTCCGCGATGACGGGAGCGCCGCCGCGGGCCAGTTCGGCCACGGCCTTGCGGAGCTGTTCGTTGGCGGAGAGCTCGGGGGCGTAGACCTCGGGGAAGCCGCCACCGATGACGATCGCCGCGGTGTCCTCCGGGAGGGACTCGTCGTGCAGCGGGTCGAACGTGACGACGTCGGCGCCGGCCGCGCGGAGCAGTTCCGTGTGCTCGGTGTACGAGAACGTGAACGCGGCACCACCCGCGACCGCCACGACGGGCCTGTCCGGCATCGCGGCGACCTCCGGCGGGCTCCACGTCTCCGTCGTCAGTGGGGGAGCCGTTTTTGCCAGGGCCAGCAACCCCTCCAGGTCGCACCCCTCCCGCACCATCGCCGCCGACGCCCGCACCGAGTCCACGGCCTCATTGCTCCGCTCGGCCACCGGGACCAGGCCCAAGTGGCGTGACGGCGTGGCCACTTGGGGAGCGCGGCGCAGCGCCCCGAACACCGGGACGCCGACCTCCTCCATGGCCTCGCGCAGCAGCTCCTCGTGGCGATCGGAGCCGACCTTGTTGAGGATGACGCCCGCGAGGCGCACCTCGGGGTCGAAGGAGGCGAAGCCGTGCACGAGCGCGGCCACCGACCGCGACTGCGAGGACGCGTCGACGACGAGCACGACAGGGGCCTTGAGCAGCTTCGCGACGTGCGCCGTCGAGGCCAGCTCGCCCTCTCCCGACGCCCCGTCGAACAGCCCCATCACGCCTTCCACGACGGCGAGTTCGCACCCCGCCGAGCCGTGCGCGAACAGCGGGGCGACCAGCTCGGGCCCGCACATGTACGCGTCGAGGTTCCGCCCGGGACGGCCGGTCGCGAGCGCGTGGTAGCCGGGGTCGATGTAGTCGGGCCCCACCTTGTGCGGCGACACGGCGAGCCCGCGCTCGGCGAACGCCGCCATCAGGCCCGTCGCCACGGTCGTCTTGCCGGTGCCGGAGGCGGGCGCGGCGATCACCAGGCGGGGCACACTCACGGGCGGGGTGGCTACCACTCGATGCCCCGCTGGCCCTTCTGGCCCTCGTCCATCGGGTGCTTCACCTTCGACATGTCGGTGACGAGATCCGCGAACTCGACCAGCTTCTCAGGGGCGTTGCGACCGGTGATGACGACATGCTGCTGCCCGGGACGGTTCCGCAGCGTCTCGACGACGTCGTCCACGTCGATCCAGCCCCAGTGCATCGGGTAGGCGAACTCGTCGAGCACGTACAGCTTGTACGTCTCGGCGGCCAGGTCCCGCTTGACCTGCTCCCAGCCCTCGCGCGCCTTCTCCTCGTTGTCGGCCTGGTCGTCGCGCTGCACCCACGACCAGCCCTCGCCCATCTTGTGCCAGGCCACGGTGCCGCCCTCGCCGCTCGCGCCGAGCGTCTTGAGCGCGTTCTCCTCGCCGACCTTCCACTTCGCCGACTTGACGAACTGGAACACCCCGATCGGCCACCCCTGGTTCCAGGCGCGCAGCGCGAGCCCGAACGCGGCCGTCGACTTGCCCTTGCCTATGCCCGTGTGCACGAACACCAGTGGGCGGTTGCGACGCTGACGTGTCGTCAGTCCGTCGTTCGGTACGACACTCGGCTGTCCCTGCGGCATTTAAGCGGCCCTCCTGATGGTGTTCTGCGTTCCAGTGACGTCCTTCACGAGCCCGGCGATCGAGTCCGCCCGCAGCTCGTCCAGCGTGACGGCGGTGCCGCCCAGTCGGCCCGCGAGTTCGGTGGCGAGCCCGAGCCGCACCATGCCGGTCTCGCAGTCGACGACGACGCTCGCCGTCCCCTCGGCGGCGTGCAGCCCGGCCGCGCGGCCCGCCAGCTGCACGGGCTCGGGACCGCCGGTCGCCCGCCCGTCGGTCACGACGACCATCAGGGGCCGCCGCGCCGGATCCCGCAGCCGCTCCACGCGCAGGACCTCGTGCGCCTTGAGGAGCCCGGCCGCCAGCGGGGTGCGCCCGCCGGTCGGCAGCGACTCGAGGCGGCTCGCCGCCGCGTCCACGCTCGACGTGGGCGGCAGGGCGACCTCGGCCGCCGACTTCCGGAAGGTCACGAGCCCCACCTTGTCCCGCCGCTGGTACGCGTCCAGCAGCAGCGACAGCACGGCACCCTTCACGGCGGTCATCCGCTGCCGCGCCGCCATCGACCCGGAGGCGTCGACCACGAACAGGACGAGGTTCCCCTCACGCCCCTCGCGGGTCGCCTGCCGCAGGTCGTCGCGGCGCACGACGAGCCCCCGTCCCGTACGCCCGCGCGCCCGCTGGTGCGGGGCGGCGGCCTGCACGGTCGCCGCCAGGTGCAGCTTCGTCAGGGCGCCGCGGGGCCGCATCGACCCCGTGGTGCGGCCGTGCTCGGTACGCGCCCGCGAGCGCCGCCCCGCGGCTCCCTCGCCGAGGCCGGGAACGCTCAGCATCTTCGTACGAAAGGGCTCGCCGGCCGACACGGGCTTCTGCTCGGGGGCTCCGCCGCCGGACGCGGGGGCGGCGGCGGGCTCCTCGGGGGAGTCCTCCCGGTCGTCACCGGCCGGAGCGTCGTCCTGCGGGTTCGGTGTGTCCTGCGGGTCCTTGGTCTCCTGCGGTGCGTCGTGCGGCCCGTCCTGCGGCGGCACGCCACCACCGGGACCGCCACCGTCGGGCCCCCCGTCGGGATCGTCGTCCCCGTCTCCGTCGCCCTCGGAGTTCCCTTCGGGCTCGTCCTCGGGTGTGAACTCGTCCAGGGTCTCGTCGAGCTTGTCCTCGTCGAGACCCGGCGCGTCGAAGGGGTTGCGGCGCCTGCGGTGCGGGAGCGCGAGCAGCGCGGCCTGCCGCACGTCCTCCGCGAGCACGTCGGTGCGCCCCGCCCAGGCGGCGAGCGCGGTGGCGGTGCGCGCCATCACGATGTCGGCGCGCATGCCGTCCACCTCGAAGGCCGCGCACGTGGCGGCAATCTGCGTCAACGCCCGGTCACCGAGCCGTACTTGGGGCAGCAGCTCACGCGCGGCGACGATCTTGGCCCGCACCTCGGCCTCGTCCTCGGCCCACCGCCCGGCGAACTCCTCCGGGTGGTCGTCGTAGGCGAGTCGCCGCTTGACGACCTCCACCCGCTGCTCCGGCTCACGCGAAGCCGCAACTTCCACGGTCAGCCCGAACCGGTCGAGCAACTGCGGCCGCAGCTCACCCTCTTCGGGATTCATCGTCCCTACGAGCAGAAAACGCGCGGCATGCCGCACGGAGACACCTTCGCGCTCGACGTAGGAGGCCCCCATGGCAGCAGCATCAAGCAGCAGGTCGACCAAGTGATCATGCAGCAGATTCACTTCATCCACATACAGAATCCCGCGATGGGCGTCGGCGAGCAGCCCCGGCTCGAAGGCCTTCACGCCCTCGGAGAGCGCCCGCTCGATGTCGAGCGCACCCACGAGCCGGTCCTCGGAGGCACCGACGGGCAACTCGACCATGCGCGCGCCTCGTTGAGCACCAGGCGTGTCGGCGTGCGGCCCGTCTGGGCACTGCGGATCGGGCGCCGCCGGATCACACGAGAACCGACACCCGGCGACGACATCGACATCCGGCATCAACGCGGAAAGCGCCCGCACGGCGGTGGACTTGGCAGTCCCCTTCTCCCCACGCACGAGCACACCACCCACGGCGGGAGACACGGCATTGAGCAACAGGGCAAGCCGCAGATCATCCTGCCCGACGACAGCGGTGAACGGATAAGGGGTAGGCATCAGCCGACAACCTCCAGCGAGTAAAACGTGTCCAGGGGACGATCAGGGGCGCGGGGAACTGCGCAATCTTTTGGGGGGCAAGGGGGCGCAGCCCCCAGGGACGGGACGGGAAGGGGCGGCGGGGGCGACTCCCATCACGGCGCCCCAGGCGGCACAAACGGCAACCCCCCAGGCGCACCCCCCTCGATCAACCGCCACAACGCATCCGTATCGGCATGCCGCTCAATCAGATCCCCGAGCCGATCAAGCTGCTCCTCCCGCAACGCCTCGAACGACGTGTCCGCCGCTGGAACGAACCTCCGCCCGGCCCCCGCCGCGACCTCCCGAAGGAACGCCCGCCGAAACCCGTCCGCCTCCAGCGACCCGTGCCAATGCGTCCCCCACACGGACCCCACCCGGCACCCGTCCAGGAACGCCTCGCCACCCCGCACATCGGCGACCCCGTGATGGATCTCGTACCCCTCGACGTACTCCCCGAGCGCCTCCCCGACCGGCCTCGCAAGCGTCTTCTCGGCCTCGAACCGCACCCGTACGGGAAGCAGCCCGAGCCCGTCCACGACGCCGGCTCGCGACTCGACCTCGTCCTCGATCGATTCGCCGAGCACCTGGAACCCACCGCAAATACCGAGAACCGGACGCCCCTCGGCAGCCCGCCGCGCGATCGCGTCCGCAAGCCCACGCTCGCGCAACCAATCCAGCGCCCGCACCGTCCCCCGCGTCCCCGGCACCACGACCAGATCCGCGTCGACGAGCTCCTCGGCCCGGTCCACGAACCGCACGACGACACCGGGCTCGGCGGCCAGCGCGTCCACATCGGTGAAGTTCGACATCAGCGGCACCGCACACACGGCGACCCGCAGCACGTCCTCGCCCACCGGCGGCGCCACGACCGACTCCCGTACGGCCCCCCGCAGGGACACCCGGAGCCCGTCCTCCTCGTCGATCCCGAGCCCGTGCTGGAACGGCAGCACACCATAAGTCGCCCGCCCCGTAAGGGACTTGAGCATGTCGAGCCCCGGCTCCAACAGGCTCACGTCACCCCGGAACTTGTTCACCAGATACCCGGCAAGAAGCTCTTGATCCTCAGGAGCCAGCAGCGCGGTCGTCCCGAAGAACGAAGCGAACACCCCGCCCCGATCGATGTCCCCCACGACGAGCACCGGCAGCCGCGCCGCCCGCGCGAGCCCCATGTTCACGATGTCGGTGCGCCGCAGATTGATCTCGGCGGGCGACCCGGCGCCCTCACAGATCACGGCGTCATGGGTGGCCCGCAGCTCCTCCAGACACCCGACGACGGTGTCGAGCAGCGCCGCCTGCCGCCCACCGTGATACCCGCGCGCACTCAGCTCGCCCACGGGTTTGCCCATGAGTACGACCTGGCTGCTGCGGTCGCTGCCGGGCTTGAGCAGCACCGGATTCATCAGCGCGCTCGGCTCGACCCGCGCGGCCTGCGCCTGCATGGCCTGCGCGCGCCCGATCTCGGCGCCCTCCCTGGTCACGAACGAGTTCAGGGACATGTTCTGCCCCTTGAACGGCGCGACCTTCACGCCCTGGCGCACCAGCCACCGGCAGATCCCGGCCGTGACGACACTCTTGCCCGCGTCGGAGGTGGTCCCCGCGACGAGCAGCCCTCCGCCCGTCATCGTCGCCCCCGCGCTCGTATCCGTCGCGCACCCACACAGACTCGCGCACCCACACAGACTCGCGCACCCACACAGACTCCCAAGGCCAACAGAGACACCCGCCGCGACAAGCGCACGGCCCGATCCACATCACGCACCTCGACCGCGCGCCCCGGCGCGTTCAGCACCGGCCGGTGCTCGACCCGGCCGCCGTACGCCAAGGTCCCGCCGAGCCGTACCCCGAGCGCCCCCGCGAAGGAGGACTCGACGACGCCGGCGTTCGGGCTGGGGTGGCGCCGCGCGTCCGCCCGCCACGCGTCCAGCGCCTGCCGGGGGCGGCCACCGGCGAGGACCGCGAGGGCGCCGGTGAGGCGCGCCCCCGGCCAGCCGGCCACGTCGTCGAGGCGGGCCGAGGCCCAGCCGAACCGCCGGTACTTCACGGACTTGTGCCCGACCATCGCGTCGAGCGTGTTCACGGCGCGGAAGGCGACCAGGCCCGGCACCCCGCCGATCGCACCCCACACGAGCGCGCCCACGACGGCGTCGGAGGTGTTCTCGGCGACGGACTCGACGACGCCGCGGGCGATCCCGTCGGCGTCGAGCCCCTGCGGGTCACGGCCGCACAGCCGGGGCAACAGCTCCCGGGCGCGCTCCACGTCCCCGGACTCAAGGGCGGCCCCTACGCCGCGTGCCTCACGGCCCAGCGAGGTGCCGCCGACGACGGCCCAGGTGGCGGCGGCCGTCAACGCGACAGAGGCGGCGGGGGAGCGGCGTACGGCACGGGAGGCGACGGCGGCGAGAGCGGCGGCGCCACCGGCACACACCACGGTGTGCAGGGCGCCCACGCCGCGATGGTCACGCCACAGAACGCGCTCGACGGCCGCTGCGGCGCGCCCGAATCCGGCGACGGGGTGCCCACGGCGCGGATCGCCGAGCAGAAGGTCGGCGAAGATTCCGGCGGCGGCACCGCACGCATACACGCGCTCGTGCCGCCAAGTGCCGCGCGGGGCGAGCATGGCGGTAGGTGTCCTCACTCAGGGTGTCCACGCCCTGGTTCGACGAGACCGGCAGCGAGAGTTCCTGGCTCGCCCCTCTCGATAAGGGGGCTCACAGTGGCGGGACCGCGCCGGATTCGCACCGGCTTCCTCAACTGCTGCCGTATATGGCGGGGGAAGTCCACCACGCTCCGAGTTGGCACGTCAACTTGCTGTTGATCACGTGAGCGGGGTGGGGGGGGGGGGGCCGGCCCCCCCCCCCCCCCCCCGGGGGGGGGGGGGGGGGCCCCCGGGGGGGGGGGGGCGGGGGGGGCGGTGGGGGTAATACCCCCCCCGGGGGGGCCTGGCCCCGCCGGGGGCCGGGCCCCCCCCCCGTGACGTGGGAACGGTCGACCGCCCCGACACCTCACCCGT